>CAYQDU010000027.1:0-31525 GCA_964416275.1 uncultured Anaerolinea sp. | reverse complement strand
TCTCGACTTCCAGCATCTTGCCCAGGGCCAGGGCCTCGGGGACGAACACCAGCCGGCAGATGGGGGAGGGCAGCAGGTCAACCGGGAAAGCATTGCCCAGGTAGCCCGCGGTGACTTTGCTGATCTGGAGCGGTGCGTTGCAGCGCCCGCACGTCCAGGCTTCTTGATCGGCCAGGGAAACGTATTCGCTCATTTCTGTTCCTCTTTACCGATTTCCATGCGGTGGCTGTAGGCATTATGCACCTGATAGGCGACCTGCTGAGGTGTGTATTCCACCCAGTAGGTGACGCTGCCCAGTTTTTGAGAGGCCAGGTAATGCCCGGTCTGCCTGTTCAGCAGGCGCCCACCGGTCTTTTCGGCGGTCTCGATCACCTGGCGCAGGTCTTCGACCAGGATCAGACGTTTCTCCAGTATTTCCTGAATTTCGGGCGGGATGAGCAGTTGGATCCCCGCGCTTGAGGTGGGTTCGTCCATGGCTTCGCTCCACAAGGTTTTGAGCAGGCGGCGCTTCAGCCCCGCCCGGTTGGCGTGACGCTGCGAATAGCCGGGGCCAGGCCGGCGGGCAGCCTCTGTCATGTCGCCGGCGTACAGCAAGTCCAGCAGGTGCAGGGTAGGCTTGCCCTGGCGAACAAAGAAATCGCGGCACATAGCGCAGTACGTGATATAGCTGGCCGGGTTGGCTTCGATGCGTCGCCGCACCACCTGGTCGGCCAGCTCGGGGTGGGCCAGCCACATGCCGCCGCCATAGCCGCAGCATTCGGTCCGGTCCCGGTTGAGGGGCAGCTCTACGGCCGGCGCGCCGGCCTGGGCCAATATCTGCCGCACGCTGTCTTGAATTCCGGCTTCATAGCGGGTGGCGCACGGGTCGTGAACGGCCCACGGGGCGCTCTGCGCCGGGCGCTGCAGATTGGAAGACAGCCCTTCGGCGGCCAGAATCTCCCACAGCGAGACGATCTCGATTTCCGGGTAATGGGTCTTGAAGACCCGGTAACAGCTCGAGCAGGCCAGGATCAAACGCGGGCGGCCCAATCGTTCATATTCGGCCCGGAATTCGGCCTGTGCCGCTGCAAATAAATCCTGCCTTCCGGCCCACTCGGCCAGCGCGCCGCAGCAGCGCAGCGCCAGCCCCACCCCGCTGCCTTCCGGCAGCCGGCCGGCGTAGGCCTGGCATAGATCATTGTACACCCGCTCCACATGCTCGGGGGCCGAGGCGCTCAACTGGCAGCCGGGGAAGAAGACCAGGGCGCTGGCGGTTTTGCCCGGCTGGTGCCGCGCCAGCGCGAACTGCTGGCTGTTGCTGAAGGCCATATCGCGCAGCGCAAAATCGTGGGCCGAGGGCGGCATTCGCTTTTGCTGCACCATCAGCTGGCGGGCTTCCTGGCAGACCGCGCCCATATCCAGGTCCTCTGGGCAGAGTTCGCCGCACAGGCCGCACAGGCTGCACGAATTAATCAGCTTATTGGAATAGCGCGTCCCCATCACGATAGAGAGGTTGTTGTAGATCTCGCGGATGTATTTTTTGGGGTAGCCCCCGTAATGCTCCAGGTAGACGCAGTTCTTGACGCACTCCATACATTCGCATTGGATGCAGCGCTGCGCCTCCCGGATAGCCTCTTCCTGGGTGTAGCCCTCGGCGGGCCGCGCCGGGCGCACTTCGGGCAAGGGCTGAATGCCCTTCGTATTCGTGTACAGGCGGGTGGTATAGGGGCCTTCATTTATCCGCGCCGCCGTCAGCGAGACGCGCTGCAAATAGCGGTCGATGGATGTGGCGGCCCGCCGTCCATCCAGGATCGAAAGGATGGGCGAGTACGCCGGGGCGGGGGCCGGGTCGTCTCGGAGATGTTCGGCAGCCACTACCTGGCTCTCCTGGCGGGCGCTGGTCAGCGGGTAGCGCCCGCGCGCCACCTGAAGCATCCGTCCGCCGGCAAATACCCCATCTTTGCTGGTCATCAGCGTTTGGGGGTTGATTTGAATGCGGCCGTCTGCGTCCAGGCTGAGGTCGTAGGTCTCGCTGCTGCTGACGCCAATCCCCAGGTACACCACCTCATACTCATCGCACAGCAGCGAAAGCGGCGGGCGGTGTCCATTGTGGCCCACTTTTCCAACCGGGGTATTGGTGAGCAGCTCGACCCCCAGGGTCTTGAGCGCCTCCAGGTCGTTTTGCAAGATGGCTTCGGGCAGTCGCTCTGGGACGTACTCCCAGGCCTGGCCTCCCAGGCGGTCGGTGGCTTCATAGACTACCACCTCATAGCCCTTGCGCGCCAGGTCGTAGGCCACCGTCAGCCCGCTCAGTCCGCCGCCCACCACCGCCACCCGGCGCGGCTTGCGCAGCAGCGCCGTAACCGGCTCGACCGGGCCGCCCCAGGCCACGCACGCCCGCTCGATGGCGGCAATCTGGATTGGATCGCCCGCCTCGCCGCGCTTACAGCCGGGACGGCAGGGCTGGTCGCAGATGTGGCTGATGATGCCGGGGAAGGGCAGGGCCTTGCGCAGAAGCTTCAGCCCGGCGGCAAAGTCGCCTTTGCTGGCTTCGGTCAGCATGCCGCGCGCATCTACGTGGATGGGGCAGGTTGCGGTGCAAACCGGGGCATGTTCCTGAATGCAGCGGTTTTCCAGCTCGCGCAGTTGTTTTTGATCCATCGGCCGCAGTCTCCATTCTTGCAGTCAGGCTCTGCCACTGCAGGCGGCAGGGGGTGAATTTTTTGGGAAAACTGGAAGAACCTTAAAGCGGCAATCCGGGCCGCGCCAGGGTCAGGCGCTGTAAACCGGTGGGCCGGTGTAGGGGTGAGCTTTGACTGACCAGCCGCAGCACGTGATCGGGGTCGGTTACAACCGCCCCGGCCAGCACATCCACCCCATAATCGAACAACAGCGGGCAGAGCGGCGTGGAAGGCCCAAGCATCACCACCAGGGCCTGGGGAGGAAACAGGCGGGCCAGCTCATCAAAGGTGTGGTTAATCAGGGTGGTGGCGGTGACCCCAATCACATCAGCCTGGGGCAGCAGCTCGGGGGCCTGCTCGGCCGGCACATCGCCGGGGGTGGGGTTCAGCTCCAGCGCCCAGACCTGCCCCGCGGCTTTCCGCAGTTCTTCGGTAAACGCGAAATGGCCCACCAGGGCCACCTTCTTACCCCGCCCGCGCTCGATCAAAAGATCGCGGGCATTTAACACGACGCTCTCTTGGTGTGGAATGGGGATGAGCGAGTTGATGGCGGCCAGACCCACCCCGGCTTCCAGGGGCCGCTCCGAGCGCAGGCGCCCGGCCAGGGCCAGGCCGGTTTCTTCGTGCAGGCGTCCCCCGCCGCGTAAATCTTCGGCAAAACAGCACGATGCGTCTGGCACAGTAGCCGCCAGCCCTACCCGCTGGCTGAATACGGCCGTCCAGTGCAGCCCGATGCGCACATCCTGCACCGCCGCATCGCGGCTGCAGGTGTGGGCATATTGGAGAAGATCGTCGATG
Source organism: uncultured Anaerolinea sp. (assembly GCA_964416275.1). GTDB lineage: Bacteria > Chloroflexota > Anaerolineae > Anaerolineales > UBA4823 > RBG-16-57-11. Next base: position 28,067 of record CAYQDU010000027.1, on the reverse strand, counting down.
ACGGACATGGAAGATGCCGAATAGATGGGGCGTCCCTTGGGGACGCCCCATCTATGATAGACGGAACGGCATTACGCTGGCTGCTTGTCCTGTTCCAGCTTCTTCAGCCCGGCCAGCACCTTTTCGGGCCGCGCCGGCAGATGAGTGATGCGCACGCCGGTGGCGTTGTAGATCGCGTTGACGATCGCCACGTGCGGCGAGGTCAGCGGCAGCTCGCCCACACCGGCGGCCCCAAACGGGCCGTTCTCGCGGGCGTTTTCGAAGTAGTAGATGTCAAACTTGTCGGGGATGTCCTTGGCATATGGAATGCCCGCGCCCAGCATGGTGCTGTGCTTGTCGTAATCCTCGAAGTCTTCCGAAAGGGCCAGGCCGATGCCCTGGGCCACGCCGCCGTAGATCTGGCCGTCGACCACCAGCTTGTTGTTGATCTTGCCCATGTCGGCCATTACGGTCATGCCCTCGACGGTGGTCTTGCCGGTGCGGGTGTTGACGTTCACTTCGGCCAGGAAGGCGCCGTACATGTAGACGGCGAACGGGTTGCCCTGCCCGTTTTCATCGCAGTTGGAGTTCATCGATGCGGCCCACTTGCCGTTGTACTTGAGCGCCAGCCCTTCTTTCACCATCTCGTCGTAGGTGCGGAAGGTGCCATCCGGTTTCTTCATGGCAGCCAGCAACTGCTCGCAGCCGTTCTTGATGGCGTTGCCGGTCATCACCTGGCTGCGGCTGCCGCCCGAGGGGCCAGCGTTGGGCATCAGGCCGGTGTCGTTCATCACCAGCTTGATCTTATCGGGGGCGATGCCCAGCGGGCGCAGACCTTCATGGGCCGTGCCGAGCATGCCCATATCGGCGCCCTGGCCGTGATCTTGCCAGGTGCCGTAGACCGTAGCGCCTTCTTTGGTCAGCTCGACCACCACTTCGGCCCCATCCACGCCGTCCAGGCCGCAGCCATAGATGCCGACGGTGACACCCACTCCCTTCTTGTTTTCGGGGGTCGATTCGCGGGCGGCTTTTTCCTTGGCGGCTTTGTACAGCGGGCGAAGCTTGTCCAGCATTTCGGGCAGGCTGTAGACCTCCGGCTCCTGGCCGGTGGGGGTGGTGCTGCCGGGGCGATAGACGTTGATGTAGCGGAATTCGAGCGGGTCCATGCCCACTTTCTCAGCCAGCTCGTCTACCAGGCTCTCAGAGGCCAGGAAGGCCTGCGGTGAGCCATAGGCCCGGAAGGCCGAGCCCCACACGTGGTTGGTGCAGACCGTGCGGCCGCGCCCGCGGATGTTGGGGATGTTGTAACCGGCGCCGATGTACTGCGCGCCACGCAGGGTCAGTAGGTCACCGAATTCGGAGTACGGGCCGTGGTCGACCAGGTAATCGTGCTCCATGGCCACGATCTTGCCGTCTTTGTCGGCCGCCATCTTGATGTCCAGGAAGAACGGCGAGCGCTTGCCGGTGTACTGCATGTACTGCTGGTAGTCATACTCCAGGTAAACCGGGCGGCCGGTGGCGATGCAGGCCGCGCCCAGCAGGGCTTCCATGGTGGGGCTGAACTTGTAGCCGAAGGTGCCGCCGGCCGGGTTCTGCACCAGGCGCAGTTGATCCGGCTCGAGGCCCAGTCCGGGGGCGATCATGTACAGGTGCAGGTACAGGCCGATGGACTTGGAGTGGATCGTCACCCGGCCCTGCTCGTCGTAATAGGCGAAGCCCATGTCGCTCTCGATGGTCAGGTGTGGCTGGCGCTGGAGGTAGAAGCTGTCCTTCACCACGTAGGGCGCGCTGTCCATGATCGGCTTGGTGTCGGCGCCTTTGACGACCTTCTGCTCGAAGTAGACGTTCGGCGTTCCGGGGTGGATTTCGATGGCGTCATCGGCCATGGCTGCCGGGGCGCTCATGTAGGCCGGCAGCTCTTCCAACTCGACCTTGACCTTCTCGGCTGCCGCCTTGGCCTGCTCGATGGTGTCGGCCGCGACGATGGCGATGGCGTCGCCAATCTGGAACACTTTGGTATCGCACAGGATTGGTCGATCCCAGCCGTCGCCCTTGTTGGTGGGGAAGGTAATCAGGCCGGTGATGCGGTTCTTGCCCTTGACATCCTTGTGGGTAATAACCTTGAACACGCCGGGCATCTTCTCGGCTTCGGAGGCGTCAATCGACAGGATGTTGGCGTGCGGCACTTTGGCCTGCACCAGGGCCAACTGCAGTGTGTCGGGGGGCATCTTCAGGCCCAGGTCCTGGCCGAAATCGAGCGTGCCGGTCACTTTGGCGACCGCGGTCGGGCGGGGGTACTTGCCGCCCCAGATTTTGCCGTCGGCGGGCAGCTTGTATTCCAGCTCTTCGCGCTTCATTTCGCCGCGCAGCACTTTGGCTGCGTCCATGATTCCATCCACGATGGGCTTGTAGCCGGTGCAGCGGCAGGCGTTGTGGTGTTGGGTCAGCCAGGCGCGCACTTCTTCGCGGGTCGGGTTGAGGTTCTTATCCAGCAGGGCCTTGGCCGAGACGACCATGCCCGGCGTGCAGAAGCCGCACTGCGCTGCGCCGTGGGCCGCAAACGCCAACTGAATGGGGTGCATCTTCTCCGGCGAGCCGATGCCTTCGATGGTGATAATCTCAGCGCCGTCGGGAACACGCTGCATCTTGGTCACACACGACAGGGTGAGCTTGCCATCCACGATCACCGAGCAGGCGCCGCAGTGACCGTCATTACAAGAGACCTTTGTCCCGGTCAGATAGAGCTGCCTGCGCAGTACATCGGCCAGAGACGCTTCGGGGCTGGCAATGATGGTGCGATTGACCCCATTGATGTTGAGTACCTTTTTTTGCATGGAGACCTCCGGTTTTTCAGGCTGTTACGGGAAGAATTTTGTTTAGGACCGGGGCACTGGCGAAAGATACCCTCGGCCCGCGTGCGAAGAGTAGAAAATCACCTTTTTGATTGTAGCACGAGCATTCGATTGTGACAATTGTAATATTACAATCGTTACATTGAATCGTGACGCCTGTCATTGCTTATTGGATGTATACTCATTAATTGAGTATCTGGAGTTGCCTATGTCCCCGATGATCTCGCGCCCTCTAACGATGGAAATTGCTCTGCTGGGTTTCTTGCGGCCCGGCCCAATGCACGGCTATCAAATCCACGAACTGCTTCAGAATGGCGAACTGGGGCAGGTGTGGCGTTTGAAGCAGGCCCAGTTATATGCTCTGTTGAGCAAGCTGGAGGATCTGGGGTATATCCACAGCGCCATCCAGCCGCAGGAGACGCGCCCGGCCCGGCGCATGTTTCAGCTCACCCCAGCCGGACAGGAGACCTTCCTGGGGTGGCTGTCCAGCCCGGTAGATCGGCCGCGTCAACTGCGGCAGGAATTCCAGGCCCGGCTGTATTTCGCCCGCCAGGAGGGCCGGCCGGTGTATGAGCGGTTGATTGCCGCTCAGCGGCGAGCGTGCCAGGAATGGCTGGCGCAAGAGCAGGCTGAACGAGAAAAGTATGCCGCAAACACCTTCCCCCGCCTGGTGCGTGAATTCCGGGTAGGGCAGATCCAGGCGACGTTAGACTGGCTCGACATATGCCAGGCGGCCCACCTGCCCGCTGAGCCGCCCAGGTAGGGATGGGCTTGCGGGCCCATCCAGTGCAGGCCGGTTGCCCATAGGGGCGGGCTTCAAACCCGCCCCTATGCAGGCGCAGACCGCGCCTATTCAGGCGGGGAGATTCCAAATCGGAGGAGATCTGTGAACCCAAAACGCTTTTCAATGTTGATCCTCATCCTGGCGCTGCTGCTGGCGGGCTGCGCCCCGCAGGCCGCCCCGCAAGCCCCGGCTGCCACGCAAGCCCCGGCCGTCACCCAAGCGCCAGCGGCTACCGAAGCCCCAGTGGCCACCCAAGCCCCGGCGGCCACCCAAGCCCCGGCCCAGGCCGGTGAGCTGAACGTCTTTGCCGCCGCCTCGCTGACCGATTCCTTTGGCGAGATCGGCAAGCAGTTCGAAGCGGCGCATCCGGGCGTGACGGTGGTGTTCAACTTTGCCGGGTCGCAGCAGCTTGCCCAGCAGATCAACGAGGGCGCCCCGGCGGATGTATTCGCCAGTGCCAACAAAAAGCAGATGGATGTCGTCATCCAGGCCGGGGGGATTGTCACTGGCGCGCAGCAGATCTTTGTCAAGAATCGCCTGGTGGTCATCTATCCTAAAGACAACCCGGCCGGGCTGCAGGAACTGAAAGACCTGAACAAAGCCGGGTTGAAGCTGGTGCTGGCGGCCAAAGAAGTGCCGGTGGGCCAGTATGCGCTCGATTTTCTGGATAAGGCCAACGCCGACCCGGCCTTTGGCGCGTCCTATAAAGACGATACGCTCAAGAACGTAGTATCCTATGAAGACAACGTCAAGGCCGTGCTGGCAAAGGTGGCCCTGGGCGAAGCCGACGCGGGCATCGTCTACACCAGCGATGTCCTGGGCGCCGACGCCGACAAGGTGACTCGCCTGGATATTCCCGACGCCCTGAATGTAATTGCCTCGTACCCCATTGCCCCGGTCAAGGAAAGCCAGAATGCCGATCTGGCCCAGGCTTTCATCGATCTGGTATTATCAAAAGAAGGCCAGGATGTGCTGGCGAAGTATAATTTCATCCCAGCGGCCAAGCCCGCCGGGGCGGCTGCTCCGGCCGGCGCCATCGTTGTGACCGACGCCCTGGGCCGCCAGGTGACTTTCCAGCAGCCGCCGCAGCGCATCGTGCTGACTGGCAAGGCGCTGTTTATGGTGGCCGACGCCATCTATACCTTCCCAGAGGCCGCCAAACGCCTGGTCGCGCTGGGCAGCACCCAACAAGGCACGGGCAACTTCATTCCGCTGATCGACCCGACCTTTGGCGATAAGGTCAGTTTGAAGAGTGATGCTGGCCCGGAACAGATCGCCGCCGTCCAGCCCGACCTGGTGATCCTGAAAAGCAGCATGGCTGAAACCCTGGGCGCAGCCCTGGATGAGGTTAAAATTCCAGTGGTGTATATTGACTTTGAGACCCCCGAACAGTACGAGCGCGACCTGTCTACCCTGGGCCAGTTGTTCCAAAACGAAGCCCGCGCCAGGGAAGTGGCCGCTTTCTACCAGGAGCGGGTCGAGCGGGTCAGCCAAGCGGTGGCCGGTTTGAAAGAAGAACAAAAACCGCGCGTCCTGATCCTGTATTATTCGGACAAGGACGGCCAGGTGGCGTTCAACGTTCCCCCCATGACCTGGATGCAAACCATCCTGGTGCAGGCCGCCGGCGGCGCCCCGGTGTGGGCCGACGCCAACCCCGGCAAGGGCTGGACGAAAGTGGGCCTGGAGCAGATTGCCGCCTGGGACCCCGATCAGGTCTATATCGTTTCGTATTTCAAACCGACCAGTGAAGTTATTGCCGGTTTGAAAGCTGACCCTCAGTGGAAAGAGCTGCGGGCGCTGAAAGATGGGAAGGTGTACGGTTTTGCCAGCGATCTGTATAGCTGGGACCAGCCCGATACGCGCTGGGCGTTGGGCCTGCTGTGGTTGGCCGGTAAGATCAATCCGCAGCTATTCCCCGACCTGGATATGCAGCAAGAAGCTCAGGCATTCTATCAGGCCCTGTATGGGATGGACGCAGCCGCTTTCCAGAAAGACATTCTGCCAACCTTTGCCGGAGACCTACCCTGACCCAGGAACAAATCGCCGCCTATTCTCTTGAACGCAGCGCCAGCGTCGCCAGCCGCAACCGGGTATTGATCGGATTTTCCCTGCTGCTGCTGGGGGCGCTGGCCCTCTCGCTTTTCTTTGGGCGCTATCCGCAGCCAGGATGGATCTCGCTGGAGCGCCTTAGCCAGGACACCCTGGCCCAACGCCTGGTTTGGAACCTGCGCCTGCCGCGCCTGTTGACCGCAATTTTGCTGGGCATGTCGCTTTCGGCCGCCGGGGCCGTATTCCAGACCATCTTTGGGAACCCGCTGGTAGAGCCGGGGTTTCTGGGCGTTTCACAGGGGGCCTCGTTTGGGGCCGCCTTCAGCATTATCTTTTTGGGCAATACGGCCCTGTTGGTGCAGGCCAGCTCGGCTTTTTTTGCGTTTCTTGGCCTGGGGCTTTCCTACTGGCTGGCCCGCAAGGTGCGCTTTGGCGGCTGGATGCTGCGCCTGGTGCTGGCGGGCATTGCCATCTCGGCCTTCTTTTCTTCCGGGCTGGGCGTGCTAAAATATCTGGCCGATCCCCTCAGCCAGTTGCCCGAAATTACCTTCTGGTTGTTGGGCGGCCTGGCGAGCCTGACCTGGGCGCGCCTGCGTTCCATTTTGCCGGTGGTGCTGGTGGGGCTGTGGATCATGTACCGCATGCGCTGGCGCTTGAACCTGCTTTCGCTGGGCGACGAGACGGCCTATTCCCTGGGACTATCGCCCAGCCGCGAGCGGATCATTGCCCTCACCGCCGCCACCGCCGCCACCGCGGCGGTGATCTCGGTCAGCGGCATGGTCGGTTGGGTGGGCCTGATTACCCCTCACCTGGCGCGCCGCCTGTTTGGGGCCGATAACCGCTTTGCTCTGCCGGCCGCCATGCTGATGGGCGGATTGTTTACCCTGATCTGCGACACCCTGGCGCGCACCCTGCTGGCCGGCGAAATCCCCCTGGGCATTTTGACCTCCCTGCTGGGAGCGCTGTTCTTCTTGATCTTGATGGTTTCACAGCCCATTCGCACAAAAGCATGAGCAATCCTTTACTTGCCTTCGATCACATCCGCTTTGGCTATACCCCGCACCGGGAGGCGGTTTTACCCGATCTGTGTTTGGAGATCGATGTTGGGGGCGTGACGGCCATCCTGGGCCCCAATGGGGCCGGTAAGACGACGCTGCTGCACCTGGCCCTGGGCTGGTTGAAGGCCCAATCTGGCGTGATCTTGCTGAATGGAACGCCGCTGCACCGGTACGCCAGAAACGAGCTGGGCCGCTGGATGGGCCTGGTGCCGCAGAGTGAGACGGTGAATTTCGACTATGCCCTGCTCGATTTTGCCCTGTTTGGCCGCACCCCCTACCTGCCGCCGCTGGCGATGCCCGGCCCGGAAGATATTGTGATCGCCCGCAAAGCGCTGGAGCGGGTGGGCCTGGGGGGCATGGCAAACCGGCCTATCACCGGGTTGAGCGGGGGCGAGCGCCAGTTGGGCCTGGTGGCGCGCGCCCTGGCGCAGCAGCCGCGCCTCCTGCTGCTGGATGAGCCGACTTCTCACCTCGACCTGGCGAACAAGGCCCGGCTGATCCAGGTTCTCAAGCGGTTGAATGCGGATGGCGTTACCGTCCTGTTCACCACCCATGAGCCAGAAGTGGCCTCGGCCCTGGCAACCCACCTGATTCTCATGCGCCAGGGGCAGGTGCGCCAGGTTGGGACCCTGGCAGAAGTGCTGACAGCTTCCAATCTATCCGACCTGTATGGCCTGCCGGTGGAGGTGATCGTATCTCAAGACCGCCGGCTGGTGGTCTGGCATTAGACGGAAGGGCGCCTGTAAAGCTGTGAGCGAAGGCGAATTTCAAGGGCCTCAGGCCGTTCGGATCGATCAAAACCAGCCGCAGGCGGCGTTTCTCTCGAGACCGCTGCGCCGCTGGACGGAGAACGCCTGGCGCGCCCTGGCGCTGCCGCTGATCCTGTTTTTCTTGATCCCCGTCGGGATGCTCTTTACCCGCATTACGCCCCAGGCGGTGCTGGAAAATATCGGGCAGAAGGTCATCCTCCAGGCGATTGGCATCAGCCTGAAGACCACGCTTATCAGCCTGCTGATGATCCTGGCGCTTGGCACCCCGCTGGCTTACCTGATGGGACGCTCCCAGTTCCGGGGTAAGAAAGCCCTGGATACTTTAATCGACCTGCCCACGGTGCTGCCGCCCTCAGTGGCCGGGGTGGCGCTGCTGATTACCCTGGGGCGGCGCGGTTGGATTGGCGGCTGGCTGGACGACCTGGGTATTCAGGTGGCTTTTTCCACGGCCGCAGTGGTCATTGCTCAGACGTTTATTGCCGCCCCGTTTTACGTGCGGGCGGCGACGTTGGGATTTGCCAGCATCGACGCCGAGATCGAGCAGGCGGCCCAACTGGATGGGGCCAGCCGCTGGCAGATCTTCCGCTATGTGATCCTGCCGCTGTCGCGCTTTGCCCTCATCAGCGGCGCGATGATGAGCTGGGCCAGGGCCTTGGGCGAGTTTGGGGCTACCATGATCTTTGCCGGAAATTTCCCCGGCCGCACCCAGACCATGCCCACCGCTATCTATCTGGGCTTCGAGCGCGATCTGGAGAGCGCCCTGACCTTATCGGTGATTCTGGTGGTAATTTCCTTTCTCTCACTGTTGTTGATTAAAGTGCTGGTAGCTCACGAAGCGGAGGGCGGCTGACCTGGCCGCGGCGGCTGAGAATTACCCGGCCCCGCAATCATCGAGGCCGCGCTCTACGAAACCGGGGTGGGGCGGCCGGCGAGCTTCGCCGAAAGAGGATTATTTGAAGGCGCTCGAAGAGCGTCATGCCTGCTCCCCGGTTTAACGGGAGCTACCATCATCGACTGGAATCGATCCATTTTCAACATTGAGGCGCTGCATGCAAACAACACCGAATTGGACCCTTTTTTGGAAGGAACTGGTTGAACTGAGCGGTCGATGGCCGAAAGACGATGAATCTCAGGAAGACCACTGGAAAAAAAGGTCGCGCATGTTTTCTGAGAACGTCAAGAGCCGCTGGTCGCAGCCCGATTCAAGCCGCGAATTTCTGATCTCGACCCTGCGGGCCGCCCCCGGCGCAACCTTTCTGGATATTGGCGCCGGAACTGGGGCCTGGGCGGTCCTGGCGGCTGGCTGCGCCGCTTCTGTGACCGCCATCGACCGCTCGCCAGCCATGATCGCGGTCATGCGGGAGAACCTGGCAGAAGAAGGAATTTCCAATGTCTGTATCATCGAGGGCTGCTGGCCGGATGTAGATGTTGAGCCGCACGATTTTTCGTTGTGCTCGCATGCTATGTACGGCGAGCCGGATTTCCCCCGCTTTATTCGCAAGATGATGTCCGTCACCCGGCGAACGTGTTTCTTGTTGATGCGGGCGCCGAAGATAGACGCGCTGATGGCCGAGTTTGCCCGCCTGGTTTTAGGGCATCCTCACGACAGCCCCAATTTTGTGATTGCTTATAATCTGTTGATCGAGATGGGGATTTACGCCAACGTGCTGGTCGAAGACGCCGGGCTGTGGCGCGGCTGGAGCAGCGGCAGCCTGGAACAGGCCCTGGCCGAAGTGAAACGCCGGCTTGGCCTGAAGGATGATCCATCGTATGACGCCATTCTCTATCAGCGCCTGGAGCAGGAACTGACCTGCGTGGATGGGAAGTATCTCTGGCCGCGTGGGGTGCGCTCGGCGCTGATGTATTGGAACGTGGAATGAGCCCTATATCGGCGGAATTGGCCTGGCAGGATATTTCGCGTTCCGCTTTCGAGCGGCCGGCCGGCGACCCGCTGATCCTGGTGGTGAGCGGGTGGCGCGGGGTTGGTAAGACTACTTATTGCTGCGGCCTGGTTTTTGCGGCGCGCTCTCAAGGCCTGGATGTGGCCGGGCTGCTTTCGCCGGCCCGTTTTGCCCCCCGCTCCGAGCCAGACGACCCGCTGGTAAAAACCGGCATCGAAGTGGAAGACCTGCGTTCCGGTCAGCGCCGCTTGCTGGCCAGCCGCCTGGAAGGTGAGCTGAGCGGCCGCCTGATCGGCCCCTGGATGTTTGACGAGACGGCCCTGGCCTGGGGCGGCGCGGCGCTGGCTGCCGCTCTGCCTTGTGACTTGCTGGTGATCGACGAGCTTGGCCCGCTGGAATTCGATCAGCGCCAGGGTTGGGCGCTGGCGTTCGACCTGCTCGACCAGCGGCGCTATCGCCTGGCAGTGGTTGTGGTGCGCCCCGAATACCTGGCTCGTTTCCAGCAGCGCTGGCTGGGGACCAGAACCATCACGCTGTAATTCCCTTTAATGGTCAACCTTCTTTCGGCGAAGCTCGCCAGTCGTCATACCCCGGTTGCATGGGGAGAAGCAAATTTCCTCTTGACAAGACCTGAAATATCCATATAATCACCTTTGATTAGTCAGTACTGACTAATCAAAGGTGATTATATGGATGATAAACTGCTGCTGTTGGGATTGCTGCGCAGCCAGCAAATGCACGGCTACCAGCTTTATGAGTTTGTCGGGGGAGTGCTGTCGGTCTGCACCGATCTGAAGAAACCCACCGCCTACTACCTGCTCAACAAAATGGCCCAGGATGGCTGGATTGATGAGCGCAGCGAACAGGAGGGCAATCGCCCACCGCGCAAGGTCTACCGCCTGACGGAAGCCGGCGAAGTGGCCTTTCAGCGTCTGCTGCGCGAGAATTTATCCGCCTACACTGCACCCAGCTTTCCCGGTGATGTGGGCCTGGCATTTCTGGATGAGCTGCCCACCCAGGAGGCCCGCCCGCTGCTGGAACAGCGCCGGGCGTTCCTGGCTTCCCGCCTGGCGGCGGTGGAACAGGCCCCGCCTCACCAGGGCGCTCTGCAATTGTTGATCGATCACCAGCGCTGGTTCCTGACCAGCGAGCTGGCCTGGTTAGACCAGGTCTTGAACGGCCTGGAATAGAGCCGGAAGGAGTTTGTATGTCAAGTTCTCGTAACGCCTCGACCGAGGTTCGCCCGGCCGATGAAAAGCTGGATTTCAAGAAGATTTTGCCGATCTTCATCATCGTTTTGATCGACCTGCTGGGGTTGACGGTCATCATCCCCCTGCTGCCGCTGTATTCGGCCAGTTTCAGCGCCACACCGCTGCTGATTGGCGTCATTGGGGCGGCCTACCCGGTGTTCCAGTTCATCGGCGCGCCCTTCCTGGGCCGCCTGTCGGATCGCTATGGCCGCCGCCCGATCCTGCTCATCAGCCAGATCGGCACGTTGATCGGTTTCCTGATCCTGGGGTTTGCCAACTCGATCTGGATGCTGCTGCTCTCGCGGCTGATCGATGGGCTTTCGGGGGCTAATATCTCCACCGCCCAGGCCGCCATCACCGACAGCACCACCGAAAAGACCCGCACCCAGGGCCTGGGCCTGTTAGGGGCAGCCTTTGGACTGGGCTTTGTGGTTGGGCCGATCATTGCCTTCGTCTCGCTTTCGCTGAGCGGGAACAATTTCCACGTTCCGGCGTTTATCGCCGCCGGGTTTTCGCTGCTCTCGATTTTGCTGACCTGGTTCTGGCTGCCTGAAACCCTGCCCGCCGGACGGCGCGCCCAGGCCCAGGGCGCCCAAAAGCCGGCCTTTTCGTTCCGGTCTCTGCTGGCCGCCCTGGCGCATCCTGAAGTGGGGCTGCTGCTGGTTTTGATGTTCGCCCAGCAGGTGGCCTTTGGCGGTTTTGAGCAGCTTTTTGCGCTGTTCAGCCTCAATCGCCTGGGGCTGAACGCCTCCGGCAATGCCATCATCTTTGTCTTTGTTGGTCTCATCGTGGTGGCGGTGCAGGGTGGGTTCATCGGCCCGTGGAGCCGCCGGTTTGGCGACCGCAAGCTGATCTATGCCGGGCTGGCTCTGCTGACGGTGGGCCTGGCGCTGACCGCGTTGACCCCGCGCCAGCCGCTGCCCTCCTACTCGAAGGCGAAGCTGGAAGCTCAACTGGCTGCCAGCGGCGATTTCCGCACCCACGAAAACCCCACTACCCGCAATATCGCCATCGACCTGCCGTCCGAAGACAACAAAGGTTGGTTGGGAATGCTGGTGGTTCTGATTGCCATGATCCCCACTTCAATTGGCGGAGGCATGCTCCAGCCGAGCATCAACAGCCTGATTACCAAGCGGGTGGAGCCGGGCGAAGTGGGCGGTATGCTGGGCATCTCGGCCGCCCTGTTGAGCGGGGCGAACGCCGTAGCGCCGCTGCTGGGTGGGATGATCTTCCAGTTCGTTGGCGCTTGGGCGCCCTTCCTGGCCGGATCGCTGCTGCTGGCCGCTCTGCTGATATTTGCCCTGTGGCGCATCCGTCCGGGCCGGGAAGAGCAGTTTCCTGCCGGCCTGGCCCGCTCATCCAGCGCCCACTGAACGTATCCTTCGTGGTGAGGGGAACTGGCGCGCTTCGCTCACCTTGGAAAGAGGGTTAACCGTCGGCGGCGCGAATCGACGGTAGGACATTTTGCGCGGCCTACGCCAGCGCGAGCAGCTTTTTGGCTTGTTCCACGGTTTAATAGGGGCGAACGTTGCCCATTCTCTCAAAAACAACCCTTCTTTCCCGGCGAGGCCGGGAGAGCCTTTATTTTCAGGCCGGCGAGCGAATGGGCGGGGCGTTATCCCCCGCCCATTCGCTCGAAACTACTTTATAATACCGGCATGCGCAAGAAGCTGCTGCTGGCGGTGTGGCTGGTGGGCATCCTGTTCCCGGCGGCCTGGTTGGGGCAGTATTCGACCGTTTACCGGGAAGCGTTCAACCGGGTTTTTGGCCCGGAATGGACCCACATTTTCATGCACGGACTGATCTATGCGGTTTTGAGCATGCTGCTGCTGGCAGCCTGGCGGCGGGCGGGCCAGCCAGCCCTCACCCTGCGCCGCCTGGCGGCGCTGGCGGCGCTGGTGGCGGCGGTGGGGTTTGTTCAGGAAAGCCTGCAATGGATCAGCCAGGGGATTGCGCCCTGGCGAGGCGTGGCCCTTTCGGCCAGCTTGTTCGACCTGGGCATAGACCTGGGCGGCGGTTGTGTGGGAATAGGAGTGGAACGGTTATGGCGCCTACGTCATCGCTATTAAACATCTGGCAGGTGGTCAAAGAGGCCGATCTGCGCCCGCTGCGCGACCAGGCCTTGCAGGAGTTTAAGCTGGCTATTGTGGGCGATCCAGGCACGGGACGGTCTACCCTGGCGGCCCAGATGCGCCGCGACCCGGCCCGCCAGGAGGCAAGCAGCGACCTGGCGCTGACCGGAATTTCGACCGCCGTGGATACGCCCATCCAGATTCTCGACCTGGACTCGGCTGGGCAGGCCGAAGCGGCTCATTTGATTATCCTGATGATGAGCAGCCGCAAGGCCGATTCGAGCCGCGAGCAGGCATTGGTGCAGCGCTGGAATGCCGCCGGGAAGCGAGTGATGGTGTTCATCAACCAGATGGACGAGCCTTCCGGCGAGATATCCGTCTCTGGTGAGCAGCCGGCGGCCGTCAAGGAGCAAAAATCGTCCGCGCCGGGCCGCCGCCGGCGTGGGGTGGTGTGGGGGTCAGCCCTGGATACGCGCTTCCTGGTGGAACGTTTTGCCCCCGCAGTGATGGAGCTGCTGCCCGACCAGCTTCTATCGCTGGCGCGCAGCTTTCCTCTGTTTCGCGTGCCAGTGGCGCGCTTCCTGATTAACGACACCAGTTTTTCGAACGCCGCCTATGCCCTCAGCACCGGCCTGGCTGAAATCGTGGCGATTGCCGACGTGCCGGTAGTGGTAGCCGATTCGGTTATCCTGACCAAAAACCAGCTTTTCCTGGCCTACAAGGTGGGCCTGGCCCTGGGCTATTCCACCCGCTGGCAGGATTATATTGCCGAGTTTGGCAGCGTGCTGGGCAGCGGGTTCATCTTTCGCCAGGTGGCGCGCAGCCTGATTGGACTGGTGCCGGTGATCGGGATTGTGCCGAAGACGGCCATCGCCTACGCCGGGACGTATGTGGTGGGCAACGCAGTGCTGCAGTGGTATCTGACTGGCCGCCATATCACCACCGATCAGATGAAAGAGGTCTATCAGCAGGCATTGGAGCAGGGGCGCAGGCTGGGCGGCGTATTTCTGCGCCGCCGGAAGCAAACCGAGGCCCAGGCCTTGCCATCTGGCGAGGGCAAGCGCTGGTATGAGCGCCTGCCCCGCCTGCGCCTGCCGCGGTTTTCACGGCCGGCGCGCCTGCCCCGGCTGACGCTGCGGCGCAAGCCCGCCACGCCTCAACTGCCGTCCGGTGGGCAGGTCTGTCCGGCCTGCGGTAAGGTCTCGTCTCCCGACGCCCAGTTCTGCCAGTACTGCGGCAAAGCCCTGGGCGTTTAAATATTTTGGGTTTTTCCGGCGAAGCCGGAAAGATTTCTGGCTCATCCGTCGAAGGCGGGGATTTTTTTCTATTTTGGAGGGTTGCGGGTGACTTAGTCGTCTGAGTACCACCCGCAGAAATGAGATCTTCAGGGGATTGGCTGAACGCAGCGGAAGCCTACGTCGTCGCGCGAGTCGTCCAGCATCAGCCCGTCCTGCTGCCAGACCTGCATCACCAGGCGGCTGAAACTGCGCCAGGAACCGCCGCGCAGTTCGCGCATAAATGGCCCCTGGTATTCCGCGCTCGTCCATTCCCAAATGTTGCCGGTCATGTCCAACACTTCGAAGGGGCTGGCGCCTTCGGGGTATTTGTCCACCGGGGTTGTGCCGCCGCAGCGAGCATCCCAGTTATTGCAGTATTTCCCGTCCACCCAATCGTTGCCCCATGGGTAAGGCCGTCCATCCGAGCCGCGGGCGGCTTTTTCCCATTCTTCGGCGGTGGGCAGGCGGCAGCCCAACCAGCGGCTGAAAGCCTGCGCGTCGTGGTAGGTGACGCCGGTTACGGGGTAACGGGCCTTACTCAATGGGAAGTCGGCCCCCTTCCAGGATGTTGGCGGGCGCACCTGCAAATTCGAGAGCAGGAAGTGGCGATACTGCTGGTTGGTGACCGGAAAGCGGGAAATCTGAAAGGCCGGCAGGTAGACCCGGCGCTTATCATGGCCGAACAGAAACTCGCCGGCCGGGATCGTAATCCATTCCATTGCCGCAGCGGTCTTGTGGGAGGGCGGGGCGGCTGAAAATGGGCGGGAGATGGGGCTGCTGACCTGCGGCGAAGTGGGGGCGGCCTGGGCGGCCGAAGGCGCATTCAGTTGATTGGTGATCTTGGATACTGGCGCGATGCTTTGTTGGGCGGCCCGGGTGAGCGCCTGGCGCATCTCGTCAATCGTGGCGTAACGGTTTTGCGCCAGCACTTCCAGGGCGCGCTGGATCACCCGCTCGGTTGCCGGGGTGATGTCCTGGTTCAGGCGGCGCGGTTCGATCAGCGCCTTGCCCGAAACCCGCTCGATGCTTTCAGGCGGGCGTTGGGCGGTCAGCAAGGTGTAGAGGGTTGCCCCCAGCGAATAAATATCGGCCCGGGTGTCGGTGGTGCCTTCGCCATACTGCTCGATGGGCGAATAGCCGGCGGTGACCGCTCGGGCTCCCAGGGTGGTTTTGACGTTTGGCCGGTAGAATTTTGCCACTCCGAAATCGACCAGCATCGCCACTCCGTCGGGCGTGACCCGGATGTTGGCCGGTTTTACATCCCGGTGGACGATCGGCGGGTTTTGGGCGTGCAGGTAGGCCAGGGCCGAGCAAATCTGGTCGATCCACTTGAGGGTGGGTTTCTCGTACAGGGGCTTGTGGGTGCGGTCGATGACCTGCTGCAGGTCGTAGCCCTCGACAAAGTCCATCACCAGGTATTGGCCCTGGGCAGGGATGGTGAAGTAGTCGGTGACCCGCGGCAGATTGGGGTGGCGCAGCCCGGCCAGGATCAGGGCCTCGCGCTCGAACTGGCGTTGGGCCTCGTCCCAATAATCCAGGTTTTCCTTCAAGGCCGATAGGGTTTTCAGGCTCAGGTCTTCGACGCGATAAACCGCTCCAAACCCGCCCTGCCCAAGTTGGGCTTGGATGCGATAGCGGTTGTTGATGATCTCGCCGGTTCTGAGGCTCATGCCGGGTTCAATTTTCTTCGCTGCGCGCTCGCTGGCTGGCGAGCAGAATTAACTTGCGGCCTTCGTGCGATACCTGGCCGTACTGTCGGATATTATAATCGGCTTCGCCCCGGATGCGGTCGGCCAGACTGGCCCGCCCCTGTGAAATCAGGATGGCGGATGCCTGGCGCAGCTTATGGGCCGCCTCTGAGCGGCGCTTTTCTTGCAGATCGTCTATCGCCTGGACGCACAGCTCGTGCGCCTGGGTGGCTTCAACGTATTCCATCACGTAAGAGTCGAGTGGGTTAGTTTTGCCCGAATCGGGTTCGAAGCGCACCACCAGGTCGATCAACTGGCTGTGGGCGGCCCCGTCCAGGCTTTGATAGGTCGTTTCGATCTGGGCCACCCGCGTCGCCCCAGGAGCGCGGGGCGGAAAGCTGGCCTCGATCAGGAACGCCAACCCATCTTGGGGCAGGTCGCTGGGGGGGAGCGTCAGAGGTGGGGTCAGCCCGGTTTGCGGGTCGAGCTTTTTGATCTGCGGGCGCACCTGCCAGACGTGGTTCACGCCGATACTGCGGGCCAGTTGCAGGCGGGTCTGCGCCTGGCGGGCCACCGCCATCAGGGCGGGGAAGGTCTCGCGGGCGATCATGAAGATGTCTTCCGGGGTAGGGATGTGCTGGGTCAGGCCGATCATCGAGCCGGGTGGGGCGGCAACGCTGCGGTCGGCCAGGCTAAACAGCAGTTCTTCGCTCCAGGTGCTGCCAATCCCGATGGCTACGATGGGGGTTTGCAGGGCGCGGGCCTGCTCGGCCAGAGGTTGGAAGTCGGCCAGGGGGTCCACCGTCTCGCCGCCAAAAAAAATCAGCATGCGGTTGACGCGCTCGGGGGCCAGCCCGGCCTGAAGCTGGCGCAGGCCCTGTTCAATCCCTGCCTGGGTGCGGACCTCTTCGACCGGGGTAAAGCGCTCCAGGGCGCGTTCGATCAGGACGCGGTCTGGCAGCGGCTGGGCCGGCAGCATCACCTGGCCGCTGAGCGAAACCAGCGAGAGCCAATCCTGGGAGGTCATCTGCCCCACCAGGTCGCGCAGGGCCTGTTTAATGCCTGGCAGACATTCCTTCAGCACCGGGCCGCTGCGGTCTAGAATTACCGTCAGGTTCAGCGGGGCGCGCGGTAACCCTGGTTCAGGCAGCGCCTCAACCAGAAAATAGACGACCTGAGTCTGGTCGCCCGATGGGATAATGCTGCGATGACAGGCAGCCCGCACCTGTACGCCGCTCGCTGAGACCTCTTGAGTCACGCAGTTTTTTTCCTAAGTCACCTGTATAACTACGACGGCAATATTATCTTCGCCGCCAGCCTTGTTGGCGGCCTGGATCAGGCTCTGGCAGGCCTGGAGTGGGCCGGAGGCGTCTTCTACCAGGTAGGCGATCTGATATTCGTTGCGCACCATTTCCCACAGCCCATCCGAACACAACAGCAGGTAATCGCCCGGCTGGAGCTTCTGGTAGAAGATGTCTGGGCTGACCATGCCGCGCTCGCCCAGGTAGCGGTAGATGACGTTGCGCTGGGGGTGGGTGTAGATTTCGTTCGGCAGGATGCTGCCTTCCGAAACCAGGTGGGCCACCAGCGAATGATCTCGGCTGATCTGCGTCAGCTCGTGGTTGCGGATCAGGTAGGTGCGGCTGTCGCCGGCGTTGGCAATGATGGCAGCATCGCCCTGCACCACAGCCATGGTAACGGTGGTGCCGGCATTGGCGGCCTGATCCGGCTTGTGACAGGCGTACTCGTACACCACATGGTTGGCTTTTTGGATGGCCGCCCGCAGCAGGGCTTCCAGGTCAGGCTCCGGCGCGGGCGGCGGAGGCGTCCAGGTGCCGGCCTGAACCTTGCGAATATCCTCGGCGGTCAGCACCAGCGTAGCGCGCGGGTCTTTGGATACGAATACCTCGGCGAACTCACGCTTGATCGCTTCGACCGCCCAGTAGCTGGCGTATTTGCCGCCCATGTGACCGCCCATGCCATCGCAGACGATGAACAGCCCTAACGGCGGTCGGTTGGCGGGCGCATAGACCTGATCCCAGGCTGAATCTTCGTTTTCTTCGCGAATTTTCCCGGCGTCGGTGAGCGATGCGGATACCAGACGGATCATAGGGCGCCTCTGCGTCTGCGTCGTTGTCGGAGATTCTATCATGTCCTGATGATTATCTCCGGTCTTATTGCCGGGCAAGGTAAAATCTGCCTAAATTTTCGCCCTCAGTCCAGGAATTCGACCAGGCCAGAATCGAGATGATACAGACCGCCAACCACCTGAATCTGGCGCTGGCGCGCCGCCCCGGCCAGGATCGGCTGGCTGAGCTGTATTCGCTGGACCATATTGCGCATGTGCGCCACGCCCACGCGCTGCACGGCGGCGGCGTCTTTCTGGCCCTGGGCGCTTTCCAGCGCCGGTTGGATCACCTCAACAATGCTGGACAGGTGACCCGGCATTGGCCCGCCCTGCACCGCCGCAGTGACGGCCCCGCAGTTGGTGTGAGCCAGCACGACAATCAGCGCCAGGCTCAGGTGATCGACGGCGTATTCCAGGCTGCCCAGCACCACATCGTCTACTACGTTGCCGGCGTTGCGGATCACGAACAGGTCGCCCAGGCCCTGATCGAACAGGATTTCCGGCGGCAGGCGCGAGTCGGCGCAGCTCAGGAGGGCGGCAAACGGATGCTGACCGGCGCTCACCTCGGCCCGCCGCTCGGCCGATTGATGCGGGTGGTCGGCCTGCTGGCGGCTGAAGCGGAGATTGCCTTCGATCAGCCGCTGGCGGGCGGTTTCGGCGTTTACCTCGGGGGTGTGCATGGTCTGGCTCCTTTCAGGCTCCGTTGCGAACTTCTTCCGGCTCGAAACGGACTTCTTCTTTGCCCATCAGCTTTTCCTGTACTTTTTTGACGATCAAATCCAGGTGAGCCGGGTAGGCCACGTAGTTCAGGTCATCGGCTGGCACGGTCAGCACCGGGCACAGGTGGAAGCCGCTGATCCATTCTTCGTACAGCTCGTTCAGGCGGCCCAGGTAATTGGGCGAAATCTGGCGCTCGTAATCGCGCCCGCGCTGCTGGATGCGCCCGACCAGGGTCGGCACCGAGGCGCGCAGGTAGATGACCAGGTCGGGCGGGGGCAAAAACTCGGTAAGAACCTGATACAGCTCGCGGTAGGAGGTGTAATCGCGCTCGCCGATCAGCCCCTGGCGGTATAGATTGCAGGCAAAGATTTCGGCGTCTTCGTAGACGCTGCGGTCCTGGATGGCCGAGGCGGGGTGGTCGATCAACTGGCGGTGAATGCGCAGGCGGCGGGTGAGGAAGAAAATTTGCGAGTGAAAAGCCCAGGCGCGCATATCCTGATAAAAATCGGCCAGGTAGGGGTTGTCGGTTACGGGTTCGAAAAATGGCTTCCAGTCCAGGCGCTCGGCCAGCATGGTCACCAGGGTGGATTTCCCGGCGCCGATGTTGCCGGCTACGGCTATAAATCGTTTCATGCTTCATCCTTTTCCAAATAGGCTACCGTCCGCCCGGCGTCATCGTCCATCACCAATTCCAGAGAACAGCCGGGGCGATAGCTGCTCACCTCGATCAGACGCAAACAACATTCCCATTCTTTCTGATCGGGCAGAACTTTGCTCAGGTGGTTGGGCGTTTCATAGAAAAAGCTGCGCTTGAAGATCGTTTCAGGGTCATCCAGGTAAATTGCCAGCGGATAGATATTCGATTCGACCAGGTCCTGGAAGAAGTGCGTGCCGAAGGATGCGTCGGGGGCGGCCCCAATCCCCTGGCCGGTTAGCTCGACCAGGGCGCGGGTGTGGTAGATGTCGCCATAGCCGATATGCACACCCAGGTCGGGGTTGGAGGTGCCCCAGCGGCCCGGCCCCAGGCAGATGAAAACCCGGTCTTTCAGAGCGGCATTGAGCAGGCTGATGACCTGCCCCAGGGTGCTGCGGGCGGCCGGGGTGGGCAGGCTGTGATACCCTTCGGGGGTGACGAAGACGACGTGCGTCACCCGGCTGATGCGTCCCTGGGGCGCCATGCGCTGGGTGGCGAAGATAATGTCCTCCTCTTTCAGGTGCTGCGGCAGCCGGGCTTCACTCTCTTTCAGATGGCTCTGCGGGCGGCATTGAAGCAGCGCAATTTCCACCTCGGGGGCCGGGTCGCCGGGGCTGACGATCCGCACGGTGAACTCGGTATCCACCGGCGAGTGATATTCTTTTTCCAGAATTTGCAGCATGGCGCTCAGGCGGCGGGCCAGCGGGGTGCGGCGCAGCAGTTCGTCGAACGTGACGACCAGCTTATCGTTTTCGCTCTCGCGCAGCAGCACCCGCAGGGGCGAGAGATAATCGCCCTGATCGACCTGCACCAGGTAGCGCAGAACCGGGTAGCGGCTGTTCAGCACTTCGTTCACCGGCAGCGTCTTGAAGGTGTTGTCTTGCAGGTCAATGAGATCGACGTACTGCTGCGAATAGTGGCGGATAGCCTTGACCGACGATTCGGGGTGCAGCAGGGGGTGGCTGAGGGCCACCAGGCGGGGGAAATCGTTGCCCACCCGGTCTACGGCCCGCGTTCCCAGGCCCCATACTATCCGCACGAAACCATCGTCGCGGCGGATTTGCGGCGACCAGCGATACAAATTGCGGCTGAAGGCCACCCCGGCGGTGTGGGGCAGGTAGTAGCGCCCGAACTGCTCGCCCTGCACCACCTGGATCAGCACGGCCATGCGCTCATCGTAGTCTTGCAGGCCCTTGGCCCGGCGGTAGAGCAGCGCGTCGGGGTTGAGCATGCTGGCGTAAATGCGGGCGATGGCGTTGGTGAAGGCGGCCAGGTTTTCTGCGGGCGTACCCTGGTTGGGCAGGAAGAAGCTGTCGTATTTGCCGGCGAAGGAGGTGCCGAAATTGTCTTCCAGCAGGCTGGACGAGCGTACGATGAGCGGCTTTTTGCCCACCTGGTCGAGCAGCTCGCAGAATTTTTCCTGCATGTCCACCGGAAACTCGCCCTGTTGGAACTCGGCCTGGATGCGCGGGTAGTCGGCGCGGATTTGTTCCTCGAGCTTGTATTTCTGGTCGCCCCAGTGCATCAGGTTGTTCAGGGCCATAAAGGTGTAGGTCAGGTCGGCGCCCAGGTAGTAGGATTCCGGCACCCGCAGCCCTGCCCGCACCTCTTCGCTGGCCCGCTCGTACAGAATGCGGGCGGCCAGTAGCATGCCGGCCGATTTGCCGCCGATCTTGCCCTGGCCGATCTTGTGGGCCCGGATATCGTTCAGGTCTTGAATGGTGAACCAGTCTTTGGCGATCTTGAGGTAGGCGAGCTGATCGCTAATCAGCGTGCGGATCAGCACCACCTTGATCTCTTGCAGGCGGGCTTTGTGCTGGGCGCGCTCGGCTGCGGGCATTTTTTCGATCCGGGTGGCCTGGTCGAAGAGCATGTTTTGGGGGGCCAGTTCGGGGTTGAACTGGATGGTCAGGTCGGTGGTATCGGCCCCGCGTTCGCTCAGGCTATCGCGCACGATCTGCTCGAACAGATCGTAGGGCAGGTTGTAGGCGAAATAGAAATCGGTCAGATGGTCGCGGATGCGGGCCAGGCGCAGCTCCCACACGTCGGCCGGCTCCTCCGAGAAGGGGTCGTGCAGCCCTTCAATCTGCTGCGAGCGCAGGGCTTTCTCGCGCACCTCGGCCTCGAATACCTGGGGGGTAATGATGCCGCGCCGGAACAGCTCGCGGCGCATACGCGAGCGGATGTGGGTGCTGAGCACCGGGTACTGCGCCAATGAGAGATAAATGTATAGGGTGCGGTCAGACGAGGCTGGAGGCAGGGTCATGGCGTCTCCTAATTATAGTACGTGGCCCGTTTTATGGGCCACGTACCATCACAGCTTTGGGCATTCTTTTCGGTCGAGCCGGAAGCGCGACCGTTTAGCTGCCCAGGTGCATTGGCATAATCACGTGCAAGAAATCGCTTTGGGCGTCGGCCCCGCCCACCGGGCGCAGCACGCCAGGCAGGTTGTCGGCGGTCACTTCCAGGGCCACGTTGGGGGTGTTGATGACGCTCAATACCTCGCGCAGGAAACGCACATTGAAGGCGATCATCAGGCTGGGGCCTTCGATGCTGGCGTCGACCGTGTTCTGGTTGAAGCCGGTTTCTTCAGATTGGCCCACGATCTCCACCGTGCCGGGCTGCAGTTCGCCGCCGGGGATGATGTTCAGGCGGGCGATGTGTGAGCCTTCGCGGGCGAAGATTTCGGCCTGCTTGCAGGCGTCATGGAAGGGGCGGGTTGTCAGCACCACCCGCGTCTCGCAGCGGCGGGGGATGATCTGTTCGTAATCGGGGAAATTGCCTTCGATGAGCTGGGAGACCATCTCGACATCGCCCACCCGGAAGATGACCTGGCCGCGCCCCTGGGGCAGGGCCATTTGCAGGCTCTTTTCGCCGTCGCCGGCCACCCGGGCCAGCTCGGTGAGGGCGCGGGCGGGGATGACCGCGTTGATGGGCCGGGCTACCGGCGCAGACAGGCGGGCTTTGCGCACCGAGAGGCGGAAGCCATCGGCGGCCGCCAGCACCATCTGGTCGCCGCGCACGTTCATCAGCACCCCGGTCAGGATCGGGCGCGCGTCGTCGCTGGAGGCGGCGAACACCACCTGGTTAATCATCTCCTTGAAGTCGGCTACATTTAATTCTAACCCCTGCGAATAATCCGGCACGGGCATGGGGGGGAATTCCTGGGCGTCGATGCACTTCAAGTCGGTGACGGATTGCCCGCTGCGCACGTTCAGGGTTTGGGTGCGCACGGTCAGGTCCATATCGACCGGTTTTTTGGCTTCCAACGTGCCGATCAGGTCGGCGAAAGCTCGCGCCGGGACGGTGGTCGAGCCTTCTTCCTGGATTTTGGCCCCGATCCAGCAGGTGACGCCCAGCTCCAGGTTGGTAGCCGAGAGGCGCAGGCGGCCTTCGTCGGTTGCCATCAGGATATTTGCCAGCACGGGCAGGGTGCTGCGCGGCGAGACCGCGCGCGAGACGATGCCGAGACCTTTTGCCAGGTTTTCTTGTAGAACGGAGACTCTCATGACGGCGGTCCTCTCCTTGTATGGGTTGGCATGAGTATACTGCGATAAGCCGAGTTTTACCAGTGAAAATTTTCGGCCAGTGTTCAGCCGGCGCGCGGGCGCCTTGCCGCCCTGGAAGGTTTCGTATCGGCTGTGGTTCGCCGATCATCAAAGAATTCGCGGCGGCGCAGCGCCCCTACCGGTCGGGTTGATGTTAAGGATGGAAAGATCAAATAAGAGATGTTATGTGGATTTTGTCGCCCGAAGGGCGAAAAAATCCACGATTAACCCTCTTTCGGCGAAGCTCGCAATTTGCCTCCCCCTCGGTGGAGTGGATGGCTACCTGCCTCTGGCGGAAGAGACTTTAATCTTAAATGTGATCTTTGTCACTAGCGGATATGACGGTTGACTACTAGAATATGTGTGTAGTGCGTTATGAGTATATTTGAATAGGCGCATAAGCTGAATGGGCTAAGTGAAATGAGCGAAACCTTTTTATCTCTCTCGCAAGAAGTCAATCACCTGCACGCCGACATCTGTTCGGCCCTGGCCGACCCCACCCGCATTCTGATTCTGTACTTGCTGGCCGAGCGCCCGCGCACCGTAAACGAGCTGACTGGCGAGCTGCAAGTCACCCAATCTTCAACCTCCCGGCATCTCAAGGTGCTGCGCGAGCGCGGCCTGGTGCGCGCCGCTCGCCAGGCCCAGAATGTAGAATATACCCTTAACGATCCGCGGGTGATCGACGCTCTGGACCTGCTGCGAGCCGTCTTGCGTGATACGCTGGCCTATCATGCCAACCTGGTTAGCGAAGAATAAATTTACCCCTGTTCCAACTGTGCCTGGAGGTGCTATGAAAAAAACGTTTCCTGTCTGGCTGGTAGGCTTGCTGGTAACCCTGGCAGTGTTAATCACCCCGCTGGTGATTTTCCGCCCGAAAGCCGCCGCCGAATTGGATAATCCGCTGGCCAAGGTAACGCCTCAACCGGTGCATACCAGCCACGCCGACATCATCCAGGGGCCGTTTGCCAGCGGCCAGGAGGTGACCCGGGCCTGCCTGCAATGCCACCCCGACGCCGCCGCCCAGATGATGAAAACCACCCACTGGACCTGGGAGAGCAAACCGATGACCGTTCCAGGTCGCGAGGCCCCGGTGACGGTGGGCAAGATCAACCAGATCAACAACTTCTGCATTGGCGTCCAGGGCAACGAGAAGAAGTGTATGTCGTGCCACACCGGCTATGGCTGGCAGGAAAATGTGGCCTACGACTTTGCTAACCCGGAAAACGTCGATTGCCTGGTGTGTCATGCCGACGTGAGCAATTACGCCAAAGGCGATTTTGGCGAGCCGGCCGAAGGCACCGACCTGGCGGAGGCGGCTAAAAGCGTGCGTGCGCCCACCCGCGATAACTGCGGCAAGTGCCACTTCGATGGCGGCGGCGGCAACGGCGTCAAACACGGCGACCTGGACGAGAGCCTGTACTTCCCGTCCGAAAACCTGGATGTCCACATGGGGCGCGAAAACTTCCAATGCACCACCTGCCACCAGACCAAAGACCATCAAATTCTGGGCCGTATGATTGCCGATAATTACACCATCGACCCGCAGGAACAGGTGGCCTGCACCAACTGTCACGCTGCCCAACCCCACGCCGACGAGCGCATCAACGCCCACCTGGACAGCGTAGCCTGCCAGACCTGCCACGTGCCGAGCATGGCGCTCAAAGACCCCACCAAAGTTTTCTGGGATTGGTCGCAGGCCGGGCAGGACCGGGGCGACGACCATTACACCTATCTGAAAATCAAAGGTTCCTTCGTCTACGAAAAGAACATCCGGCCTACTTACCTGTGGTTCAACGGCAGCCTGGCCTACCGCTACCTGTTGGGCGATCAGATCGACCCGGCAAAACCGACCTACATCGACCAGCCGGCCGGCGATATCCATGACCCGCAGGCTAAAATCTTTCCCTTCAAGGTGCATATCGCCAAACAGCCCTACGATACGGTCAATAACTACCTGCTCCAGCCAATTACGGCTGGCAAAGATGGCTATTGGACCAACTTCAATTGGGATCAGGCTTTCCGCCTGGCCGAGCCGATCACCGGGCTGCGCTACAGCGGGCAGTATGGCTTTGCCGAAACCTGGATGTATTGGCCCACCACCCACATGGTGCAGCCCAAAGAGAACGCCCTGCAATGCACCGCCTGTCATGGCGATGAAGGGCGCATGGATTGGCAGGCGCTTGGCTATCCCGGCGACCCGATGACCTGGGGCGGGCGCTTTGGCGCTAAATAAACTGACACAGGCAGGAGTGACGATGTTCACCAAACGCAATCGCAAACGCATCCTTGCCGCCGGTCTGTTGGTCTGCCTGCTTGGCGCGGCGGCCCTGGTCATCCGGCAGGCCTCGGCCGGCGGGCTGCCCCCCAGCCGCGAGCTGACCGCTCCGATCCACCCCAGTTTCTTGCTGCTTGACAAAGACGGCCAGAACGTGGCGCAGAGCCAGGCCCCGCTTTCGACCGAAAAGACCTGCGGCCAGTGTCACGACACGGCCTATATCGCCAGCCATAGCTTTCACGTAGACCTGGGCCAGAAGGATCAGGTCCCGGCCGGGCAGGTTCCCGGCGGGCAGCCCTGGGATACCAGCCCGGGCCTGTTCGGTAAGTGGGACCCGCTGACCTACCGTTACCTCTCACCGGCCGGTGACAGCCGGATCGACCTGGACCCCACCGGCTGGGTGCAGGTCAACGCCGCCCGGCTGGTGGGCGGTGGGCCAGCCAGCGCGGCCGGGTATGAGACCGACTGCTTCCTATGCCACCTGGCCCGACCGGATAACGCCGCCCGCATGGCGGCCATCCAGGCCGGGCAGGCCGAATGGGCCGCCACGGCCACCCTGTTGGGCAACGGCATTGTCGAGCGGGCCGGAAACGGCTATGCCTGGAACCCGGCTGCTTTTGACGCCGAAGGCAAGCTGGCCCCCGAATATGTGACCATTCAAGACCCCTCAAACGCCAACTGCGCCCAGTGTCATGGGGTGGTGCATACCGATCCGCAAGAGCCGCTGACCCGCGCCGGCTGCGCCCTGGGCGAACCGCATACCGCTGTCACCGGGCAAATCATCTCTGGGCAGAAGATTTCGCTTTCGGGCATGAACCTGGCCGATAAGGCCGGCCTGGCCCGCTCGTGGGACATTCACGCCGAGCGCGGTCTGCAATGCACCGACTGCCACTTCTCGCTCAACAACCCGGCCTACGCCCAGCCTGCCCCCGACCAGCCCGGTCACCTGCAATACGATCCGCGCCGGTTGGCGATTGGCGAATACTTGCAGCGCCCCGATCACAACTTTGCCCGCGGCCAGAGCGCCCAGTATACCCTCGACCCTGAGCTGAAGGGCAGCATGCGCCGCTGTGAGACCTGTCACGATCCGCAGACCCATGCCGATTGGCTGCCCTATGTGGATCGGCACATGGAAAAAGTGGCCTGCGAAACCTGTCACACCCCCAAGCTGTATGCCCCGGCGGTGCAGATGTATGACTGGACGGTGGTGCAGCCCGACGGCAGCCCCGCCAGCCAGTGCCGCGGCGTGGATGGGCAGACGGGTACGCTGAACGATCTGGTGATTGGCTTCGAACCGGCCCTGCTCCAGCGGGCCAACCTGGATGGGCAGACCCCGCTGGCGCCCTACAACCTGGTTAGCGCCTGGTATTGGATCTATGACGATCCCAACGGCCCCCGCCCGGTGCGCCAGGCCGACCTGCAGGCTGCTTACCTCCAGAATGGAGCTTACGCTCCCGAAGTGGTGCAGGCGCTGGATGGCGATGGCGACCGCCAGCTAAGCTCCGCCGAACTGAAGCTGGATACCCCCGCCAAGACCCAGGCCATCGCCGCCCGGCTGGCCGGCCTGGGGTTGAAGAACCCGCGCATCGCCGGGCAGGTGCAGCCCTACAGCATCAGCCACGACGTGGCGCGCGGCGAGTTTGTCAGCCGCGATTGCCAGACCTGCCATACCTCCGACTCGCGCCTGACCCGCCCCACCGCCCTGGCCGCTTACCTGCCCGGCGGGGTAACGCCGGAGTTCGTTCAAGACACCAATACCCGCCCCACAGGCGAGCTGGCGGTACAAAATGGGGCTTTGTATTATCGACCCGCCACCCAGGCCGACGGCCTGTATGTCTTCGGCCACAATCGGGTGGGCTGGATCGATACCTTCGGCCTGTTGTTCTTTGGAGCGGTGTTGGTGGGGGTGGCCGGGCATGGCGGGCTGCGCTTCTACAGCGCCAGCCGGGCCGCCCTACGCCAGCCGCGCCATGCCGCCGCCACGCGCAAAGTCTACATGTACCAGGTCTACGAGCGCTTCTGGCACTGGCTGCAAACCTTCACCATTGTCCTGCTGCTGTTCACCGGCCTGGTGATCCACCGGCCCGACCTGTTGGGCTGGCTCAGCTTCCGCTATATGGTGACCATTCACAACGTCCTGGCGGCTATCCTGGTGGTTAATGCGGCCCTGTCGCTGTTCTATCACCTGGTGAGCGGCGAAATCCGCCAATTCCTGCCCCGCCCGTACGGCTTCTTCGACCAGGCCATCGTGCAGGCCAAATACTACCTGAGCGGCATCTTCCAGGGCAAGGAACATCCCTTCGAGAAACTGCCCGGCAAGAAGCTCAACCCGCTGCAGCAGGCTACCTACTTCGGTATCCTGAATGTGCTGCTGCCGCTGCAGATCATCACCGGGGCCTTGATGTGGGGCGCACAGCAGTGGCCGCAGGTTGCCGCCGCCCTGGGCGGGCTGCCCTGGCTGGCTCCCTTCCACAGCCTGGTGGCCTGGACGTTTGCGGCCTTTATCGTGGGCCACGTCTACCTGACCACCACCGGCCACCAGCCGTTGAGCGGCATCCAGGCCATGATGAATGGCTGGGAGGACGTAGAAATCCACGAACCTGCCGCCGATGAAGCGGCCGCCAATGAACCGGCCGGCGCAGCGGGCGACTCGACCGGCGCCGCCCCGGCCAGCGCAGATTGATTGAGAAAGGGCAAAATCCTATGAGCGCAATCGCTTCTCCTAAACCCCAACCTGCCGCCGGCTGGAAGCGCATCTTCCAGCGCCCGGAAAAGCCCTACGTCCACCCCTACCTGGGCGGGGCGCTGTTGGGTGTGGTGCTGTTCCTATCCTTCTTCCTCACCGGCAATGGGCTGGGCGCTTCCGGCGGGCTGAACCGGATCATCGTCTACTTCGAAGATAAAATCGTCCCGCAGCACGTCGATCAGACCGCCTACCTGCTCAAGCTGGCCGGCGGGAACAAGAACGCCCTGGACGACTGGATCATCCCCATGGTATTTGGCACGCTGGCGGGCGGGT
>CAYQDU010000026.1:0-31664 GCA_964416275.1 uncultured Anaerolinea sp. | reverse complement strand
TAGAAAAATTCCCGCCTTTGGCGCTACTCTCTTGGCTTCACCAGGAGAGCCTGATTATTGATGTGGGCCGCCGGTCGTGGGCGGCGTGATATGGCACACCTGGCATTCCTGGATCGTGCCGGTATGCCCCTGCAGTTGGAGCGATTGCAGGTTATCGTTGGCTTCCCGGCTGGTCAGGATGGCGTGGGTGCTGTTGTGGCAGCTTTCGCAGTACAGGCCGCCATGCCCCACCGAAAAGCGATATAACTTGCCCGTGTTTTCAGCGTACTGGGCGGTATGGCAGTTAGCGCAGCGCGGCTCATCCACCCACGGGGTGCGGTTCTCCTGGGCCAGCATAGACATCCCCCCGGCGTGGCAGTTGGTGCAGGTCAGCCCAGACTGGGTAGACATCACGTCTCGCAGGCAGCGCGTGAGGGGGCCGGGGTGGCAGGCGTAGCAGTTGTCGGTAATGACTTCCTTGTGCTTTTCGTGCATGGCCGCCGAAAACGATGGGATGCCCGCCTGGCCGGGCGCCGACAGGGCCGGGTCGGCGTGGCAGCTAGAACACAGCACCGGCTTGCCGCCGGCCGCGTCGGCGGCAAAGTGCGTGCCTTCTTCCTCGTCATGCTTTTTCAAAATGTTCATGCGGAAATCGGTGGGCGAAGGGCTGTTGTGACACACGTCGCAGCGCATCTCGCTGGATACCGGGGCTACCATGTCTGTTTGGGCCAGCACGTTGCCGTTGGCGCTGTCTGTCGCTACCAGGTGCGCCATCTGCAGATAAGCCGGCGTGTTGGGCGCGCCGTCCGAAAACTCGGTGATCGGCACCCCCTCGACGATGAAATGATCATCGCGGGCTTCCATCGTCCCCGATAGGCCATTCCCTTTCAGCCCCACGTTAGGCGCTAACGATACGCCAAACAACTGCCCGGCGTAGGTCCAGAAATTGGTTTTGCTGACCGAATCCTTGTTATCCGGGAAGCTATAGGACACCGTGACCCCGGCAGTCACGATCTGGGGCGGGTCTCCCCGGCGGATGACCTGGGCCCACATCGTGTTATAAGGCGGCAAGACCGCCATGCGCGAGTAATCGCGGTCATAACAGTGCATGCCTAAGTCGTTCCAGCCGATGATAACGTAGCTGCGGGATGAAATCGTGGTCGATTTGTTGAAGATGGCCGGCAGATACCGCCTGACCTCGGTCGGCTGGCGTTCCTGGAAGCGCCCGGCTGCCCTTCCCTGGCCGACCTGGCTCGCGATCGCTGCCCCCGCGCAAGCCAGCCCCGCCAATATCAAAATTGTCCGAATTCGAGCGGACAGTTTCAGCGCATACATCTTGCTACCTCCTGATTTAGAACATTTGGTTTTAGATCCGGCAAGGGAGAAACGCCACATATCTCTATGTCGCCCGGAACCCGCCCGCGCAAGATTGCAGCAGCCTTCCCGCAGATGCGCGATGCAGGGTAAAATAGGGACAATTTGTATGTGTTCTAGTATAGACTCATCCCCCTCCAAAAATATAGGGCTTATGTACCCAATCTTTCTCCGATCTATCGCCTTTGCTCGCCCATTTGACCCTCGCGGAGGTATCCATTGACCCGCATTTTGCTTGTAGACGATGAACAACTAATTACCGACTCGCTCTCCTACAGTTTGAAGCGAGAGGGCTTCGATGTGGAAGCCGTAGCCGATGGGCTGTCGGCTATCAAAGCCGTGGAAGAGCAGCGCCCCGACCTGGTGGTGCTGGATTTGATGCTGCCCGACATCAGCGGCTTCGAAGTCTGCCGCCGCTTGCGCACATTTACCACCACCCCGGTGATTATGCTCACCGCTCGCGGTGAAGAGATCGACCGGGTGTTGGGCCTGGAGGTGGGGGCCGACGATTACCTGGCCAAGCCCTTCTCCTTCCGTGAGCTGCTGGCCCGCATCCAGGCCATGCTGCGCCGGGTGCAGCTTGACCGCCAGGCTCCTCAGCCGCAGTTGGTCCACATGGGCCAGATCAACCTCGACCCCGTGGCCCGGCGCTTATACAAAGGTGAGCAGGAAATCCAGCTTTCGGCGCGTGAGTTTGACCTGCTGGCTGCCCTGATGAAGAACGCCGGCCGGGCCATGAGCCGCGATGAATTGATCAAGCTGGTATGGGGCGACGATTGGGTGGGCGACCCGCGCACCCTTGACGTTCATGTGCGCTGGCTGCGCCTGAAGATCGAAGAAGACCCGGCTAGCCCGGTGTATATCCAGACCGTGCGCGGCTTTGGCTACCGTTTCGCCGGGCAGGAAGAACTGGCCTGAGCCGATGAAATTTCCTCGCTCGTTAACCGCGCGCCTGGTGCTTTCGCACCTGGCGGTTTCTTTGGTTAGCATCCTGGCAATGGCGGTGTTCGCCGGCCGGTATATCTTCCAGGCCGCTACTTCCGAAACCGAACATAACCTGCAGGGGCTGGCCTTTGCCGCTGGAAACGCCCTCGAGCTGCCCATCCAGGAGGTGAACGAGGGCCGGGTGCCGCAGCAGTATATCAAAGATATGCTGCGCCGCATGTTCGCCGATAACCCGGACATGCAGTTCACCGTCTATCAGCCCGATGGCTTCCCAATGGTAGACAGCGGCGACGCGCTGCCCCAGCGCGCCAATCGCTTCAACGCCCCGGAAGTGATCGAGGCGCTGGAGAATGAGCTGGGCCGGGGCATCGCGATCCGCGCCGACGCCGACGGGGTGACGCGCATGCACATGGCGGTGCTGATCCAGCGCGAGATTGAAGTGACTGGCATCCTGCGCCTGAGCATCCCGATGGCGCCTACCCGCGAGGCTGCCTGGCGCTCGTTCCTGGCGTTGGTGGTGGTGGCCCTGATAGTGGCTTCTGGCATGAGCGGGGTGGGTTGGTTCCTGGCTCGCAACCTGGCCCGCCCCATTTTGGTGCTGACCCACGCGGCCGAAAATATGGAACAGGGTGACCTGGGCGTGCGGGTAACCCCCACTGGCCCCGGCGAGATGCGCCGCCTGGCTGAAGCCTTCAACAAAATGGCAAGCCGGTTACAGACGAACGTGAACGAACTACGAGCGTTTGTGGCAAACGCCAGCCACGAGCTGCGCACCCCGCTGACGGTGGTCAAGCTGCGCACCGAGGCGCTGCGCGAAGGCGCCCTGGAAGACCCGGAATACGCCGTTCGCTTCCTCAACGAGATCGAAACCGAGGTGGACCGCCTGGTGCGGATGGTGAACGACCTGCTCGACCTGTCGCGGGTCGAGGCCGGGCTGGCGGGCGGCAAGCGCGATCTGGTGAACCTCAAGAACGTGGGTCACGAAGTGTTTGAAACCCTCAATATCCGGGCCAATCGGGCCGAGGTGATTCTGAGCCTGGATGTAGAGCCAAGCCTGGCTTCCGTCACCGGCAACGAAGACCAGCTGCGGCGGGTATTCTACAACCTGGTTGAAAATGCGATCAAATATACCCCCTGCGGTGGGCAGGTGGAGGTGCTGCTGCGCGCCGGGCCGAACTCTAACACGGTGCGCCTGCTGGTGCGCGATACTGGCCCTGGCATCGCTCCCGAACACCTGCCGCATGTTTTCGAGCGCTTCTACCGGGCCGAAACGTCTACTTCTCGCCCTGGCGCAATCCGCGGCAGCGGGCTGGGGTTGGCGATTGCCAAATCCATCGTCGAAAGCCACGGCGGCGAGGTCGGGGTCAGCAGCCAGGTGGGCAACGGCACCACCTTCTGGGTAGACTTGCCCGCGGCGGACGACAAACCATAAACCACAGAAGATTAGTGTCCTGCGTCCGCCTCAATTGCCCGGCAGCGGGGGCAGTACGAGCGGCTGCACAGCAGAGCCAGCGGGTCGGCCTGCAGGCTTTGCAACACGATTTGGATCAGTTCCAGCAGGGGAACAGCCTGTACCTGGGCGTTCCCGATCTGCGCCTGGCGGGTCAGCGGCTGCAAGGCTGGGGCCAGGGCATCGAAGCCGTCTGAGCAGCCGGGGAAGGCGGGGCATTCCACCGCCCGCTCGGAAGTCAGCGCCCAGCGGATGAACTGTCGCCGGCCGGCCAGCCGCTCGCCGTAATGGATGCTGGTGTTCACCATGTGGCTTACTCCCAGCAGCAGCACCCAACCCTGGGCCTCCACCAATCCCCGGATTGGGCCCAGCGGATCGTCCAGGGTCTGCAGGTCCAGATAGGGGGCGGCGTTGACCCCCGTGAAGGACAGGATCGGGTGCATTGAGCGCCGGGCCTTCGGGTGGCAGCGCAGCGCTTCGGGGATGGCGCCTATCAATCGGTCGACCGGCATCCATGGGCGGTAAAACTCCGCCTGGCGGTTGCGGTCGATCTCTTTGCCATAGTCTAGCGCGTTGTTGGGCGGCCCGGCTTCTGGCACAACCATGGTCTTATAGGTAAACGCCGGCATCAGCAGGCTGTCGTACAGGCTCACCAGGGCCGCCGCCACCGCCGGCGCGCCGCCCTCGACCCGCCCAAAGGCCGAGAGGGAAGCATGCGCAATCACCGGCGCGCCGGGCGGCAGGCGCAGTTGTTGCAGACCCGTAGTCAGGTCGGTATAGTCAATCATTCCCCGGTCCACACTGGCGGGCGTTTTTCGATGAAGGCGGCCATGCCTTCTTTTTGATCGTGGCTGCTGAACAGCAGGTAAAACGCCCGGCGCTCGTCCACCAGGCCATCGGCCAGCGAGGTCTCGAAGGCGTTGTTGACCGCTTCCTTCGCCAGGCGCACGGCCAATGGGGCCTGCCCGGCGATCTCTTGGGCCAGGGCCAGGGCTTCCGGCAGGCAGCGTTCGGGCGGCACAACCCGGTTCACCAGCCCATAGCGCAGGGCCTCTTCGGCGTTCAGGCTGCGGTTGTTCAGGATCATCTCCATGGCAATCGCCTTGCCCACCGCCCGCGTCAGGCGCTGCGTGCCGCCCGCGCCGGGGATCACCCCAATGGTGACTTCCGGCTGGCCGAAGCGGGCCGTCTCGGAGGCTATAATCAGATCGCACGACAGGGCCAATTCGCACCCGCCGCCCAGGCACCAGCCCGACACGGCCGCAATCACCGGCTTGCGCACCTGGCGGATGCGGTCATACTGACCGACCGGCTCTTGGGTGAGCATCTGGATGGAGGTGATCTGGGCCAGCTCTTTGATGTCGGCCCCGGCTGCGAAGACCTTTTCGCTGCCGCTGACCACCATAGCCCCAATCTGCGGGTCGAGATCGAACCCGGTCAGGGCGGTCATCAGCTCGCGCATCAGCTGCTGGTTCAAAGCGTTCCTGGCCTGCGGCCGGTTCAGGCGGACCAGACCTACCCGGCCGTGAGTCTCAACCTGTATAAATGTATATTCGTTCATAGAAAGCTCCTCAGATTGATATGCGGAGGCTGGATGATCGGCGCGCCGCAGGTCAGGCGCGGCGCGCCAGGGCCAGGATTTGGGCTGCGGCCGCGGCCGCCAGGGCCTCGTCGGCCGGCTTGGGGGTGCAGACCGCGTGAACCTGCACACCGTAGGCGGCCAGTTCTTGGGCGGCGGCCTGGGTCAGGGCCAGCAGCCCGGCCTGACTGGCGGCAAAGGCGCTGTCATCGGCCTCCACCGCCTCGCCCCGGATTACGTGCTGGATCATTACCCCACCCCCGGCCTGGCGCATCACCCGGCCCACCTGCTGAAACAGGAAGAACGCCCCGGTCAGGTTGACCTCCAGCGCCCGGCGAAAGTCCCACTCGTCCATTGTCAGCAGCCCGGCGCGCGGGCGCACCGCGCTGGCGTTGATCAGGCAATCGATCCGGCCCCAGTCTTCCAACACCTGGTCGATCATGGTCTGGGCGGCGATCAGCTTGCCCACATCGCCAATATAGTCACGGGCCTGCCCTCCGGCGGCGCGGGCCTGGGCCAGGGTTACGTCCAGGTTGATGGGCGTGACATCTATCAGGGCCAGGTTGGCCCCCTGGTCGGCCAGGGCCAGCGCTGCCGCCCGCCCCACTCCCAGCCCGGCCCCCACGATTAAGCACACCTGCTCATTGAATCCGGCCATAAGCTCCGTTTGATTAGCGTCTTCGTTTTCCAGGATGGGGGAATCGCGGGGCGCAGCCCCGCGATTCCCCCATCCTGGAACTTTCTTCGGATTTGTTCGGCCAGGCGTCGGCCAGGGCGATAGCCAGGCAGCGCCCTGCCGTTCCTGGCCGCGGCCTACGGGCAGACTGGGATCTCGCCCGTGCTGGTTTCGGCGTTGAGCGGCAGGCCCAGGTAGGCGGAAGGGTCGAGGGTGTTCGCCATTTCCAGCTCGTTCAGGTAGCCACCCGATCCATTGTCTTTCACAATCGAGAAGTGCAGATGCACCCCCACCGGGTTGCCCGGCGTGCCGGAAAAATTGCCCTGGTAGCCCAACTGCGTCCCGGCTTCGACATAGACTTCCTGCGTGCCGGGCGGGAACTGCTCGGCGATGTACGAATCGCCCTCTGGCCCGGCCATGTGGGTGTAATAGACCCAGATCTGGCGGCCGGGTTTGAGCGGGTCGTCTGGCACGCGGATGATGAGCGACGATTTCCAGTCGGCCTGGCGGGTCAGGTAGCCGGCGTAGGCGGCATAGACCGGGGTCACGTTCACATCCGTACCGCCGAAGATGTCAATGCCCTGGTGATGATGGCCCACCTGAAAGGAATCGCCCCACAGGTAGCCGATAAAGCCATCCGTCGGCAGGCTGAAAGGGGCTTTGCCGCAGCGCTGGTTGGCGTGGATCATCCAATCGGCGTGGCTGGTTGGGTCGGTCAGAAAGCTCCACACGTGGGCGTTGCGTTGGGCGTCGAAGTTATGGCTGCGGACAACCCAGACCGCGGCCGCCGCCCCGAAGATCAGCAAGAGCAGCGCCCCCCCCGCCGCCAGGCCGCAGTTGAACCGGCGAGGCGAGTCAGGCGCTTGCATCGCCAGCCGACCGGTATTTTAGAATGTGCGCCAGATCATCTTCTTTGTGTTCGGCCAGGAAGAGGGTCATCTTGCCCCGGCTGATTTGCTGGAGCAGCCCCCCGGCTGCCTGTCCGCTGGGAGAAGATAGGGCCTGCTCGGCGGCCTCGATTGTATCGAAGAATAATTCGTGCATGCGGGTGTAGACCGCCTGGCCGTAGAGCGGGCTGATTACCAGGCTGGTAGCTTCCCGGCGCAGCCCCGGCATGGCCTCGGCGGCGTGCAAAAATGCGGGCCAGCGTTCTTCGAAGCTCTCCCAATCGTTCAACGGCTCGATCAAAATGACCAGTTTGTACATCTGTTATCTTTGTCTCCAGGTGAATTATACATCATGCGCCCAGATCGTCTGAGGGGTGGCGCGCCTCCCTGTACATCTCTCTTCTCCGGTGAGTGAAGCTTGCCATTCTTCGCCGTTTCGGCTGAACGGCGCCACCAAAAGAGGTGCTTAGGGGTTTTGTCGCACGGAGTGCGACACCCCCCCGGTTAGCCCACTTTTCAAGCGGCGAAGCCCGTCAGTCATCCCCACCAGGGTTGAATGGGCAACTATCGGATTTGCTATATTGTAATCTTACGGATTTCTATTGATCGCGCGTTGGGGTTTCATGGTATCATTTTCCAAATTGGAGCAGGTATATGGACGATAAAATTACAATCATAGAAGGGCCTCCGCCTACATTTGAAGCAGTTGCGGACGGCTGGGTGCTGGGTCTGAATGAGGCCCCCAACCTGTACGGGGTTGGCATCACCCGCCTGCGCACCTTCAATGGGCCAGCGCTTATCGAGCGCTGTCACCGGGCCTGGCGCAGTCAGAACAGCATCAACCTGGAGTATCGTGAGCCGGATGGCCTCCAGGCTGCTGCCCCAATCCTGGCCGCCCGCACGGCGGAAACGGACGAAGGGCAAGTTCTGGTGTTATGGGTTCGCCTGGATGCCGATGAAGCGGAAATGCTGGCCGGCATGGATGACGATGAAGATGCCGACGACGACGACAACGACAACGACGATGACTACGGTCTGAACGACGACGATTTCGACGACAACGACCCCACCTTCTAGGTGGATCGGATCGGGTAATCGAAAGGGCCAAACAACGAATCGAAACGTGGTTTGGCCCTTTCTGTTTCTTGGGGGACATCCGGCTTTGCCGGGCAAATTCTGGTGGAGAATCCCGCGCCGGGCAGCCGCGTAACGCCTCCACCGCCAGACCTCCATGAGCGCATGGATAGGGAGGATCAGATGAGTGAGGCAGTTCTGTTAACCAACCTGCAAGATGGCGTGTTCAGCATTATCCTGAATCGCCCCAAAGTCAACGCGTTCAACTTTGAGCTGATCGAAGCGACTCAGAAGGCTTTCCACCAGGCCGAGCGAGAACCGGCGGCGCGGGTGGTGTTGTTCAGCGGCGCGGGCGAGAATTTCAGCGCCGGGCAAGATGTCGCCGAGTTTGCCCGCCGCGATCAGGAGATTTCCTACCGCTATCACCTGCTGCGTACCTATAACCCGCTGATCTTGCAGATCCGCCGCCTGGAGAAGCCGGTCATCGCCGCCTTGAACGGTGCCGTATCGGGCGCGGCCCTGGGCCTGGCCCTGGCCTGCGACCTGCGCCTGGCCTCTGACCGGACGCGCTTCGTGGTCGGCTTCGGCGGCATTGGCCTGGCCCCCGATTCAGCCGTCTCGCTGCTGCTGCCGGCCCTGATCGGGCTGGGCCGGGCGACCGAGTTTACTTTCAGCAACCTGCCCATCAGCGCCGGGCAGGCCCTGGCCTGGGGGCTGGTGAACCGGGTAGTTCCGGCGAGCGAGCTTCAGGATCAGGCTTTCCAGACCGCGGCCCGGTTGAGCCGCGGCGCGGTGCAAGCCATGGGCCTGGCGAAACGGGCTTTCAACCGGGCCGTGCTGCCCCACCTGGAAGATGTGCTGGATTACGAAGCCCATCTGCAAGAGATCGCCGGGCATTGCCCGGAGCACCAGGAAGGTGTGCAGGCTTTCCTCGAAAAACGCCCGCCCCAGTTTCAGGTATAGTCGATAAGTTTTGCTCTTCCGCCGAAGGCGGAGATTTTCCCCAAAACAGCACCTCTTTCCCGGCGAAGCCGGGAGAGTCAAATTTTCTCTATTGGGGCGGTGTATAGCGCGCTTAGTACCACCCGACGCAACCGTGGAGTAGCCTATGGCGCTCTATGAACGCCCGAGAAACGGGGATTTCGGCGCACGAAGTGCGCCGAAATCCCCGTTTCTCTTACAGAGCCGGGCTTTGAGGGTCGTGCGAGCGATAATAGCGCCGGGCGCGTTCGAAGCTGCCGGTGGCGTAGCAGTAGGCGCAGCCAAACAGGCAACTTTCATAGCGGCCAATATCCCGGCTTGCGGCGCAGCCGCAAGCCGGGCGCTGTGCAGGGTCTTTGCCCGCGGGCAGGCTGCGGCCCAGCAGGCGAGCGATAAGCGCCCCATCGATGCACGCTCCGGGCTGGATTCCATAGGGCCGCAGGTCGGATGGTTCGGCGCAGCTTACCATCTCCATGCCGCGCGCCTGGGCCATGGCGCCCAGGTCGGCCAGTAAGCGCCCGGTTTCCGGCGGCGACGCGCCCGAGGGCGGCGCAGGCGGTTGATTGCCGGGCAGGGCGGCGGCCAGGCGTTTGCGGCTGCGGGCATAATCGTCCACCAGGCTGACCACGCAGCGCCGGGTGTGGCCTTCCAGCTCGCGGCTCAGGCGCTCGAACACCCGGCGGTGGAAATCGGGCGGGGTTTGCCGCGCCAGCACAATGGGGTCGTAACGCCAGACCACCCGCTCTGGCCCGATGCGCCCGGCAAGCTGGCGGAAGGTGCGCGCCGCGGCCGGGGCGGGTGGGGCATGGGGGTCCAGCGCGGGCGGATTATCCAGCAGGGTGTATTGAAAGTAATAGGCATAGCCCTGGGCGTCCAATTCGTCCAGCCCGGCAAACAGCGGGCGCGGGTTGCGCGTCCAGAATACGAACAGGTCGACCTCTTGCGGGGTCAACGGAATATGCGCCCGTTGATGGGCGTTGAACGGGTTGACTACCTCGCAGTACCCGGCCCGCAGCCGGTTGAGGAACCAGCGGGCATAGAAAGCTGGAAGATCGGTGCGCCGGCTGGCAGAGATGATCATACCCTGCATCATACCAGCGTTTATGACCGCCGCGCCTTCAAATCCCTCTGGGTTTGTCCGGCGAAGGCGGAATAGGATTTCTATGTGGGGGTTTGCGGGCGGCGAGCCGCCCGCAAACCCCCACATAGAAAGATTTTCCCTCCGAAGCCGAACAAGCCGCATCGATCAAATCCCGCCTTCGACGGAAGAATTCCCTCTTGACAGGAGAGGAAATGCGGATACTATGATACATAGATACAATAATACAATCATACAAGAATACAATTTGTTGATGAAAGAATGGATATGAACCCACCCTATGCAAATCGCGCTTGATTTTCGCTCGAACCAGGCCATTTACCTGCAAATCGTCGACCAGGTGCGCCAGCAGATTGCTGCCGGGCTGCTGCAGCCCGGCGAGCAACTGCCCACCGTGCGCCAGCTTGCCACCGATCTGCGGGTGAACTTCAACACCGTGGCCCGCGCCTATCGCCTGCTGGACGATGCCGGGCTGATCTCCACCCAACACGGGCGCGGCACCTACGTTTGGGAACAACCCCCCGAGGCCGAGCGCCGGCTGCATGAAAAAAGACTGGAAGAGTTGACCCAGGATTTTATTCACCAGGCCGGCCGGCAGGGGTACGCCCCGGGTGAAATTCTAGCTGCCGTATCGAAAGCTCTGGAAGCAACCAGAAAGTGAGGAACTCATGAAAAATGCACGCATTAGCCCAGTCGCACGTACCATTAGCGCCATCATCCTGATCGCAGATATCTTCATCGTCATCGCTTTGGATGCCGCGGGCGTTTCTTCGATCTGGCTGGCGGTCGTCTTTGTTGCGCTTGGCCTGGTAGCGGCCTACGTCTTCTACGCGCTGAAAATCGCTCAGCAGTGGGAGAAGGTCGTGGTGCTGCGCCTGGGCCGCTTCGACGGCCTGCGCGGCCCAGGCGCATTCTGGATCGTCCCCATCGTCCATACCATCAGCAGTTGGATCGATCACCGGGTGATGGTCACGCCGTTCAACGCCGAGCGCACCCTGACCAAAGACACCGTGCCGGTAGACGTGGACGCGGTGCTGTTCTGGATGGTGTGGGACGCCGAGAAGGCTGCCCTGGAAGTGGCCGATTACCGCGGCGCAATCGCCTGGGCGGCCCAGACCGCCCTGCGCGAGATCATCGGCCAGATGACCCTGGCCGACATCCTGGTGGGCCGCTCGAAGATGGACGCCGATCTGCAAAAGATCATCGACGAACGCACTACCCCCTGGGGCGTGTCGGTGCAGTCGGTGGAAATTCGGGATGTCATCATCCCGCAGATGTTGGAAGAGGCGATGAGCCGCCAGGCCCAGGCCGAACGCGAGCGCCAGGCGCGGGTGATCCTGGGCGAATCGGAAAAGCAGATTGCCCATTCCTTCTCCGACGCTGCTGAAGCCTACCGCAGCAACCCCACCGCCCTGCACCTGCGGGCGATGAACATGTTGTTTGAAGGCATGAAGAACAAGGGTGCGCTGGTAATCGTCCCCAGCAGCGCGGTGGACACGATGAACCTGGGCGGGTTGAGCGGGATCGTCTCGCTGGCCCAGAACGCCGAACATCTCAGCCCGGAGGAGCCCGGAAAGCAATAATCTCGTGCGGCAAAGCCAGAGGAAGTCGGTATAATCTACTCAGGCTCTTCCAATGTTCTCTGGTTGGAAGGAAGGTGGGCGGCGCGCTGCTCGCCTGGGAAGCAAAGATCTACCAGCGGGTTTTGTCGCACTTTGTGCGACAAAACCCGCTGGATGCCTCTTTTTTGGGGGGGCTTCTTTGCGGCGCTCCATCTGCAATTCCCCAGCCAGGAGAGCCTTGATGCAGACAGCCGAAGGAGGATGAGTTATGCTGGCTTTGTACGAAGATCTATTCTTGATCGCGGTCCACGAAGAAAAAGGCACGCTGCCGGCCTGGGCAGCCGAGAAGCTGCCGCCAGGGCTGGCCGGCGCAATGCTGTGTGAACTGGGCCTGATGGGCAAGATCAAAGTCAAGGAAAAACATCACCTGGAAGTGTTAGACGAAACGCCCTGCGGCGACGAACTGCTGGATGAAGCTGTGGCTGAAATCCGGGCGGTCAAGCAGGAGCGCAAAGCCCAATATTGGGTGACTCACCTCAACTTCAAACCCAAAAAATCTTATCCGCGGATTGTCGCCCGCCTGGCAGACAAGGGGCTGGTGACGCAGGAAGACGACCGTCTGACCTGGGTCATCCCTGCGCCAGGGCAGCCGGAGGGCGCGCCGCAGGCGCCGCAGATAAACGCCTCGGCCAAGTATTTGCTCAAGGCCCGCCTGCGGGCGATCTTGCTGGCCGGGGTCGAGCCGAGCCTGCGCGAACTGGCCTTGCTGGGTTTGCTGCAAGCCTGTTCCTTGTTGGAGTTGGTGGTAACGCGCGACGAGCGCAGGTTGGCCGCCCGGCGCATCCGCGAGCTGCTGCTGGCCGAAGCGCTTAAGAACCCGATTGCCCAGACCATCGACGAAATCCAGGAAGCGGTGACTCTGCATCTGGAAGATGATTGACCCACAACCGGAGAAATAGAAAAGGGAGATTTTGAGCGCTGGCGCTCAAAATCTCCCTTTTTGTTGGGTTGCTTTCCAATAGTCAGGCGGGCGGCGCAATGCCATTGCGCCGCCCGCTCTTTACTGCAGTAGGCTACTTTCTGACCACTGGCAGGTAGATATTTCGGAAGTCTGTGCCTCCGCCCTGCTGCGTCACCGCCACAGGCGCGGTAGCCCCGGTGGGCGGGATGGCCCCGGTGGGGCTGAAGGCTGTCACCTGGTTGAAGT
Source organism: uncultured Anaerolinea sp. (assembly GCA_964416275.1). GTDB lineage: Bacteria > Chloroflexota > Anaerolineae > Anaerolineales > UBA4823 > RBG-16-57-11. Next base: position 18,851 of record CAYQDU010000026.1, on the reverse strand, counting down.
AGATGCTGGTGGGCAGAGTCAGGCTGATCTTGGCCTCGAATACCAGGTACACGGTGGCTCCTGGCGCGATGGATGCGATGCTCCACACCGGCCGGTTATTGTTCGGCCCGGTGGTAGCCGGGGCCGGCGTACCGGATCGCGCCTGCACGAAGGTGAACCCGGAGGGCAGCGTATCCGTCACCACCACATTGCTGTACGTCTGCGTCCCCAGGTTGTGGAGGGTGATGGTATACGGCACGGTGTCGCCGGGGATGGCGTTGTGTATCGAGGTGGTCTTGAACATCTCGAACTGGGCAACCAGCGTGTTCGTCACTACCACCGGCGCGGTTGGCCCGGTGTCGGGGATATGCCCGTTGGGGCTGCTGGCCGTCACCAGGTTATAGTAGGTGTTGGGAGCCGTGCCGGCGCCGATGGTGGTCTCGAAAGCCAGGGTGGCCGAAGCGCCAGCTGCCAGCGAACTGATTTTCCACACCGGCTGGGTCTTATTCGGCCCCAAAGCGATGGGGGCCGGCGAGCCGGCCTGCATGCGCACGAAGCTGAACCCGCTGGGCAGGGTATCCGTCACCAGGACGTTGGTGTAATTCATGCTGCTCAGGTTGAGCAGGATGATCGTATACGGCACGGTTGAACCGGGCATGGCGGCCTTCACCGGGGTGTCTTTCTTGATGTCCACCAGGGGGGCCACCGTCACCGGCTTATCGGCCAGGGCGCGGCGGATGATCGTCTCCGGGCTGTTGGCGTCCAGGTAGTTGGTGTAATCGCCATACAGGTTGGAACTGCGCGCCTTCATCTTCAGGTGGTAGGTGGTGTTCCTGGGGATGACCAGGTTGTACCAGATCACCTCCATGCGCTGGTCGCTGGGGCGCACCTGGGTCAGCGAAGGCGTTGGCCCGGAGGTCATCGAGTCATACGAAAAGCCCAGGGGCAGCGAGTCGATCAGGGTGATGGGGAAGGGATAGGAATCTTTATTCTGGATGCTGATGTCGTATTCGACCAGCGAGCGCGGCGCTACGAAGGCCGGCGAGGTCTTTTTCAGGACGATCACATCATCGACCACGTTCACGCCCATGCCCACGTTGACATCGCCGGAGATGAACTTACCGATGCAGATGCCAGCCGCCGAGGTGGTGGTGACGGTAGGGGTTTTCGTACCCAGGGTGGCGCTGGGCAGCACCTGGATCTTGAACTTAAGCTCTACTTTGGTCCCGGCGATCACATTGACGTTGCTCCAGGTGAGGGTCTGGCCGTTCACCGTGGGGGCCGGGCCCTGCACCATGGACATGTATTGCAGGCCGGCCGGCAGGACGACGTTGATGGTGTTGCCGGGGGCGTTTTGCGGCGAGACGTTATCCAGCCCCAGGGTATAGGTAACGATGTTGCCAAGCTGCACCGTCTGGCGATAGGGGGTCAGGGTGCCGTTGACATGCGGCAGAACCTCTACCGGAGCCAGCGCAGCCGCGTTATACGCCAGGATTGCCTGAGGAGCAATGAACTGCAGTTCGATTGCCCCCGGCGCGTTGGGGAAGGTCTTGGGCAGGTTGTTGCAGGTCAGCGAGCCGCCGCCCACGGCCTTGGCCTGGAACGAGCCTTCCCAGGTATCGCCGGCTGGGATCACATAGTCGGGTTCGATGGCAATAACCGCCTCGTTGCCGTAGCTGCCGCCCTCCTGGTAGAAACCATCCGGCAGTTGGTCACGCACTTCTGCCAGGGTCCAGGGGTCATTGCTGTCGTTCTTCACGGTCAGGGCGTATTCCACGATCTCGTTATAGAAAATCTTATTCGGGGTGACGACCTTGTTGAGCAGAATAGACGGGTCAACCTTTACGTTGGCCTGGTTGATCAGCTTCGGGATATAGGCGTCGTCCGAATAGCCGTAGACGTTGTTGCCATAGGTTTGCAGCCATATTCCATCTACCCGCACCTGGAAGCGCAGGGTGACGACGGATGCGTATGGCACCGGCAGCTCCCAGACGATCACCTTGTTGCGATAGTCGGGCAGCGGGTCGGGGCCGCTTTCCATCGTCACGTAGGTGAAATTGGCCGGCAGGGTGTCGGTAATGCGCACCGAGTTGAAGGTAAACGGGCCTTTGTTGGTCAGGCTCAGTTCGTAGACGACATTCTCGCCTACCTTGGCATGATTCGGGCTGACGGTCTTCTTCATCACCAGGGCCGCCCAGATTTTCACCTTTGCCAGGTTGGTTTCCTGGCGGAAGAAGGTGCTTGGATGGCTGGCTTGCAGCTTGGTGTTGAAATAGTCCTGTCCCTCGGCGTTGTCGTTGATGCGGGTCTGGCGCGGGATTTTCACCACGAAGCTGAAAGTGAGGCTGCCTTCGGCAGGAAGGTCGAGCGTCCACATCAGGTTGCGCCCACCGTTCCGCACCTCGGGTACGGGGCTGCCGGCTGGCGAGCGCACATACTCGAACGGGGCCGGCTCGCCTGGCAGGGTATCGGTGACCAGCACCCCGGTCAGGGCAGTCTGGGTGGGGTTATGCACCTTGAGGGTGTAGGTGATTTCCTCGGTGGGGAAGGCTTCGGGCGCCACCCGGCGGTTTTTATCCAGCGCAGTTTTTTCCAGGGTGGGCAAAATCTTAACCGTCCAGGAAGGCGCAGAGCCGAGTTTTGGCTTGTACAGTTCAGAGCTGATAGCCTTGGAGTCCTTGTAGAGCTGGAGGACGCCATCCCAATCGCCGGAATTGGTGATTTCAGAGGCTGTGCCAACCTGGTCGGTCAGGCGGGTTAGCACCCGTACACTGATGGTGCTGCCGCAGGCCAGTGGACTTGTTAGATTCCAGCGCACCGTGCGGGCGGTGCTGTCGTATGTCCCGCCCGATTCAGCCGATACAAAGTTGACTTTTTGGTGTAAGGTGGTGGTAATGACGATATTGGTAGCCGTGGTGCAGTCGTTGCGGGCTTTATTCTCCAGAGAGAGCGTATAGGTGATCAGGCGGCCCGGTATGGCCGATGTTGGGGTAGCGCTCTTTTTCAGGTCAAAGATAGCCCCCAACACCACTACCGGCACGGTGCTGGAGCTTTTGGTAATTCCGGGGGCATAGATATCGACCGAATTGCCTACCGTCAGGATCAGATTCAGCGCGCTGTTTGCGTGGTACTGTGGTTGGATACCGTTGATGATCGTAGTGTGCAGGGTAATCGTTCCGCTGGCGTGGGCGGCCAGGGAAGGGATGCTCCAGCGAATAGTCCAGCCCGTCGAAGGGCCGCCGGTGCAGGCGTCTTGCGTGATCGCCGGTTCGGCCGTGTAAGTGCAGTCATAATTCTGAAGCTTAAACAGGGTGTCCGAGATGGTTACATTGGCGATGGCGGAGTTGCCGGTGTTGGTGTACCAGATGGTGATCTCCAGCGGACTGCCGGGCAATGCGCCATCCACCGAGCTGAGCGTGCGGATGGCCAGATCGCCTGCCTGGATCGAGGTGGGGACCAACGGAACCTCAGCGGCTGGCTGCTCGGCCGGGGCAGCCTCAGCCGGCGCGGTGGCAGGCGGTTCTTCGGTGGGGGCCGGTTCGGTGGGCGGTGTAACGCTCGTGGGGGTTGGCGGCCACGTGAAGATCAGGGGCGAGTAGCCGGACGGCAGCAGGGTTTCCACCGGGGTGATCTCGACCGAGGTGGGCAGATCGGGCGGCTGGGTGGCTTGCAGCCGGTCGGCCCGCTCGCCGGGCAGGTAAAATTCGGCCGCGTTGGCCGAGCTAAGCAGCGCTCCGGCCAGCAGCAGTCCCAGCGCCAGGGCAAACAGGCAGATAGCCCAACGCTTCCGCTCGTTTGAGCGGAACAAGGGGGGGATAGATTGGTTCCATTCAGTCTTCATTCAAAATTTCTCCATAAAATAGAAACGACGATTTAGTTATTTTGATCCCCACAATGACAAGAATATTAGGAAGAACCTGTGTGAGAAGATCAGTCGCTAAAGATACAGTCGTACAGACAAGCGCCGCCGTCTCAGTATAGCCGAGGGAGCAAGGCCGGGCAACTGTCAGAAGTCATTCAGTATATCGACAATCATCCCCCCCTTTCTGGTCTGAATTCGAACCAATAGACCGTTGTTTCACGTGAAACAATGCAAGCCTCAATCTTGCCAGGCGCCGTTGGTGCGCGCCCAACCCTCCAATGTCTCATCTACTACATCCAGGAATGCGTCCAGGGCTTCGATGCGCCCGGTGAAAGGCAGCCCGGCCAGCCCCAGGCGAGAAAAGACCTGCCGCCAGGCGGTCTGTTCTTTGGCTTCGGTCGGGCAGCGCAGCACGGCTCCGGTCCAGGTGCGCAGCAGCGGCCACAGGATAGCCTCGGCCTGCCCGGCCCCCAGCAGGGCCTGGAAGGCCGCCGAATAATAAAAGATGCGGTCGGGGTGCAGGCGGGCGGTTTGGTCGTCTATGCCCTCTGCCGATGGGGCGGCTCCTTCGCCGGCCGCCAGGGTCTTGCCGCCAGCCAGATAGGCCTCCTGCCACAGAGGCAGCCAGTCTTCCAGGCTTTGTTGGGGCAGATCGCCCACTGCGGCCAGGTTTGGCGCGCCCAGCAGCCCCACCAGCCCGGCATATAGGCCCGGACGGTTCACGGCCTGCGCCCGCTGCTGGAAGCCCGGCAGGAAGCGCCGTTCGGCCAGCGGCATTCCGCTCAGGCCGCTGATGGCGTTGGCGGCATGTTCCAGCGCTTCCAGGTAGCGTCCTACTTCTGCTGGCCCGGCATCGACCTCCTGATAGCGAAACGCCATCCAGATCTGGCGGGCCTGTTCGGCCTCCTGGCGGGCGCGGGCGAAGATGTGGTCGGGCCGGGCAAACTGGCCGCGTACGCTGGCCTGGGTGAAGTCTAAGAAATGCTGCGGGTCGTACAGCGCCTTGCAGCGGTTCAACGTCGGCCCCATCCAGGGGTCTTCGCGCAGGCGGCGCGTGTCGCGGTACAGGCGCTGGTCGTGATGGCGGATATCCAGGTGGATGTCGTCGGTCAGGCGCACAATTTCGCGCCCGCTGCGGCTGTTGAAGGTGTAAATGAAGACCAGGTCTACGTCGGTGGTCCCGCCGAGCAAGAACTCGTCATCCAGCAGCGACCCGCACAGGTAGGCCGCCAGCAAGTCTGGGGCGTTGCGCGCCTGGCGCGCAGCGGCGTCCTGGGCGATCTTCAAGAGCGTGTCGCGAGTGATGCGCATGGAAAATCTCAACCTTTCTCTTTACGTCAACGGCAGCTCCGGCTGGTAGGGAGAGAGCTTAAGCGCCTGGCGGATGCGCGTCTCAACCAGTTCCAGGTCTTCCCGGCGGCGCACAATGTCCAGGTTGTTGGTGTCGATGGGCAGCACCGGCGAGCGGCGCGGCTGTCCATCCGAGAAGAATTCGTCATAGGCCTGGTTTAGCTCGTGGATGTAGGCCCGCTCCATGTTCCGCTCATAGGGCCGGTCGCGAAAGGCGATGCGCTGCATTAACACATCCGTTTCGGCCCGCAGGTATACGATCAAATCGGGGACGATGATCTTCTCGGCCAACGCCTCGTGAACGCGGTGGTACATCTCTAACTCGTCGCCCTTAAGGTTGATGCGGGCGAACAGGGCATCCTTCTCGAAGGTGTAATCGGCCAGTAAAGCGCCGTTTTGGGCCAATAAAGCGCTCACCGTGCGCCGCTGCTGATGGTAGCGGCTGAGTAGAAAGAAAATTTGAGTTTGAAAAGCGTACCGGGCCCGGTCGGCGTAGAAGTCGGACAGGAAAGGGTTTTCTTCAAACACTTCCAGCAGCAGGCCTGATTGAAAAGACGGCTGTAGCAGGCGCGCCAGGGTGGTTTTGCCGACCCCAATCACACCTTCAATAGCAACATACATAGACCCTCGGTAATAAGCAGCGTGATGATTTTGGATTGCTGAGCGACGGCTTGATGTGCAATAAATTTTGCCATTATGCGGTAAGTAGCAACTCTAAAGAAAAATCCGCAACGCATTAAGCATACCAGTGAATGGGGAAATGTGCAATTCTTCTCAAGCCTTCCGAGGGTTAAGAATTCTGCAAAACGAATAGCGCCGTTTTTCTCTCTTGACAGGCGCTCAACCTGGGCTAAACTGTAAACAGCGAAAGGAGCCAGCCGATGCCATCTTTGAACAAAGTCCAGTTGATTGGCCGCCTGGGGCGCGATCCGGAAACCCGCTTTACGCCCAAAGGCTCGAAGGTGTGTAAGTTCAGCCTGGCGGTCGATGACCGGCGGCGCACCAGCGACGGCGAGCCGCGCGAGCGCACCGATTGGTTTAACATCGAAGCCTGGGGCCGCCTGGGCGAGATCTGCCAGGAATATCTGGCAAAGGGCCGCCTGGTCTACATCGAAGGCCGCTTGCAAACCGACCAATACGAGCAGGGCGGCGAGAAACGCTATTTCACCAAAGTAGTGGCTTCTGAAATGCAAATGCTGGAGCGCAAGTCGGAGGAAGGCGAACTTGCCCCGCCCCCCGCTCCGCCTGAAGACGAAGAATATCCTTTCTAAGGCAAACCGCTTTCCCGGCTTTGCCGGAAAGAAATTGGGCTCTTCCGCCAATGGCGGGTTTTTTTCTGGTTCTTCCGGCTTGGCCGGGAAAGAAGTATTATTTGGGGTTGTTGCGTGGCGGGTAGCTCCTCACGCAACCGTGGTGAAGATGACTGGCAAGCTTTGCTCGCCAAGCGAAGTTCGCCAGGAAAGAGGCTGCCGTCTCGCAAATTTCTCTATCCCGGAATGATACAAAGATTGCGAGCGATCTCGCCGTTCGCAATCTTTGTATCATTGGCTCTGGATGGCCCGCAGCAGAGCGGCCAGGGCAATCCGGGCTGATTCGTAGCGGTGCGGAACCTGGTTAAGCGGGCTGACCGAGGCGGCCGCGTCGGCCAGCACGTCGATCCGGCTGCCGCCGCGCTGCCTGGCCTGCAAATAGGCCATCCCAAATTCCAGCAGCGCCCCCATGCTCAGCTTGAACCCGCCTGGCGCTTCGCCGCTGGGGGGGGCATCCTGGCCCCAGGCGGCCAGGCCGCTGACCAGGGCCTTCAGCACATCGCCGGGAGCGGCCTGCCCGCCGGGGGGCAAAGGGGCGGCGTCGTCTTCGGCCAGGGCCTGGCGCACATAGGCCAGCAGATCGGCCTCCTGCACCTGGTAGCGTCGGAACTGTTCGGCCAACTGGCGCAGCCCGCGCCCATACACCTGGGCCGAACCGTTGCCCGCCAGGGCGTCCAGCCGCCGGGCGCCCGCATCCATCATCTCGGCCAGTGGGTTGCCTTCCGCGCCCGGCCCGGCGGTCTGCGCCAGGGCCGCCTGGCGGATGGCCTCGAACACCGCGACCATGTGGTCGCCGTGATTGGCGTTATACGGATCGGCCTGGTTCAGCGCTTCCCGGTTCTCTTGCAGCGCCTGGCCCACCTGCTGGAAGACGCGGCTCAGGTCGAGGGGCTGTGCGGATGGCATGGTCACAGCGCCGGCAGCGCTTCAAGCTGCTCGACGGCTTTGGCAATTACGTCGAAGCCGCCCTGCCAGAAAGCCGCCGAGCGAATGTCGATCCCGGCCTCGGCCAGCACCTTCACTGGCGCTTCTGAGCCGCCGGCGGCCAGCAGCTTCAGGTAGCGCGGCTTGAAGGCTTCGCCCTCGGCCTGGTACTGCTGGTACAGAGCCAGCACCAAAAGCTGCCCGAAGGCGTAGGCGTAGACGTAGAACGGAACCTGATAGATGTGGGGGATCGAAACCCACTCCCAGCGGAACTCGGCGCTTACTTCCACCGCCTCGCCCAACTGCCCGGTCAGGTTATCCAGGTAGGCCTGGGCCAGTTCGTCCACCGAAGCGCCTTTTTCGATCATCTCGTGGGCCTGACGCTCGAACAGGGCGAAATACGCCTGGCGCTGGATGGTGGCGTAGGCATCGTCCACCTGGCGGAAGAGCAGGTCGCGGCGCACGCTTCCATCGCTCTCGCTTGCCAGCAGCCGGTCGATCAGCATCATCTCGCCAAAGGTCGAGGCGGTTTCGGCCAGAGGCAGGCAGGCGTGCTGGGTAAAGGCGCTGTGCTGGTCGGCCAGCATAGAGTGGATGGCGTGGCCCAGTTCGTGGGCCAGGGTTGCCACATCGTCCGGGCGGCCCTGGTAGTTGACCAGTACCCAGGGGGTCAGGTCGGGGGTGACGGTGGAGCAGAAGGCTCCGCCGCGCTTGCCTTTGCGCACCTGGCTGTCCAGGTGGTTCTGGTCGAATACGCGTTGGGCCAGGGCGCTGACGCGCGGCTCGAAGCGCCGGAATGAATCCAGCACCATGTCGGCGGCGGCGTTGAAGTCGTACTTCTTGTCCGATTTCGTCACCGGGGCGTATACGTCGTAGCGGCGCAGGCGCTCCATGCCCAGCAGGCGGGCCTTGAGGCGGAAATAGCGCTGGAATAGGGGGGCGTTCTTCTGGGCCACAGCCAGCAGGGTGTCTACCGCCTCATCGGGGATGTCGTTGATCAGGTTGCGGGCGGCAATGGGGCTGGCAAAGCGACGCAGGGCCACCTGCTCGTTGCGCCAGTCGCGCACCAGGGTTTGGTAAATCTGGCCCAGGATCGGGCCGTCCTGCCCGTAAACCCGGTACAGCTCCTGGTAAGCGGCGGCGCGTAGATCGGGGTCGGCCCCGCGCACGTAAACCATCAGCTCGCCGCGAGTCAGTTCTTTCGCCTCGCCGTCCACGGTCAGCTTGAACACATAGCGGTTGGTGATGGCATCGTACAGGTTGTGCAGGGCGCTGGCCCCGGTGGTGTTCTTGATGTTGACGATCTTCTCTTCCGCCTCGCTGAGGGTGTGGGGCTTGAAGTGGCGCATTTCCTCCAGCCAGTAGCGGTAATCGCCGGAGGCGGCCATCAGCCGGTCGGCGTTTTGGGGGTCCAGGTCTTTCCACCACAGGCTGAAGAACAGGCTGCGGTTTTCCAGTTCGGCCATGCTCTGCTGCACCTGGGCCAGGAAGGTCTGGGCGGCCTGATCCTGGGTGTCGGCGGCGAAGGCCAGGCTGGCGAAGCCGTAGATGCGGTAGCTCAGGCGGGTGATGTCTTCCAGATCCCGGGCCAGCGCCAGGAAGCGCTCGACGCTGATCTGCGGGGACAGCTCGGCCCGGCAGGCTTCAAACCCTGCCACGCGCTCATCCAGCGCGGCCAGGGCGGCTTTCATCTCCGGGCTGTCGTTGGCCGGGAACAGGTCCGCCAGGCTCCAACGCGCTTGGGTATACGTAGTGGTCATTCGCACCTCGTTTATTCGACACAGATTTTCGTGGATGAACACGAATCGTTCTGATTGTAGGGGCTGCCTGTGCGGCTGTACCGCACAGGCAGCCCCTACAATCAGAAACCAATCCGCCTCAATTCCTAAGGGCTAAAGCGGACGTGCATGATGTCCCCATCTTTCACCACGTATTCTTTGCCCTCCAGGCGCAGCTTGCCGTGGGAGCGGGCCTCGGCCATTCCGCCCAAGCCCACCAGGTCGTCGTAGGCCACGATCTCGGCCCGGATGAAGCCTTTTTGCAAGTCGGTGTGGATGGCGCCAGCCGCCTCCACCGCCGGGGCGGCCCGGCGCACCGTCCAGGCCCGCACTTCGTCTTCACCTACGGTGAAGAACGATTGCAGGCCCAGCAGGTCGTAGGAGGCCCGGATCACCCGGCTGAGGCCCAGTTCCTGGATGCCGAATTCTTCCATGAACACCTGGGCTTCGTCGGGCGGAAGCTGCGATAGCTCCATCTCCAGCTTGCCCTGCAGGGGCAGCACGGTAGCCCGCTGGTGGGGGTAGGCGATGGCGGGCGGCTCCTGCCCGTCGCCCAGATTGAGCAGCAGCAACACAGGCTTGCGGGTCAGGAAGCCAAACCCGGCCAGGTTCTTCTCGTCTTCGGCCGGGATGTCGATGTCGCGTAGCGGCGTGCCGGCGGTGAGCGTATCTTGAAACAGGCGGAAGAGTTCCAGTTCGCGTTCGATCACGGCCTTATCCCGTCCGCCGCCTTTCTTGCGCTCTTCCACCAGGCGTTCCAGCTTACGCTCGACCATAATCAGGTCGTTGAGCAGCAGCTCGCCGTCCAGCGATTCGATATCGCGGGTCGGGTTGACGCGGCCGGCCGGGTGCGGCACGCTGGCGTTCTCGAAGCCGCGCACTACGTGAACGAAGCCGTCCATCTGGGCCAGTTGGTTAAGCAGTTGGCCCGAAAGACCGCTCTTCTGCCCGCCGCCCTCCTCGCCGCTCTTGCCCTCCAGCCCGGCGATGTCGGCGTAGGTCACTTTGGCGTAGATCGTCTTTTGGGGTTTGAACATCTGGCTCAGGCGGTCGATGCGCCCGTCGGGGACATCCACCACCGCGGTATGGACCTCGAACCGCCCGCCGCTCATGCTGGTAGGCTGATCGCCGCGGGTCAGGGCGTTAAAGATTGTAGTTTTGCCGGATTGCGGCAGGCCGATAATTCCCAGGCGCATGGCTTTTTTCTCCCAATCATTCTCCTATTTTGCGGAGGAATTATACCCGAATTCGGCGCGGCGGTCTGTTTGTCCTGAAATTAAGCCGCCGCCCATATCGGCAAATCAAAAGACCCGTTTTCCCTTGTGTTTACGACAAAGTATATGTTATTCTCCCTTTCAAACTTTCCAATAAAGTTATCTGGCTTCGCCCAGGGCAGTTCCCCATTCCACTATGGCGGAGGTGACTGGCGAGCTTCGCCGAAAGAGGGTTAATGCCTGGATTTCGTCGCACGAAGCGCGATAAAATCCACGCAACATCTCTTTTTGATGGTGCTCGCAGAGCGCCATAGATTACTCATCGGTTAACCGATTTGGCCGAGAAAATTTCTATATGTGGGGGTTTGCGGGCGGCTACGCCGCCCGCAAACCCCCACATATAGGTCAACCCCCGCTGCCTAAGAAACGCCAGAGGATGCAAACTCTTCTGGCCTCATAAAACCCAAGTGAATATGAAGAAGGAGGCCCATGTTTATCTGTCTATCACCTGTCCTGGTTTTACTGCGGCGAGGCGCCGGTTTTGCGCTGCGCCTGGCGCTGATGGCGGCGCTGCTCTTCCCGGCGGCTGCGCCAGCGGTGCAGCCCGCAACGGCCGCCCCCAACGCCAACATTATCTATGTAAAGGCTGGGGCTACAGGAGCCGCTACCGGCAGCACCTGGAATGACGCTTTCCCGCGCCTGGAAAGCGCCCTGGCCGCGGCCGCCAGCGGCGACCAGATCTGGATGGCGAGCGGAGTGTATACGCCCACTATCGGCGGCGCTTTCTATCCTACCGCTACCTTCACCCTCACCCCCGGCGTCGCCATCTATGGCGGGTTTGCCGGAGGCGAAACCGACCTGGCCCAGCGCAACTGGGAAACCAACCTGACGACGCTGAGCTGCGACATCGCCGGCGACGACCCCGCCGTGCCCAACGATACCAATCCGGCGGCTTACACTGACAACTGCTATCACGTGGTGCATGGGGCCGATGGGGCCAGCCTGGACGGGCTGACCATTCGCGGCGGCGCGGCGATAAACGACCCCAACCCATGCAGCGTAACGACACTCATTCCTGTCGCCGGCTGTGGTGGTGGGGTGGTGAATATTGGCGAAGCCATCACCCTGACCCAGGCTATGACTCTGACCAACGTGGTCTTGCGCAGCAACCTGGGCAATGTCGGGGCGGCGGTGATCAATGTCTATGGCCGCCTGGCCTTGCAGCATGTCACGGTGCGCGATAATGCCTCCAACATGATGGGCGCAGTGATCAATGCCATCGGCCAGGCCCAGGTGAATGACGTGGACTTCATCAGTAACCGCTCTCAGGGCTATGGGGGCGGATTGACAAACGTCAACGGCTGGCTCCACCTGGAGGATGTTACCTTCACCCGCAATACCTCGCAGCAGTACGGCGGCGGCTTGATGAATTCCATCCAACCGGGCCAGCCCGGCTCCGAAATCGCCGGGGTGAGCTTGAACAACGTTTTGTTCAACCGCAATACTGCTGTGCTGGGCGGCGGCTTGATGAGTATGGGCGGGCCGATTACCCTCACCCAGGTCACGTTTGCGCGCAACTCCGTCAGCATGGGCTATGGGGGCGGCATGACGCTCATGCAGGGCAGCGCCGTGCTAAACGATGTGGCCTTCAATGACAATTCCGGCTACCAGGCTGGCGGGGGACTGATGACCATGGACAGCGCCATCACCCTGACCCAGGTGACCTTCACGGGCAACCAGGCGCAGCAGATGGGCGGCGGGTGGGCCAGTATTGATGACCTGAAAGCCGTCGCCCACGACCTGACCCTGACGCGCAACAGCACTATGTTAGCCGGTGGGGGGATTATCAACCAGGGCAGCGTCATGACCCTGACCCAGGTTACCTTTGTTCAGAACGACGCCACGGGAATGGCGGGCGGGAGCAATATCGGCGGCGGCGGGATGGCCAACATCGGCAGCAGTCCGGTTCTGACCGATCTGCTTTTTGAAGGCAACACCTCGCTCTTTGGCGGCGGGATGATGAACGTCGGCGGCAGCCCACGTCTGAACAACGTGACCTTCCGGGATAATGCCAGCGGTGCTTATGGCGGGGGGGTGTTCAACGATAACGGAAGCAGCCCGATTCTGAATAAAGTCGTCTTCGAGCGTAATAGCGCCAGTATCATCGGCGGCGGAATGACCAGCAGTGACTGCCTGGATGTGCAGTTGAACGACGTGGTCTTCGAGCAAAACCAGGCCAACATGTATGGCGGCGCGCTAGCCTATATAACCGGGTCGGGCCGCCTGAACAACGTGACCCTGCGCGGCAACCAGGCCGATAACCAGGGCGGCGGGATTTATGCCAGCAGTGCGGCCCTGGCGATCAGCAATACCCTGGCGAGCGGCAACCAGGCTCTCAATGGGGCGGGGATTTACAGCGCCGGCAGCAGCCTGCGCCTGACCAATGTCACTTTGAGCGGCAACCAGGCGGATGATACCGGCGGCGGATTGTATAACCAGGCCGCCAGCGTCTGGATTGGCAACAGCATCTTATGGGGCAATGAGGGCGGCGAGGTGTACAACCTGGGCAGCCCCACGCCGGTCATCACCCACAGCCTGGTGCAGGGCGGGTACGGTCTGGGCAACCTGGACCTCGATCCGCTGTTCGTTGAGCCGGTCAGCGCCAGCAGCGCCCCCACCATCACCGGCAACTTGCGCCTGGGCTACGGTTCGCCGGCCATCGACGCCGGGCTGGACAGCCTGATCACCACCACCCTCGACCTGGCCGGGAACCCGCGCATCTTTGGCGCGGCGGTAGACCTGGGGGCTTATGAGACCATGCCGGCCGTCATCGCCATCACCCGCGCCGCGGCCAGCCCCACCAGCGCCCCTAGCGCTCCGTTCACGGTCACGTTCAACATGCCGGTGAGCGGGGTCGATCTGACCGATTTCAGCCTGGCGGCTACGGGCGGGCAGGCCGGGGCGAGCCTGGCAAGCCTGAGCGGCGCAGACGCCAGCTATGTGATCTCGGTTACCACGGTAGCCAACCTGACCGGAACCATCGGCCTGGACCTGATAGACGATGACAGTATCCTGGCCGCCCCGGCCATGCCGTTGGGCGGGCCGGGCCTGGGCAACGGCGACTTCGCCGGCCCGGTCTATCAGGTGGACCGGCGCGGGCCTTCCGTCACCCACCTGGAAGCCCCGGATGTGACCACTGCCGGGAACATGGTCTATACCCTGACCGTGACCTACGAAGACCCGGACGGGGTGGTGTTCGGTACGCTGGATGGGAACGACCTGCGGGTGAGCGGGCCAGACGGCTTCGACCAGCCCGCCGCCTTTGTTAGCGCCGCCCCGGCTGGCGACGGCTCGCCGATCACGGCGGTGTATCACCTCATCCCGCCCGGCGGAAGCTGGAGCATCCTGGATAACGGGACCTACACTGTCAGCCTGCAAAGCGGGCAGATTGCAGATGGAATTGCCAACGTCTCGCTGGCGGCCGCAGTGGGCAATTTCCGGGTAGATATTCCCAACCCGGGCGGCCCTATCGTCACCCACGTGACAACCCCCAACGTGAACGTAAGCGGCGGGACGGTCTACACCCTGACGGTGACGTATGAAGACTCGGACATGGTGAAGTTTGGCAGCCTGGATGGGAACGATCTGCAGGTGAGCCGCAGCGCCAGCGATCTGCCGCCCAGTTTCAGCCAGTTGGCGAGCTTCGTGCGGGCTACTCCGGCCGCCGATGGCAATTCGATCACCGCAGTCTATCGCCTCACCCCGCCTGGCGGCCGTTGGGACCCGACCGATAACGGGGTCTACGTTGTCAACCTGCTTGGCGGGCAGGTGTTGGATGTGGGCGGCACGGCGGCCCAGGCCGCCGGCGTGAGCGCTTTCGTGGTCATCATCGACTATGGGCTGTACCTGCCCTACGTGGCGCGTTAATTAGCAAGCAGGGGCGGGTTTTCAAGCCCGCCCCTGCTTTTTTTAACTGCTGGGATTGTACTTGACCATTGGGCCAACATTCGATATACTAGCTGCACAATCCAGCCGAAGTGGCGGAACTGGCAGACGCGCACGACTCAAAATCGTGTTCCGTGAGGAGTGTGGGTTCGATTCCCACCTTCGGCATAGATGATTTATGGTTCTGCGGGCGCATGGTATATGCCATGCGCCCGCAGAACGGTTTAAAGTTTCCCCGTTCTGGTCAAAACTCTTTATAATAACCGCCAGGTTCAATCTTACCGCTCGTCCGTCATCCCTTCAGGAGACTTCCGATGCCATCCACCGAATCGATTCTGGGTTTAATCTTGGGCGGCGGGGTAGGCAAGCGCCTGTACCCCCTCACCAAGCAGCGCTCTAAACCGGCCGTGCCGATTGCTGGAAAATACCGCCTAATCGATGTACCGATCAGCAACTGCATCAATTCGGGCATCACCCGGATTGCCGTGCTGACCCAGTTCAACTCGGTTTCGCTGCACCGCCATATTACCCAGACCTATGTCTTTGATGCGTTTCACCAGGGCTGGGTTGAAATCCTGGCCGCCGAGCAGACTCCGTCGAGCAGCGAATGGTACCTCGGCACGGCCGACGCGGTGCGGAAGCAGATCAATGAGATCAAAACCACCAAGGCCGAACGGGTCTTGATTTTGGCGGGCGACCATCTGTATCGCATGGATTACGCCGAGATGGCCCGTTTTCACGATGAGCACAAGGCCGACATCACCGTGGCTGTCCAGCCGGTGGCGGCGGGCGAGGCGGCGCGCTTTGGCCTGCTCAAGCGCGCCGCCGACTGCCGGATCAGTTCGTTTGTCGAGAAGCCGCGCGACCCCGAAGTGCTGGAGCAGTTTGTCAGCCGGGATGACCCCGCCCGGCCCTATCTCGGCTCGATGGGCATTTATCTGTTCAATACCCAGGCGCTGTTCGATCTGCTCAACGACACGCCATCTGATGATTTTGGTGGGCAGATTATCCCCGGCGCGCTGGGTACCCACACCGTGGTGGGCTTTGACTTTGACGATTACTGGGAAGACATTGGGACGATCCGCTCGTTCTATGAGACCAATCTGATGTTGGCCCGCCCCAACGCGCCGTTCAATTTCTACGACCCCGTGCGCCCGATCTATACCCACGCTCGCTTCCTGCCCGGTTCGGTCATCGACGGGGCAACCCTGACCAACGTGCTGCTGGCTGAGGGCAGCCAGATCCATAAGGCTGAGATCAGCGAATCGGTGGTGGGGCTGCGCAGCCAGATTGCCGGCGATGTGTTGATGCGCCGCGCGATCATGATGGGCGCCGACTACTACGACGCGCCCGGCGCAAGCCTGCCGGGCGGCGTACCGTTGGGCATCGGCCCCAACTGCCGCATCGAAGGCGCCATCCTGGATAAGAATGTTCGGGTGGGCGCGGGGGTGGTGATCAAACCCTTCCCGCCTGGCACACAATTAGACGACAAGAACTGGATTGTGCGGGATGGGATCGTGGTCATCCCTAAATCAACCGTCCTGCACCCCGGCACGTACATTGGGCCGGAGGAGTAAACGACAAAGATATTATTGTTCTTCCGGCTTTGCCAGGAAGATTTCTATCGGTGGGGTTTGTGGACGACGCAGCCGCCCGCAGATCCCACCGATAGGTCAAATCCCGCCTGCGGTGGAAGAGTCGATATTATATATAAATGTGGGTGAGCGGTGTTAAAAATGGTCGCTCACCCACATTTACGGCTTCCATATTGCAAGATTGTGGTTGGTCTATATTGAGGACACGCTTAGCCGTTCACTATTTTATCTAATATTCCCTCAAAATTGTCGCATTCTCTGATCAGCGCTAGAATTACCCTGGCAAAATATTCCTGGTTAATCAATGACATTTCTGCATTGTGCATATATGAATAGACCTGCTTTTTGCCGATTTCTTCAATGCACCAGAAGCCTATCTTATTTTGAGCGTTACGTCGTAGCAAAATGGTTGATAACCAATGGGGAATTCGATCTTCATCCTCAAATGTTGCTTCACTGGGAACCGAAAACTCTAAGGTTGTTTCATATCGTAGAATGTAAAGCGTTTGCACGCGCCCGGAATCCATGGTAAAACGTAGAATTGCTCGTTCGTTATTTAGGTCAGCTATTTTCCATCCAGTTTGAGCACAATATTTTTGGATGGTATTTTTGAAATTTACGCTTGTGAAGAGGGATTCTAGTGACATAGTAGCCTACCTTTCCTTAGGCAGTGAATTAGCCGGGATCGAATATGTACTGGATGTCAAACTGCGCATAGATGAAAATTTTGGGGTTATGGATGCAGTTCATACTCCCCCACATTTTTAATATGGTTTAAGCTAATATAGATGGTAACAAAATCTCAATTAAAAGTCACGTGACAAAAGTCACATCCTGTTGAATTCGCCTCTTACTTTTCTATATTCATATCGCGTCACATGGGTTTGGCTCTCTCGGAAAGCCGAGAGAGCCAATTTTTGCTACTTAAACCGCACAGCGCCGGTTGGCAGCAGGGTCACGCCGGCGTTGTCCAGGTTGGCGTGCCACTTTTCGATGATATGGAGGGCGTCGGCGTTGAAATTGCTGTGCGCGTCGGTTGCCAGCGTGACCGGATAGCCCAAGGCCAGCCCACCCAGGCAGGTGCTTTTCACACAGCCGTGCGTCACCAACCCGCACACCACGATCCTCCCCACTTTGCGAGCGTTCAGGAGGTCTGATAGGTCAGTTTCCTCGAACGCGTTGCCGTGCAGTTTCTGCACAATCGGTTCCCCAGCCAGGGGGAGCAGGCCGGGATGGAGCTGCCAGCCAGGGGTATCTTTGACCAGGCTGCGCTCGTCGGAGTGCTGCACGTAGATCACCGGCGCACCGCAGCCATGGGCGCGTTCCACCAGGGCGTTGATGTTGCTGATGAGTTGCTCGGCCTGGTAGACCGGGTTTGATTTCTCGAACAGTCCGCGCTGTACGTCAATGATGAGCAGCGCCGACTGGGTGAAATCGGCCGGGAGTTTTGGGGTGGGAGTAATTTTGGGCGTAGGGGGCCTCCTGAAAAAAGTTTGGCGTATTTAGATTCTATACCCAAAAGCACAGGGCGGCGGGTTTTTCCCCGCCGCCCTGTGCTTTCTTATCCCTTCATCAACTGTTCCACCCGGCTCTCGCCCACGCTGTAATACTTGGCCTGCGGGTGGTGCAGGATGATGGCGGCGGTGGATTGTTCCGGCACTAACTGGCAGGCGGCGGTCAGGCTCATGCCCAGGTCGCGCCCGGCCGGCAGCAGATCGAACACTACCCGGTGATCTTCCAGGTCGGGGATGGCCGGGTAGCCCCACGAATAGCGCTTGCCCTGTTCGGGGGCCAGGCCCAGCTCGCGGCGGATGTGTTGGTGCAGGTACTCGGCGGTGGCCTCGGCGGTCTGGACGGCCAGGCCATGCAGATAATAGGCTTCTGAGTAGTCCCCGGCGGCCTGAAGCTGGTCGAAGCGCTCGCTGGCCGGCTGGCCCACCGTCACCACCTGCAAAGCCACCACATCCATCTGGCCCGAATCGACTGGGGCGAAATAATCGGCCAAACACAGGTGCTCGCCAAACGGCTGGCGAGGAAAGGCGAACCTCGCCGCAATGCGCCCCGGCTGGGCTGGGTTGTAGAGCAGCAGATCATCGCCCTGGGCCTGGCACGGCCAGTAGCCATACACCGCCTGTGGGCGCAGCCAGCCCTCCCGCCGGGCGGCGCGGGTCATGCGTTCCAGGCGGGCTTCGAACTCAACTTGCAGCTTCTCCCACTCCTCGCCGTGGGCGTTCTTGGCCCCCCACGACAGGCGGAACAGTTCATTCTTAGGCAGGTGTTGGAAGATCATCTCCAGCGGCATCTGGCGCACGGTGCGCGGCCCCCAGGCCAGCCCCGGTGGGGGTGTGAGCGGTTGGGGCTGGACGGTCGAGCGCGGGATGGCCCCGCTTTCGGTTTTGGAATGCAGCTCGCGGCCCAGTTCGCGCTCCGCTTCGGCGTGCAGGCGTTCCAGCAGGGGCAGACACGAGTCTATCGCGGCAACCAGCGCCCGCAGCCGACGGCCGTGTATCCGGCAATCCCCATGTTCCCCAACTCGTTGATCCCGGCGCCGTAAGCGGTCGCGCCGCCGGTGGTTGACCACGAAAAAGATCGCGACGTATGCGCAGAAGCCCCACGACTGCGGTCGTGGGGCTTTGTGGCGCCGTCACGCGCGGCAGATGCTGCCCGAGGCGAGCGTGCGCCGGCCGTCGGGCGTGTCGAGCACCAGTGTTCCATCGTCACCAATGCCCGTGCATTGGCCCACCACGCGTGTCTGCCCCACCGCCACCGTGAGCGTCTGGCCGCGCTGCAAACACAACTCGTTGGCCCGGCGTGCGATGGCCACCGGCGTCTGGTACAGTTCGGCCAGCCGCTGTTCCAAAGCCGTAAGCAGTGCAACCAGCAGCGCGGTGCGA
>CAYQDU010000025.1:0-31780 GCA_964416275.1 uncultured Anaerolinea sp. | reverse complement strand
CCGTCGTCGGCGCACTGACTTATACCGACCCGGATGTGGGCCAGAGGCATACGTTCGCCATTACGGCCGGCCATACCGGCAGCGCCTTTGCCATCGACGCGAACGGCCAGATTACCATCAACGCTCATGCCGCGGTCGATTTCGAGACCACCCCCACCTTCAACCTGACGGTGCAGATCACCGACAATGGGCTGCCGCCGCTGTCTGATTCCAAGACGGTGACGATTAACCTGACGGATGCCAACGACGCTCCGGTAGTGACCCCGGCCGCTTTCAGCGTGGCCGAGGACGCCGCCAATGGGTCGGTGGTGGGCAGCGTGGCCTATACCGACCAGGACCTTCCGGCGCAGACGATGACCTTTGCCATCACCGGCGGCGATCCGGGCGGGGTGTTCACCATCAACCCCGCCAGCGGCCAGATCACGCTGGTCGATCATACCCAACTGGATTTTGAGCTGACCCCCAGCTACGCCCTGACCGTCAGCGTGACCGACAACGGCTCGCCGGTCCGGTCGGGCAGCGCCACGATTACGGTGAACGTCAGCGACGCTAACGACGCGCCGCTGGTCTTTGGGCGCACCATCGCATTGGCCGAGAACAGCGCCAACGGGGTGGCCGTCAGCACGCCGATCACCTACACCGACCAGGACACCGGCCAGACCTACACCTTCAGCATCACGGGCGGCAACACGGGTGGGGCGTTTGCCATCGACCCGTCCAGCGGCCAGATCACAGTGGCGACCAGCGCTGCCCTGGATTTCGAGACGACCCCCACCTTCAACCTGACCGTGCGCGTGACCGATAACGGCGCGCCGGTGCTGTTCGGCGAAGCCACGGTGACGATCAACCTGAGCGACGTCAACGACGCCCCGGTGGTCAATCCGGCCACCTTCAGCGTGAACGAGAACAGCGCCAATGGCACGAACGTCGGCACAGTGACGTTCAGCGACCAGGACCTGCCGGCCCAAAACCATGTCTTTGCCATCAGCAGCGGCAACACCGGCGGGGCGTTCGCCATCAACAGCAGCACCGGCCAGATTACGGTGGCGGCCAGCGCCGTCCTGAACTTCGAGGCCATTCCCGGCTTTAACCTGGTGGTCACCGTCAGCGACGACGGTTCGCCGGTACAATCGGGCAGCGCCGCCATCACCATCCACCTGACCAACGTCAACGAAGCCCCGGTGGTCGACTCGGCCATCTTCGGCCTGCCCGAAAACAGCCCCAACGGCGCCAACGTGGGCAGCCCGATCACCTACGCCGACCCGGACACCACCCAGACCCACACCTACAGCATCGTGGGCGGTAATGCCAGCGGGGCGTTTGCCATTGACGCCAGCAGCGGCCAGATCACGGTGGCCGATACAACCCAGCTCGATTTCGAGACCACCCCCACCTTCAACCTGACCGTGCGCGTGACCGATGTGGGCGCGCCGCTGCCCAACCTGTACGGCGAAGCGGTGGTGACGATCAACCTGACCAATGCCAACGACGCCCCGGCGGTGAACCCGGCCACCTTCGCCGTGGACGAGAACAGCGCCAACGGCACGGCGGTTGGCACGGTGACGTATACCGACCCGGATTTGCCGGCCCAGGGCCACACCTTCAGCATCCTGAGCGGCAACCCCGGCGGGGTGTTTGCCATCAACCCGACCACCGGCCAGATCACCGTCGCCAGCAGCGCCGGCCTGAACTTCGAGGCTACGTCCAGCTTCAGCCTGGTGGTGCAGGTGCTGGATGACGGCGTTCCCCCGCAGGCGGGTACGGCCACCATCACCATCAACCTGAACAACGTCAACGAAACCCCGGTGGTGACCCCAGCCACCTTCAGCGTGGCCGAGAACAGCGCCAGCGGGACGACCGTCGGTACGCCGGTGGCCTACACTGACCCCGACACCACCCAGACCCACACCTACAGCATCACTGGCGGCAACACCGGCGGAGCCTTTGCCATCGACCCCAGCACCGGCCAGATCACGGTGGCGACCAGCGCCGCCCTGGACTACGAGACCACCCCTGCCTTCGCCCTGACCGTGCGCGTGACCGATGTGGGCGCGCCGACCCCCAACTTGTACGGTGAAGCCACCATCGTCGTCAACCTGACCAACGCCAACGACGCCCCGGCGGTGACCCCGGCCACCTTCAGCGTGGACGAGAACAGCGCTAACGGCGCCAACGTGGGCAGCCCGGTTGCTTACACCGACCAGGACACCGGCCAGACCCACACCTTCAGCATTGTGGGCGGCAACGCCAGCGGGGCGTTTGCCATCAACAGCGGCAGCGGCCAGATCACGGTGGCCGATACAACCCAGCTCGATTTCGAGACCACCCCCACCTTCAACCTGACCGTGCGCGTGACCGATGTGGGCGCGCCGCTGCCCAACCTGTACGGCGAAGCCGCTATCACGATCAACCTGAACAACCTCAACGAAGCCCCGGTGGTGACCGGGGGGAGTGTGTCCATAGCCGAGAACAACCCCAACGGGATGCTCGTCGGCCCGCCGGTGGCTTACACCGACCCGGATGTGGGCCAGACCCACACCTACAGCATCCAGAGCGGCAACACGGGCGGGGCCTTTGCCATCAACAGCGGCAGCGGCCAGATCACGGTGGCCAACAGCGCCGCCCTGGACTTCGAGACGACCCCGACTTTCAACCTGACCGTGCGCGTGACCGATAACGGCGTGCCGGTGTTGTATGGCGAAGCCACGATCACGGTCAACCTGAGCAACCAAAACGAAGCCCCGGTGGTGACCCCGGCCACCTTCAGCGTGGACGAGAATAGCCCGGCCGATACCAATGTGGGCACTGTGGTCGCTGCCGACCAGGACACCGGCCAGACCAAGACCTACACCATCCAGAGCGGCAACACCGGCAACGCCTTCAAGATCAACCCCAGCACGGGGTTGATCCAGGTGAACGCTGGGGCGGTCCTGGATTATGAAAGCGCCAACAAAATCTACAACCTGGTCATCCGGGTGACGGATAACGGCGCGCCGATCTTGTACGGCGAGGCCACCATCACGGTCAACATCCTGAATGTGGACGAAGCCCCCATCGTGACCGGCGAAACGGCCCAGACGGTGGGCAACACCCTGCTGCGATTGGCCGCCACCGACAGCGCGCTCTACGGCCAGCACGTCTTCCTGGCGGGCAACCTGCTGAGCAACGACAGCGACCCTGAAGGCCTGGCTTTGGACGCCGCTCTGAACGGCGCTAGCGCCGGGGCAACTGTGTACGTGTACGCCGACGGCAGTTTCACTTACTCCCCGCCGGCCGGCGCGGTCAGCGACAGCTTTACCTATCGCGTCTCCGACCCCGGCGGCCATTCCACCATCGCCACGGTGACGCTGAGCATGGTGGATATGGTCTGGTACGTCGATAACGGCGCCCCGGCCGGGGGGGACGGGCGTTCATTCTCGCCGTTCAACACCCTGGCGGCGGCCGAGACGGCCTCGGCCAGCGGCAGCACGATCTATGTATACGCCGGCAATGGAACCACTACCAACCAGAACGCCGGGATCAGCCTGGACGCTAACCAGCGCCTGATTGGCGCGGGCGTGGCCCTGGTCATCCCCGGCCCGGTCAACGGCGTCTCGAACCTGACCCTGGCGCCGGCCGGCAGCCAGCCGCAGATCGGCAACGCGGCCGGGGCGGGCGTGACCGCCGCCAACGCCAATACGATTGAGATCCGCGGCCTCAATATCGGGGCCACCGGCAACGCAGTGGATGTGACCACCAGCGGTACGACCGGCGCGCTGACCGTAAGCGATAACACCATCCGCGCCGCCGGCGGCAAGGGCGTGAGCGTGGTCAGCAACAGCACCGGCGCAGTCACCCTGGCGGTGCAGAATGTGGCCTTCAACGCCGGGTCTGGCACGGCCCTGGACGTGAACCGGGCCGCCGGCACGCTGCTGGTGACCGCCCTGAGCGGCAACACCTTCAGCGGCGCGCTGGGCTTCAGCGGGATCAACTTCAACAACGTCACCTTCGACGCCGACCCGGCTACCGTTCCGCTTGACCCGGTGAATGCCGGCGGGCTGACCATCGGCGCTTCGGGCGACCCGGTGGGCGGCGACGGCCTGACGATCACCAGCGGCAGCGGCACGCTCAGCGCCGCCCCGCTGGCGATCTATGCCAGCGGCACGGCCCTGGGGATGAGCGGCGCGGCGCTGACCTTCAACGCCGCCGGCAGCGCCACCCTCGACACGACCAGCGGCCCGGCCCTGTCGGTCGACTCGTCTACCCTGAGCCTGCCCAGTAACACCCTGGCGCGGGCGGCCGGCGGCCCGCGCGGCGTGAATCTGCTCAACGCCAACGTTGGCGCGCTGGACTTCGACGCCGCCAGCTTCTTGAACGGCAGTACGACCGCTGGTTTCCGGGTGCAGGGCGGGTCGGGCAATATCACCTACAGGGGTTCGATCACTCCGGCCGGGGGGCAGGCGGTGAATATCTTCAGCCGCTCCAGCGGCACGCTGAACTTCAGCGGGCCGATTACCGCCAATACGCAAGGCGTTTTCCTGTCCAGCAACACCGGGACGACGATCAACTTCTCGGGCGGGTTGGCTTTGAATACCGGGGCCAACCCGGCCTTCAGCGCCACTGGCGGCGGCACCGTGAGCGTGACCGGGGCCAGCAACACCCTGCAGACCACCACCGGCGCGGCCCTGAACGTGGATAACACCATCATCGACGCGTCCGGGCTGACCTTCCGCTCGATCAGCGCCAGCGGGGCCGCCAACGGCATCCTGCTGAACAACACCGGCCCGGCGGGCGGTCTGACGGTTACGGGAACCGGGGCGGCCGACACTGGCGGCGTGATCCAGAACACCACTGGTTCGGCTATCAAGCTGACTAACGTTACGGGCGTCTCGCTCAGTTGGATCCGGGCGCTGAACGCCGGCCTGCACGGCGTCGAAGGCAGCGGGGTGAACGGCTTCAGCCTGGCGAACAGCACGGTGAACGGCGCCGGCGACGCGGCCGGCGAGGATGGGCTGCATTTCACCAACCTGTCTGGAGCGGTGGCGTTTACCAACGCCACGGTGAGCAACTCTACCACCCACAACGTGTATATCAACAATACTGGCGGCGCGATCAGCAGCTTCTCCGTGACCGGCAGTACTTTCGACAGCGTGGATGCCAGCCTGGGGGCCGAAAACTTCTACCTGGGCCTGCCCAGCGGCAGCCCTACAGTGAGTTCGATGAACATTTCGAACAGCTACTTCCAGGCGACGGCTCCGAATCTGCCGACTAAGGGCCTGTACGTGAATGTCCAGGGCGGCAGCCATGTGGGAACGACTGACGCACCCCTGTACATTGGTCTGAATAGCTTCAGCGGCAGCCACCAGGGGATCGATCTGGCGACCAACGGCGACGGCCAGATCTTCTTCAAGGTAGACGGCAATACCCTCAGCGGCAGCGGCACCATGATTAATACGGCTGCCAACGGGGCTGGCGCGCCGGTCATGAGCGGGCGCATCCAGAATAACAGCATTATCACTTTTCCCACTGGGTACGGGTTTGGCATCAACAGCGTGGTGGAAGGCAACGGCTCGACGGTGGTTTACATCGGGAACAACTACATTTTTGATTATGGCGACAGCGGCATCCGCACCATCGCTCGCGGCGGCAGCGGACGCTTAGACGCCACCCTCACGAATAACCATGTTGATACCTCGAACAACAACTCGCTGAACCCGCCCTGGTATGGAATCGACATGGAGAGCGATACCGGGGCTACGCTGTGCGTCAACCCGACCGGGAACGTTGTGACGAACTACGGCGCGGCGGTAGGCGGCTTTTCCTATGGCCTGTACCAGGACTACAATGGCTCCTCCACCTACTATATCCAGAGTCTGCCAAGCCCCACCACAAATCCGGCGCCCTATTTACAAGGCGCTCCGATGAATAATGGGGTTGCCACGGGCTGGGATATTTATAGTGCAAGCAACTTTGAGGCGCAAAACTGCGCTATCACCACGGTAGCCGCCCTGGACAGCGGCGCGACGGTGGCCTCGACTCCCGTTTCCGGCGCTAAAGTCCTGGCTCTGCTGATCCCCGACCGCTACTACGACCAGTTGGCCCGCACGCCGGCCGCCCCCGCCGCCGGTGAGACGATCCACCTGCCGATCGGCGTGCTGCCGGCCGGCAAACAGGTGACTATCACCTTCGACGCCCGCATCAACCCGGCCTTGCCCAGCACCACCCTGCAGCTCTTCAACCAGGCCCAGGCCAGCCAGGCCGGTTTCGACCCGATCTTGAGCGACGACCCGGGTACCCCGGCCCCGCTCGATCCCACCCGCACCCTGGTCTACCGCATCCCGGTGGCCCCGGACGACGGCTACACCACCCCCGAAGACACTCCCCTGGTGGTCCCTGCCCCCGGCGTGTTGGGCAACGACTCGCCCGCCAGCGGCTATACCCTGACGGCCTCCAACTTCCCGACCCCCACCGATGGTATAGTGGTTGGACAGCCCGACGGCTCGTTTGTCTACACCCCCAGCCTCAACGCCAACGGGCAGTTCGCCTTCACCTACCGGGCCAGCGACGGCACCAGCCAGTCTACCACGGCGGCGGTGTTCATCACCGTCACGGCGGTCAACGATGCCCCGCTGCTGGACGCTTCCGGCAGTCTCAAGCTGCCGCCGATCCTGATCAACCCGCTAACCAACCCCGGCGTGCGCGTGACGCAGCTTCTGGCGAGCGGCGGCGGCAGCCCGATCAGCGATGTGGACGCCAACCCGCTCCAGGGCATCGCCGTAACGGCGGTAGATGACGCCAACGGCAAATGGCAGTTCAGCCTGGACGATGGGGCTGCCTGGGCCGACCTCGGCCCGGTGAACGAGTCGCAGGCCCGCCTGCTGGCGGCCGACGCGGCCACCCGGGTGCGCTTTGCGCCGGCCCTTAACTGGGCCGGGCTGGTCGATCCGGGCCTGACGTTCCGGGCCTGGGATCAAACCAGCGGCGCTAACGGTGGGCGCGGCGACGCGGCCCTGAACGGCGGAACCACCGCCTTCAGCGCGGCGCTCGAAACCGCCTCTATCCTGATCACCAACCAGGCCGACCTGGGGCTGACCCACAGCGTGGCCCCGGCCTCGATCCTGGCCGGGCAAAGCGTGACCTACACCCTGACCATCTCGAACAGCGGCCCGGCCGACGCTTACGGCGTGGCCGTGACCGACACCCTGCCGGCCGGGGTGAGCCTGGTTTCGGCCTCCGCCGGCTGCGCCCTGAACGGCGCGGCGGTGGTGTGCGCCATTGGCGACCTGGCCGCTGGGGCCAAAGCTACCCGCACGCTGCGGGCCAGCGTGGGGCCGAACGCCAGCGGGCAGTTGCTCAGCACGGCGCAGGTAGGCAGTCCGCTGCCTGACCTGAACCCGGCGAACAATATCGCCCAGGCTACGTTGTCTGTGGCCGATAACGCCGCCTACTATCAGGAAGACTTTGAAGACCCCATCGGCTCGGAGTGGAGCAGCCAGGGCATCGAAACGCCCGGCTGCGGCAGCCCCTTCCTGGGTGCATTTGGCAACCAGACGGTATACCTGAACCTGACCGGCCTGCCGGAACACACCCAGGTGATGGTGGTGTTCGATCTGAACATCCTGCGCTCGTGGAACGGTTCGGAGACCAGCCTCAACGGCCAGCCGAGCGACGAATACGGCCCCGACATCTGGCGCTTTGGCCTGGATGGCGTCAACCGCATCCAGACCACCTTCTCGAATTGGGTGCAGCCCAGCTTCCGCCAGTCGTACCCCGGCGGGTATCCCGGCGCATCCTACCCGGCCCACACCGGCGCGTCGAAGATCAACAGCCTGTGCTACCAGTTCCGCGGCCTGCCGATGGACTCCACTTATCACATCGTGCGCACCTATGCCCACACCAGCGGCGCGCTGACGCTGGACTTCTCGGCCGAGGGTTTGCAGACCGGGGCTAACCGCCTCGATCTCTCGCCCGAAGAGCTGGCCGCCCTGGGCAACGAAGCCTGGGGGTTGGATAACGTAGCCGTCTACCTGTCGGCCGGCGGCCCGTTCCCAGCCTACCAGGTCTACCTGCCCGTGCTGAGAAAGTAAGTTGTTTATGGGGTTTGCGGGTGGCGCAGCCACCCGCAAACCCCATATAGAAGTCCCCGCCTTCGGCGGAAGCGCATAAAAAAATCGGGGCCGACTCTTAGTCGGCCCCGATTTTTTTATGCGCTGTCTAGCGCGGGCGATTGCCGCCGCGGCGATCGCCGCCGCCGGGCCGGCCGCCGCCCCCACCGGGCCGACCGCCGCCGCTGGAACGACCGCCGCCCCCGCCGCCGCTGCGCGGCCGGTCATGTTCGATAGCTTCTTCCACCGTCCAGCCTTCCAGCACGGCCTGGCGCGACAGGCGGATCTTGCCCTGGTCGTCGATGTCGGTCACCATCACGGTGATCTCATCGCCCAGGCGCACTACGTCTTCGACCTTGTTGACCCGCTGCGAATCAAGCTGCGAGATATGCACCAGGCCGTCCATGTTGGGCAGAATTTCGACGAAGGCGCCGAAGTCGGTGATGCGCACCACTTTGCCGGTGTAGATGCGCCCGATGACCGCGGTTTCGGTCAGCCCTTCCACCCGCATGCGGGCGATGTTGGCGCTTTCGGCGTTGGTTGCGGCAATGTAGACCGTGCCATCGTCGTTGATGTCGATCTTGGCGCCCGATTCTTCCTGGATGGCGCGGATCATCTTGCCGCCGGGGCCGATCACAGCCCCGATTTTGTCCACCGGGATGGTGACCACGGTGATGCGCGGGGCGTGCGGCTTCAGCTCGGGCCGCGGGGCGGGCAGCGCTTCCAGCATCTTGTTCAGGATGTGCAGGCGGGCCTGGCGGGCCTGCTCCAGAGCCTGGGTCATGATCTGGGGAGTGATGCCCTTGATCTTGATGTCCATCTGCAAGGCGGTCACGCCGTGATCGGTGCCAGCTACCTTGAAGTCCATATCGCCCAGGTGATCTTCGGCCCCCAGGATGTCGGTCAGGATGCTGTAGCGTTCGCCTTCCTTGATCAGGCCCATCGCCACGCCGGCCACCGGGGCCTTGATCGGCACGCCGCTGTCCATCAGGGCCAGGGTCGAGCCGCACACGCTGCCCATCGACGACGAGCCGTTAGACGACAGGACTTCCGACACCAGGCGCAGCGAGTAGGGGAACTCGGTTTCCGGCGGAATGACCGGGATCAGCGCCCGTTCGGCCAGCGCCCCGTGACCAATCTCACGCCGGGACGAGCCGCGCAGCGGCTTGGCCTCGCCGGTGACGAAAGGCGGGAAGTTGTAGTGGTGCATGTAGCGCTTGGAGGTGGAGGGCGAGAGGGTGTCTAACTCCTGGGCCTCGCCGGGCGTGCCGAGGGTGCACAGGGTCATCACCTGGGTTTCGCCGCGCGTAAACAGGCCAGAGCCGTGGGCGCGCGGGCTCATATCGACCCGGCACCAGATCGGGCGCACGTCGGTCAGGCCGCGTCCATCGGGGCGCAGACCGCGCTCCAGAATGCGGGCCCGCACAACCTTCTTCATGGCCTCTTCAAAGGCTTCTTTGACTTCGGCCACCCGGGCTTCGTCTTCGCCGCCCAGCTCAACGGCCAGTTGAGCCCGCAGGGCGTCAAAGGAGGCGTTGCGGTCGGCCTTTTCGTAGGGCCGGTCGAGGATTTCGTTCAACGGCGCGGCGGCCCGGGCGTAGACCTGGTTGAACACGTCTTCATCGGGGGCCGAGGAGATGTAGGCCCGCTTGGGCTTGCCCAACTCGGCCGCCATGCGCTCCTGCAGGTCGATCAAGGGCTGCATCGCCTGGTGACCGAACTCAAGAGCCTGGACCAAAATGGCTTCCTGCACCTGCTTTGCCCCGCACTCGACCATCAGGATGGCGTCGCGCGTCCCGGCCAGGCGCAGATCCAGCTCGGATTGATCCATCTCGGCGAAGGTGGGATTGACGATGAAGCGTCCGTCGATGCGGCCGATCCGCACGGCGGCCACCGGCCCGCCAAACGGCGCGTCGGATATGCACAGGGCGGCTGAGGCCACGTTGACGGCCAGGATGTCGAGCGGGTTTTCGCCGTCGGCCGACCAGGCGTAGATAATGACCTGTACGTCGTTGCGCAGGTCTTTGGGGAACAGCGGGCGCAGCGGGCGGTCGGTCAGCCGGGCGGTGAGGATGGCGTCTTCGCTGGGGCGGCCTTCGCGGCGGAAGAACGAGCCGGGAATGCGGCCGCCGGCGTACATGCGCTCTTCGTAATCGACCGTCAGGGGCATGAAGTCTACGCCGGGGCGCACATCGGCGGCCATGGTGGCCGAGCCGAAGACGAGCGAATCGCCCAGGCGCAGGGTCACGGCTCCGCCGGCCTGTCCGGCCACGTGGCCGGTTTCAAAAATAAACGTCTTCCCTTCGACGCTTGCTTCGAAGCGTTTGGGTTGGGGATCCATCATATCGATTTGTCTCCTGAATACTTCCCCCCACACGGTCAGGGACTGAAAGCCAGCCTGGAATGGCGCGCCGGGCGCACTCCAAGACGCCTTTCAATTCCTAACCGCCGGAAGGTTGGATCGGGGGCGATGAGGTTTTACGCTGAGGTTACAGCGCAGTCGCCCCCAATCATTGGCTGGTGGGTTGATATTTTGAAAAGTAGATGGCAGACCTGCGCGCCATCTACTCTACAAGACTTACTTGCGACGGATGCTCAGCCGTTCCGTCAGCGCCATGTAACGCTGGAAATCCTTGCGCCGGATGTAGGCCAGCAGGCGGCGGCGCTGGCCTACCAGTTTGAGCAGCCCCCGGCGGGAGGACTCGTCGTGCGAGTTGGCCCGCAGGTGGTCGGTGAGTTGGTTGATGCGATTGGTCAGAATTGCGATCTGCACTTCTGGAGAACCGGTGTCGCCCTCGTGGCGGGCGAACTCTTCCATTAACTTGCCTTTAGCTTCCTTATCCATTACCATGACGTCTGCAATCTCCTTGATTTTAGTCAAATTCCGACTACGAGCAGGTCTCCGGGTCTGCAGCCGGGCGCGCCGCCGTTACTCAGCGTTCAACCACAGGCCGGTCTAGTCAAACGGATGCGATTATACCACAAATTGGGTGATTATTTTCGAGAACGCCAGACGGTCAGTAAAAACCAGGCGCCCAACCCCAGCGAGGCCAGGAACCCCGAAATCACCAGGGCCAGGGCCATCTGGCTTTCACGAGCGATCGGAAACAGCAGGGCCTGCCCCATGATAAAGGCCGCCACCAGCAGGCTGATTGCCACCCGCGTCCCCAGCCGGTCCAAACGGTCGAGGGTGTCTTTATTCAGCCCGATCTTGAACGAGAGCGGAATTTCGCCGCGCTGCAAGCCGCGCAAGATGCGCTCGCCAATGCCAGGCGCGTCTTTGATGGCAAAGGCCAGGGTTTCCATGTCTGAGAGCATTGTCGGCCCCCACACCCAGGGCAGGTACATCCGGCGCATCAGCCGCTCGACAGGTGGCGCAAAGACTGAAAACACGTTGATGGTAGGGTCGAGCTGGCGCGCCAGCCCATCCATCATGGTCAGGGTCTTGAACAGCAGCCAGAAATCGGGCGGCAGGGTCAGGTGATGCTGATAGGCCACAGCCATCATCTCTTCGATCAACTGGCGGGTGTAGATGTGCTTGAGCGACATGCCCTGGTAGCGGTTGAGCAGGCGATCCAGGTCGTGTTCCAGCTTCGACAGGTCGCCCTGACCGGAGATGGCCCCGATGCGCACGAAATGCTCCACCAGCCCGGCGCTGTCCATGCGGTAGGCCAGCATGAAGGTTTGCAGCAGGTTCAGGCGATCGGTCTGCGAAATGTAGCCCACCATACCAAAGTCCATCGCGCCGATCAGCATTGCATGGGTCACATCGTCGCGCAGCACGTAGAAGTTGCCGGGGTGCGGGTCGGCGTGGAAGAAACCGTCTTCCAGCACTTCCTTGATGATAATCCCAGCCGCTACGGATGCCACTTCTTCGCGCTTGAATCCGGCCTGTTCCAGCGCCTCGCCCTGGTCGATCTTGACGCCCTCCAGGCGCTCCTCCACCAGCACCCGTCGGGTAGTGAGGTCCCAATACACTTTGGGGATATACAGGTGGGGTTCGTTGGCAAAGTTGGCCCGGAATCGGTCGGCGTTAGCGCCTTCCAGGCGGAAATCCAGCTCGTTGTGCAGGGTGAAGGCGAAGTTGTTGAGGATCTCGACCGGGTTATACAAGCGGCCCCATTCGGTGCGTTGGGCAATGCCGGCCAGGTCGGCCAGGATTTCCAGATCGGACTCGATATTCTGCTGGATGTTGGGCCGTTGCACCTTCAACACCACCGGCGCGCCATCGGCCAGCCGCCCGGCGTGCACCTGGGCCAGGGAGGCCGATCCGAGCGGCTGCGGGTCGATCTCAGGGAACAGGCTGGCGTAATTGGAGCCGTATTCTTCTTCCAGGCAGGCCTTCACCTGCTCCCAGGGTTGGGGGGCCAGGCTGTCTTGCAGGCGAGTCAGTTCAAGCACGTATTCGGTGGGCAGCAGGTCGGGCCGGGTGCTGCCGATCTGGCCCAGCTTGACGAAGGTTGGCCCCAATTCCTCCAGGGCCAGGCGCAGATGTTCGGCCGGGGAGATGTGGCTGGGATTGGCCGGCTGGCGCAGCAGGATGCGCGGCAGGTTGAGGTAGCGATCCAGATGGAACTGCTCGATGACCGCCCCGAAGCCGTGACGGATGAATACGGTAATGATCTTGTGATAGCGAGGCAGGTTGTGGAACTGTTTGAAGCCAGGCAGCATGGCTGTTACCCTACCGCCGCCCCGCGGGTTGCCTGGCGCAGGCTGTTTTGATAGGCTTCGGGGAAGGCGCCCAGGCTCTGGCGCACCAGCCAGGGAGTATCGGGGGCATCGGGGTGAGCCAGGGTCTGGCGCAGGAAGTAAGCTGTCTCTTGGGGGCTGCGCCGGGCCAGGGCCTCCAGCACATCCAGTACATCCGGGCGCAGGCTGGGCGGAATAACCCGACTGAACGGCTGGATCAGGCGGAAGAAGACCGGCAGATTCTCGAAGCCGGGGTCGCGAATCAGCGGCAGGAGAGAGCGCAGCCCAAGCTGCTGGTAGAACGGTTTGGGGGCTTCCAGCCAGGATTGGATCAGGGCCAGCAAAAGCTGCGGGCGCTGGCGGTGCAGGCGTTCCACCCCGGTGGACAGCAGCATCTCGATCAGGTGCAGTTCCAGAGAGGCGGTAATCCAGCGCTGCAGGCGTTCGATCACCGCCTCGCCCACCTCTGGCCCCCAATCGGGTGAAAGCTGTCCGAGCAGCATAGCGGCCAGTTGGCGGAACTCCAGATAATCCTCGTTCCACAGGGCGTCGCACAGGCGCAGGGCGGCCTGCGGGGCGTCTTGGGCCTGGGGCAGCAGCTCTTGCAGCAGCATGCGCAGCACCGGCGGGCGCACATTATAGGCGGCGATCAGCGGTCCTGGTCGGCCCGACTGCCCCGACCGACGGGCGCGGTCAGAGTAGAAATCCAGCAGATAGTGCAGACTGTGGACATAGGCGTGTGGATCGGGGAAGTGTTCAGCCAGGGCGGCCGCTTGCTGCCGCAGCCGGGCGGGTTGGATAGCAGGCATAAATCTTTTCTGACTTTTCCGCCGAAGGCGGGGATTTTTTCCTGCTTTTGGGAAAATGGGTGGCGGAGCCACCCATTTTCCCAAAAGCAGCAAGGGCCAAAAGGATTAATAGGCCCGGCCGAAGATGACTTTGCGTTGGGCCGGGCGGCCGCAGACAATACACTTGCCCTCGCCGCCGGGCTGGTCAAGGGGGATGCAGCGGGTGGTGGCGCGCAGGTCTTCTTTTACTTTGGCTTCGCATTCAGCGCTTTCACACCACCACGATAGCGCCCAGCCCTGGTCCAACGCCGCGCCCAGTTCGGCGTAGGCGGCCGGGTCGGCGGTGTGGGCCTGGCGGAAGGCCAGGGCCTTCTCGAACAGCGATTGGTGGATTTCATCCAGCGTGCGCTGGACATGGGCCGCCAGCCCGGCCTGCGAGACGAAAGACTTGCCGGCTTTGCCGGGAAGGTCGCGCCGGGCCAGGGCCACCGAGCCTTTTTCCACGTCCTTCGGCCCGATCTCAATGCGCAGCGGCACGCCGCGCATTTCCCAATCGTTGAATTTGAAGCCGGGGGTCACTTCACTGCGG
Organism: uncultured Anaerolinea sp.; assembly: GCA_964416275.1. GTDB lineage: Bacteria > Chloroflexota > Anaerolineae > Anaerolineales > UBA4823 > RBG-16-57-11. The sequence continues at coordinate 17,630 of CAYQDU010000025.1, read as the reverse complement.
TCGTCCACTTTGACCCGGAAGGCGCTCAACTCCTGGCGCACACGCTCCACCGCCTCCATCACCGGGCCTTGCTCGGCGTCGCTCTTGAAGATCGGCACGATCACCACCTGGATGGGGGCCAGGCGCGGCGGCAGGATCAGGCCCTGGTCGTCGCCATGGGTCATGATGATGGCACCCACAAAGCGGGTCGACAGCCCCCACGAGGTGGTCCAGGCGTACTCCAGGTTGTTGTTCCAATCCAGGAACTGGATCTCGAAGGCTTTGGCGAAGTTCTGGCCGAGGAAGTGCGAGGTGCCGGCCTGCAGGGCGCGCCCGTCACCCATCATGGCCTCGATGGTGTAGGAGCGCACCGCTCCGGCGAACTTTTCCCGCTCGCTCTTCAGCCCCGGCACTACCGGAACGGCGGCCTCGTTGACGGCGAAGTCGGTGTAGGTATCCAGCATGCGCAGGGTTTCTTCTTCGGCTTCCTTGGCGGTGGCGTGGGCGGTATGGCCTTCCTGCCAGTAGAACTCCAGGGTGCGCAGGAACATGCGCGTGCGCATTTCCCAGCGCACCACGTTGCCCCACTGGTTGATCAACACCGGCAGGTCGCGGTAGGATTTGATCCACTTGGAGTACATGTAGCCGATGATGGTTTCAGAGGTGGGGCGTACCACCAGCGGTTCCTCCAGCTTTTCGCCGCCGCCAATGGTGACGACGGCCAGCTCGGGCGAGAAACCTTCGACGTGTTCCTTTTCTTTCTCGAGGAACGACATGGGAATGAACAGCGGGAAGGCCGCGTTGACATGCCCGGTGGCTTTGAAGCGCCGGTCGAGGGCCTGTTGGATGTTCTCCCACAGCGCCCAGCCGTAGGGCCGCACGACCATGCAGCCGCGCACCGGGGCGTAATCGGCCAGCTCGGCCTTCTGCACCAGTTGGTTGTACCATTCGGAGTAATTCTCGCTGCGAGCGGGGAGTTTATCGGTGGGGGGCATTTGAATTTCCTTGAAGATTGAGATAATAACAGCAGAGGTATTTTACTTCATTTCTGCTAAACGTTTATTTGCTAACGCCACATATTCGGGCGAGGTATCGAAACCTATGTAGCGCCGGCCCAGCTTTTTGGCCGCCAGGCAGGTAGTTCCAGACCCGGCGAATGGATCCAGCACAACATCGTTGACATAGGAATACAGCTTGATGACCCGTTCGGCCAGTTCCAGCGGGAAAGGCGCCGGATGGCCCACTTTGCGGGCCGACTCGGCCGGGATCTGCCAGACCGAAAGGGTAGCCTCCATAAACTCCTCGCCGCTAATGTCAGACACCCCCTTTTCAGGGCGCGAGAAAGCCTGCTTGCCAAAGATGAGCAGATATTCGTGCAGGTCGCGCAACTGAGGCGAGCGGGCGCTGCGCCAACTGCCCCAGGCGCAGTTGCCGTTGGCCCCCTTGCCCTTTTGCCAGATGATCTCGCCCATCGGCAGAAAGCCCACCGCCTGATGGATGGCGTAGAAGTGAGCATGCAGCGGAATGTAGGGCTTGCGCCCGATGTTGGCGATATTGACCACGTAGCGCCCGCCGGGCCGCAGCGCCCGGTAGACTTCCTGCGCCACGCGCTGGATCAGGCCCAGGTAATCTTCCAGGCTCAGGTCTGGGTCGTAGGCTTTGCCCACGTTGTAGGGCGGCGAGGTAAAGGCCAGGGCTACTGTGTTGGATGCAATGGGGGTCGACTCGGACGATTGCAGGTGAATCTGATCGACCCAATCGCCTAACTCGTTGTTCGCCGGGCCGATTTGTGGAGGGGCGGCCCCATCCACCGGGCTGGCTGGAGGCGGGACAAACAGGTTGCGGTCGTAGAAGCGAGAAGAATCGTGGCTTTCGCGTCGCGAGACCCCGAAGGAGGAGGTTTTGGTTCTGGGCGACATAGGCTTCTAGCGGGGAGAAAGGCTTTGCAGCAGCGCGAACGCCTGCTCGCCATCCCCGGCGAAGCGCAGCCAGCCGCGCTGCTCGGCGGGGGTATATTCGCCCAGGTGGGCGTAGAGCGCGTCGATCACGGCCTGCCAGCCTGGGCCGACCAGGATCAGCGGGCGCGGCTGGATGCTTCCGGCCAGCAGGTGGTTCCACATCATGGCGATCTCGGCCAGGGTGCCGGGGCCGCCGGGCAGGGCGATGGCTGCATCGCAGCCCTCGATCAGGGCAAACAGCCGGTCGCGCAGGCAGGCAAAACGCCGTTCTTCCTTAACCCAGGCGTTGGGTTTGACTGGCCGCCAGTTCTCGATCTCGGCGCAGGTCACGCCGATGACATGTCCACCGGCCTCCACCGCGCCGCGCGACACCGCCTCCATCACGCCGATATAGCCGCCGGTCAGCACCGCATGCCCGGCCGCACCCAATAACTGGCCCAGGCGATAGGCCTGGTCGTAATCGGCCGGGCCGGGCCGAGAACCGCCAAACACGGTCACGTTCATTTGTCCCACTCCCGCGTATAATTCTTATCCAGCTTGTCTAAGATGGCCTGCTCCAGGTCGATCCCGCTCAGGCTGGCGATTTGCAGCAGATACAGGGCCACGTCGGCCAGCTCGCCCGGCAGCTCGGCGGGCCGGGCCGGCGTTTCCTGCCATTGGAAATGCTCCAGCACCTCGTTGGCCTCAGGCTGAGCGAGATTGCCAGGTTGCGCAGTGTCTGTGGGCGCTTGCTGTCGGTCTGGTACCAGCCCTTGGCGCTCACAAAGCGGTGCATGGCAGCGGTCAGTTCGGCAATGTCCATGCTGGAGATTATAACAGACGGGCAACGGACGATTGACAACAGACCGCAGACCGCAGGTATACCGGGGAATTTGTCTCTATTTGGGGGCTGGCCGCATGGCTATGCCATGCGGCCAGCCCTCTGATCGTATCTCTTTCTCGGCGTTGGCTGCGGAAATTCGGGGGGCGGGCCGCCGCCTTAGCCGGAGGGCAGGGCGTCCAGGGCGGCCCTGGCAGATTTCACCTGCTCGGCGTGCCACCCGGGTTCGGTTGCCATACGGCGCAGGTGGGCCAGGGCGGCGGCCTGTTCCTGGTCTGTCAGCCGGGCATAGGTGGCCCGGATGGTTTCCGGCTGCCGCGACAGCAGCCCATCCCAAATGGCTTCGATCTCATCATCCATACCCAATCTCCACAAAACAATACGCAAAAGTATAATATCCCTATGCACATCATTTTAACCCATGAGCAGGCCGATTTCGACGCCTTAGGCTCGCTGCTGGGGGCCTCTTTGCTGTATGAAAACGCCATCCCGGTGCTGCCCCGCAGGATGAACCGCAACGTGCGGGCTTTCCTGGCCTTGTATGGGGCCGAACTGCCCTTCATCGACCCGCGCGACCTGCCCAACCGGCCCATCGAGAGAGTCACCCTGGTAGACACTCAGGCTATGGTGAGCGTCAAGGGCATGAGCGCCGAGACCCAGGTGGACGTGATCGACCACCACCCGCTGCGCGATGGCCTCGCGCCAGCTTGGACGGTGTCGATCCAGGAGATCGGGGCCACCACCAGCCTGCTGGTGGAGGCGCTGCGCGAGCGCAGCGAAAGCCTCAGCCCCATCCACGCTACCCTGCTGCTGTTGGGAATTTACGAGGACACCGGCTCGCTGACCTATGCCCGCACCACGCCGCGCGATCTGCGCGCCGCGGCTTTGCTGGTCGAGATGGGGGCCAGCCTGGCGATTGCCGGCGATTACCTCAACCACCCGCTCTCGCCCGCTCAACAGGCGCTCTACGACCGGCTGCGGGCCTCGGCCGAGCATTTGAATATCCACGGGCATACCGTGGTGATTGCCACTGGTCACGCCCAGGAGATGGATGAGGAGCTGTCTTCGATCACCCACAAGCTGCGCGACCTGCTTGACCCCGACGCCCTGTTTGTGCTGGTCACGATCCGGGGCGGGGTGCAGTTCATCGCTCGCTCGACCAGCGAGAGCATCGACGTGGCCGCCATCGCCGCCCATTTCGGCGGCGGCGGACACGACCGGGCCGCGGCCTGCCTGATCCGCGGCCGCGAGCTGGATGAAATCCGGGCCGAACTGGAGCGCTTGCTGCCGGAAGTCGTCTACCCGGCCATCACGGTAGCCCAGCTCATGTCACGCCGCCCGCAGGTGCTTTCGTCCGATGCTACGGTGGCCGAAGCCGCCCGCCGGATGCGCCTGTACGGCCACGAGGGCTATCCGGTGGTCGAAAACGGGAAGGTGGTGGGCCTGCTTACTCGCCGCTCGGTCGACCGGGCCACCTCGCACCGCCTGGAATATCCGGTGCGCCGCCTGATGGATGCCGGGCATACCACCGTCACTCCAGACGACTCGCTCCAACACGTCCAGCGCCTGGTGGCCGAGACGGGCTGGGGCCAGATCCCGGTGGTCGACCCGCAGACCGGGGAAGTGATCGGCATTGTTACCCGCACCGACCTGCTCAAGAGCCTGACGCCGCGCGTCGGCGCTCCCGGCCCGATGAACCTGGCCTCGCGCCTGGAAAGCGCCCTGCCGCCCGACCGCCTGCAACTGCTGCGGGCGATTGCCGAGGCGGCCTACGAACAGCACGCCGCGCTGTATATCGTGGGCGGCTATGTGCGTGATTTGATTCTGGAGCGCCCCAGCCTGGATTTTGACCTGGTGGTGGAGGGCGACGCCATCTCCCTGGCGCGAGCGTTGGCCCATCGCTATGGCGGGCGGGTGACCGGGCATTCTCGCTTTGGTACAGCTAAGTGGCATTTGGAAGACAAGTCTGGCCCGCCCAGCCGCCTGGCGGCGGCAGGAATGCCGGCGGTGGACCTGGTGAGCGCCCGCACCGAGTTCTACACCCACCCCACCGCCCTGCCCACCGTTGAGCGCAGCAGCATCAAACTCGACCTGCACCGCCGCGATTTCACCATCAACACCCTGGCTCTGCGCCTGGATGGACGGCATTACGGCGAACTGCACGATTACTGGGGCGGGTTGGACGATCTGCGGGCCGGGTTGGTGCGGGTGCTGCACTCGCTTTCGTTTGTCGATGACCCGACCCGCATCTTGCGCGCCGTGCGTTTCGAGCAACGCTTTGCCTTCCAGATCGAAGAGCGCACCATGCAGCTTTTGCTGGAAGCGCGCAGCATGATCGAGCGCCTGTCGGGCGACCGCATCCGCCACGAGTTGAACCATATTCTTATCAGCCGGTTCGCGCCGCAGATCTTTGCTCGCTTGCAAGAACTGGATTTACTGCGCTGCATCCACCCTGCCCTGGTGTGGGACGACTGGCTGTACGTGCGCATCGAAGCCTTGGGGCGGCTGGAGCCGGGGCCGGAATGGGGTCTGACCAGCGACGCGCTGATCCTGCGCCAGGAGTTGGGCTATATCTTCCTGCTGCTCAACCTGCCGGAAGAGCAGGCCGACGGAGTCATCCGGCGCTTGAAGCTGCCCGCTCCGCTGGCGGCCACGGCAGCCGACGCCGCTCGCTTGTGGGCCGGGCGGCGCGAACTGGCCGCTGCACAGCCCAGCCAGGCCGTGGCGCAGTTGGAAGATGCGGCCCCACTGGCCCGCTACGCGGTGTACCTGGCGACGCGCGACGCTCAACTGCGCCAGACCTTGCAGCGGTATGCAACCGAGTGGCAGTATGTCCAGCCGCACGCCGACGGTCACGCCCTGCGGACGCTGGGGCTGCCGCCGGGGCCGCGCTTCCGCCAGATTCTGGGCGAACTGCGCCGGGCCTGGCTGGACGGCGAAGTGCAGACCGAGGCCCAGGAGCGCCGGCTTTTGGAACAACTTTTGGCCCGCCAGACTTGAATCTGGTTATAATTTGCTGCATGTCCGAGCCGCTGCTGATTGCTTCTCTCCAAATCCGTGTTTTGAAGGCCGACGACCTCCCGGCCCTGGAATGGGATGGCGAATTTGCCCACTTCCGCCGCCTGTACCGCGAGATTTACCAGAGCGCTCGCCTGGGTAAGGCCATCATGTGGGTGGCCGATCTGCCGCCCCAGGGGGTGATTGGACAGGTCTTCGTCCAGTTGGACAGCGCCCGTAAAGAGCTGGCCGATGGCTTCAACCGGGCCTATGTCTATGGCTTCCGGGTCAAGCCGCTGTATCGCAGCCAGGGGGTGGGCGGGCGCATACTGCAGGCTGTGGAGGCCGACCTGGCGCAGCGCCATTTCCGTCGGGTGACGCTCAACGTGGGGCGCGACAATCCTAACGCCCAACGCTTTTACGAGCGCCACGGCTATCGCGTGGTTGCGGCCGAGCCGGGCCGCTGGTCGTACCTGGATGACGAGAACCAGCGCCACGAAGTCCACGAACCGGCCTGGCGGATGGAAAAAACGTTGTAGCGATTTGGCTCTCCCGCCGGAGGCGGGATTTGATCGATACCTGAGGGTTTGCGGATGGCGGTACCACCCCATACAATCCACGATTAACCCTCTTTCAGGCGAGCGAAGCGCGCCAGTCACCTCCACCGCGGTTGCGTGGGAAGCTACCCGGGTGGCTACGCCCCACATTTTTCCAAAAATATAGAGAAATCTCCGCCTGCGGCGGAAGAGCTCAAATTTTCCCGCCAAAGCCGGAAGAACCAGAAATTTCTAAAAAAATGTTAACGACAAGAGGGCTTGCGTTTCATTGGTAAATGTGCTAGAATCTGCCACGCTTTACTGTAGGCATTATACGGACGTTGCAGAAAAGTGGGCGAACCCCACTTTTCTGCTTTGAAGACCAGGTTTACGCCCAGGCGGAGATTGAGAAAGGCATGAAGAACGAATTTGCTCTGGCATTCAACGAGGTCCTTGAAGAGAAAGGGCTGCCTAAGGATATTGTGGTGGACGCGCTGCAAGCTGCGCTGGCTTCGGCCTATCGCCGCCATGAAAACGCCTCCAACGCGCAGCGCGTTGATGCCGTAATCGACCCCGAAACCGGAAAAGTGACGATCTATGCGGAGAAAGAAGTCGTCGAGACGGTTGAAGACGCGCGCACGGAAGTCTCTTTAAAGGATGCTCAGAAAGTAGATAAAGACGCCCAGTTGGGCAGCATGGTGGTGGTTGAAACAACCCCCAAGAACTTCGGCCGGGTGGCCGCCCAAACCGCCCGCCAGGTGATCCAACAGCGCATCCGGGAAGCCGAGCGCGACGCCCAATTCAAATATTTCAGCAAGCAGTTGGGTGAGATCATCAGCGGCGTGGTGCAGGCCGTCAACACCCAGGGGGTGACCCTGGGGCTGGAGATGAAGGCTGAAGGCGCCATGCCGCGCACTCAGATGATCCCCGGCGAACGCTTCCGGGTTCACGACCGGGCGCGGGCCTTGCTCTTGGAAGTCAAGACCACCCCACGCGGGCCACAGATCATCCTTTCGCGCGCTCACCGCAATTTTCTGCGCCGCCTGCTGGAGAACGAAGTGCCCGAGATCTATCACGGCATGGTTGAAATCCGCTCGATTGCTCGCGAGCCGGGCCAGCGTTCGAAGGTAGCCGTGGCCGCCTTGCAGCCGGGGGTAGACCCGGTGGGGGCATGTGTGGGTATCCGCGGCGTGCGCATCCAGGCCATCGTGCGCGAACTGAACGACGAGAAGATCGACGTCATCGAGTGGAGCGCTGACCCGGCGGTTTACATCGCCAAGGCCCTCAGCCCGGCCCGCGTTTCGGGCGTATATTTGAACGAACAGGCGCGCGGCATCAAGACCGCCACGGTGGTCGTCCCCGAAGATCAGCTTAGCCTGGCAATTGGCCGCGACGGCCAGAACGCTCGCCTGGGCGCCAAGCTGACCGCCTGGAAGATCGATATCAAGAGCCTGCCCGAAGCCGCCACCGATGCCCTGTATAAGCTGCGCAACGACCCGGCCTACGCCGACCTGCTGCCGCACGAAACCGATGCCCTGCCCGGCGTCGAAGCCATCCTGGCGAAGAAGGCCGAAGGCCGCCCGGTGACCCCGGAAGAATATCACCTGCTGACTCAGTTTGTCGACCGGGTGGAGCGGGGCGTGGCCCGCCAACGCAAGGAAGAGCAGCGCGCCGAAGAAGAACGCCTCAGCCAGGCCCGCGCCGGCATCCCGGCGGCAGCCTTTGAAATCCCGCTGGAGAAGTTTGAAGTCTCCGACCGGGTGTATACCGTCATCAGCGAAACCGGCCTGCAGACCGTGGGCGACCTGATGCTCCAGATGACGCTTGACCCCGATTCGATCTGGAAGTTGGGCGGCATGGGGCCGAAAGCCATGAGCGAGCTGCAGACCGCGCTCGATCAGGTGACAGCGCAGCTTGCCCCGCCGGCCGCTGTGGAACCGGTGATTGAAGAAGCGCCGGTGGAAGCCGTTTTGGAAGCCCTGGTTGAACCGGTTGTGGAAGAAGCCCAACCAGAAGTCGAGAGCTTTGAGCCGCTGGTTGCGCCAGAAGTGGTGGAAGAAGCGCCGGCCGCCGAAGCCCAGCCGGCCCCGGAGGCTGTGTTAGCCCCGACTGAAGCGGTTGCCCCGGCGGTCGAAGAAGAAGCCGAAGCCTTCGATGAACTCTTTGCCCTGCGGCCAGATGCCATCCCGGCAGAGACGACCGAGGAAGAAGGCGAAGAAGAAGGCGACAAGAAAAAGAAGAAAAAGAAGAAGAAGTTTGTTGAGGTGGAGTATGACCCCGACCACAACGCTATGCTGGTGAAGAAGAAGCGCAAGCGGTCGGGCGGCGAATGGGACGATAATTGGGAATACTAATCGATTCTCAGCGCAGAGCGATTAAGTGCCAAAACAGAAGCCTGTTCGTAAGAAACATACTCCCCAACGTACCTGTGTGGGCTGCCGGGAAGTCTTGCCCAAGCGCACGCTGATCCGCATCGTGCGCACGGGGGAGGCTGTCCGGGTCGATCCCAGCGGCAAGCTTGCCGGGCGCGGCGCATATCTGCACGACCGGCGAGCCTGCTGGGAGCGGGGCTTAAAAGGCGCCCTGGCCCACGCCTTGAAGACGGAGCTATCGGAAGAGGACCGCAAGAACTTGTACGCCTACATGCTCTCTTTACCGGAAGAAACCCCTGAGCCACAGGATCAGGGCCATGCCGGTTAAACGGTTAACGACTGCTCGCCCGTGGGTGCACGCCTGCCCGGTGGGTTGGGCGGCAAGCCGGGAGTGCGGTTTTCCGGGCCCGTCTACTATGCGCTGCTGGTCGGGCTGCTTGCGCGGCCTGGCGCAAACGAACCAACCTGCCATGAACCGTTAGCGATCTGGTGCAACCTGTTTCGCTCATCGGGGCATCGGCTTACGTTACCTTCTTAGGAGGTGTCCTATGAGCAATAACGGGCATCGGACGAAAACGATTGAATTGCCCCCCACCATTACCGTCAGAGACCTTGCAACGGCCATCGATTCCAGCCCCATCGAGATCATCAAGAGCTTGATGGCGAATGGGGTGATGGCGAATATCAACCAGCAGATCGATTTCGATACAGCTGCGATTGTGGCCGCCGAAATGGGCTACGAAGCCAGCCTGGAAGCGGCCCAGGAACCCCAGGAAGAACAGGGTGAAATTCCGCTCTGGCGGCGCATCATCGCCGGGGAAGACCCCAAAGACCTGGTCATGCGCCCGCCGGTGGTGACCATCCTGGGGCACGTCGATCACGGCAAGACCTCGCTGCTCGATGCGCTGCGCCAGACCCACGTGGCCGAGGGCGAAGCCGGGGGCATCACCCAGCATATCGGCGCTTATCAGGTAGAGCTGAAAGGCCGCACGATCACCTTCCTGGATACGCCCGGCCACTCGGCTTTTACGGCCATGCGCGCCCGCGGCGCTCAGGGGGCCGACATTGTCATTCTGGTGGTGGCGGCCGACGACGGGGTTATGCCCCAGACTAAAGAAGCCATTGCCCACGCAAAGGCCGCCCGTGTGCCGATCATCGTCGCCATGAACAAAATCGACAAGCCCAACGCCGACCGCGAGCGCGTGCTGCAGCAACTGGCTGAGGCCGGGCTGGTGCCAGACGATTGGGATGGCGATACGATGGTGGTGCCGATCTCGGCCAAGCGCCGGACGGGCCTGGAAGACCTGCTAGAGGCTATTTTGCTGGTGGCCGATAGCATGGAGATCAAAGCCAACCCCAAGGGCAAAGTCATCGGCACAGTCATCGAAGCCGAGGTGGATCGAGCCAAGGGCGTGCTGGCGACCTTATTGGTGCAGAACGGAACCCTGAAATTGGGCGACGCGGTGGTGGTTGGAACCGCTTCCGGGCGGTTGAAAGCCATGTTCGATTACCGCGGCCGGCGCATTCAGAAAGCGCCGCCGGCTACCCCGATTGCCGTGATGGGGCTGAACGAAGTTCCGACGGCCGGCGACCTGTTCCAGGTGGTCGATTCGGAGAAGGTGGCCCGCGAGATCGTCTATCAGCGCCAGCAGGCCCAGGCCCAGACCCAGACCAGCGCCAAGAGCGCCATGACCCTGGAACAGCTTTTTGACCGCTACCAGGCCGGCGAAGTGCGCGAGCTGCGCCTGATCGTCAAGGCCGATGTGCAGGGATCGCTGGAACCGATCGTTTCTTCGCTCAAAGACCTGAGCAAAGGCGACATCAAGATCAACATCCTGCACGCTGAAACCGGCAATATCGGCGAGAATGATGTCATGCTGGCCTCGGCCTCCAAAGCCATCATCGTGGGCTTTGCCGTCCAGCCCGACGCTGGAGCGCGGCGCCTGGCCGAAGCGGAAGGCGTTTCGATCCGTATCTATGATATTATTTATCGGCTGACCGAAGATGTGGAGAAAGCCCTCAAGGGTATGCTGGAGCCAGAGGAAAGAGAAATCGTCATCGGGCATGCCGATGTGCGCCAGGTGTTCCGCATCTCCAAGATCGGCAATATCGCCGGCTGCCGGGTGCTGGATGGCGAAATCCGCCGCAACGCTCGCATCCGGGTGCTGCGCGCCGGGCAGGTGCAGTTTGAGGGCGCGATCAGTTCGCTCAAGCACCTGACCGAAGATGTGCGTGAAGTCAAAAGCGGCTTTGAGTGCGGGATTGGCCTCAAAGGTTTCGACGATTTACAGCCGGGCGACCGCCTGGAATGTTACGTTCTGGAAAAGGTGGCTGTGGCGTGATCGGGCTTATTGGGCCGTCGGTTGACCGCTAGGCAGTCGATAGGCGGGTAAGGAACGAAAAGGGGTAAGCGTGGTTTCAAAGTTACGTACACAACGCATCGCAGAGCGGATCCGCGAGGAGCTGTCTTCGATGCTTTTACAGGAAGTTTCCGATCCGCGCCTGGCGGGCATCTCGGTTACAGATGTAACCGTAGACCGGGAACTGGCCTACGCCGAAGTGTATATCTCGGCGTTGGAAGGCAGCCCGCGCTGGCCTGAAATCCGGGTCGGGCTGGAGAGCGCTTCGGGCTATTTGCGGCGCGAACTGGCGCAGCGTATTGAGCTGCGGGTTTTTCCGCGCCTGCGCTTCCATTGGGATCCAACCTTCGAGCGGGCCGAGCATATCGAAGCCCTGTTCGCCTCGCTGCACGCCAGCGAAGCCAACCAAGCCCCGGCCGCGCCGAATGAAAACCCGGATGAGGAAGGCGACCATGCCGGTGGATGAGGCCCTGGCCGGACAACTGGCCGGCCGTTTGCGCCAGGCCCAGCGCGTCTTGATTGTGTCGCACATCCGTCCGGACGGCGACGCGATCGGTTCGCTGCTGGGCTTGGGGGCGGTGCTGCAGGCGGCCGGCAAAGACGTTCAGATGATCTCAGAAGACGGTGTTCCAGCCAGTTTGCGCCATCTTCCAGGCAGCGAGCAGGTGCGCAGCCGCCCCAAAGGCGACTGCGACCTGGTGTGTGTGGTAGATTGTTCGGACCTGGAGCGCACCGGCAAAACGCTGGTCGGGCGCGCTGCGCCGGATATCAACATCGACCATCACCGCACCAACCTGAATTTTGCGGCCCTCAATATCGTAGATGTTGAAGCCGTGGCGACTGCAGAAATCATTGCCAACCTGCTGCCGCAGCTTGGTTTAAGCCTGACGCCCCCGGCGGCGGCGGCCCTGCTTACCGGATTGATTACCGATACGATTGGCTTTCGCACCTCGAACATGACGCCTGGCGCTCTGCGCCTGGCAGCCAGCCTGATGGAGCAGGGCGTAGACCTGCCCGATCTGTATCAGCGGGCGCTGGTCAACCGCTCTTTCGAGGCGGTTCGTTTGTGGGGCAACGGCTTATCGCGGGCTGAACGAGAAGACCGTCTGTTATACACCACCCTGACCCTGGAAGACCGCCAGGCCAGCGGCTATCCGGGCCGAGACGACGCCGACCTGATTAACGTCTTGAGCGCCGTCAATGGCATAGATATTGCAGTGATCTTCGTAGAGCAGCCGAACCACCGGGTGAAAGTGAGCTGGCGCGCAACCCCCGGTTTTGACGTTTCGCAAATTGCTATCCGGTTTGGCGGCGGCGGCCATGCCGCTGCTTCGGGGGCCGACATTGCGGGCAGCTTGTCAGAGGTCCAGCAGACCGTTCTGGAAAGTACACGCCCAATTCTTAATGGAGGGCTTCATGTTCAACAACTCTGAATCTCCATATAACCCGTTCAAAGGTAAAAGCGATCGTGACCGCGATCGGGAGAAAATGGAGAAGGAGGACGTCAAGAACGTTGTTTCGGGCGTCCTGGTGGTGGATAAACCGGTGGGGTTGACCTCGCACGACGTGGTACAGATCATCCGCCGGGGGACGGGCATTCGCCGGGCCGGGCATACTGGCACGCTCGACCCGCGCGCCTCGGGCGTGCTGGTGATCCTGATCGGGCCGGCTGTGCGCCTGAGCGAATACGTCTCGGCCTCAGACAAGCGCTATCAGGCCACCATCCACCTGGGCAGTTCGACCGACACCTACGACTCGGAAGGCGTGGTGGTCGGCCTGTCGAACGTGCCGGTAGACGAGATTGACGAAGACCAGTTTACCGAAGTATTGGAACGTTTTATTGGCGAGATCGAGCAAGTGCCGCCGCCCTATTCGGCGGTGAAGGTGCAGGGTCGCAAGGCCTATGAGATCGCTCGCGATGGCGAAGAGATCGACCTGTCGCCGCGGATCATTAATGTCTACAGTCTGGATGTGCTGGAATGGGCGCCGCCGGAAGTGGTCATTGACGTGTACTGCTCGTCCGGTACATATGTGCGCTCGCTGGCGAACGACCTGGGCAAAGAGCTTGGCACCGGGGCCCACCTGGTGGGGCTGCGCCGCACCAAGAGCGGGCGCTTCACTCTGCGTGACGCCGTGCCGCTGCGTCGCTTGCAAGAAGCCTTCGATGCTGGCAACTGGTACCGCTACCTGATCCCCGCGGCTGAGGCCCTGGCCGACTGGCCGATGCTGGAGCTGGAGGCCGAGCAGGTGGAATTGATCCGCCACGGTCATCGCATCCCGGCCGAACCGGGCGCAAAGGGCCTGGCGCGGGCCGTCACCCAGCAGGGCGACCTGGTGGCCCTGCTGGAAATAGACCCGGACAGCGGTGAATGGCAGCCGCGCAAAGTGTTCTTCCAATCCTGAAACCTTGAGGGCGGGATTGCCATGATCCATCTGCCTTCATTGGACGACCCGCGCCTGTGGGATTTTCGTCGTCAGGGCGGCTGGCGCGAGGGCGCCTGGTTGACGATTGGCTTGTTCGATGGCGTGCATAAGGGCCATCAGGCGGTGATTCGAAAACTGACTGCGGGCGCGCATTCGGTTGGCGCGCCCGCAGTTGTGCTTACTTTCCATCCCCACCCGGCGGCTGTGCTGCGCGGGCGGTCCGGGCAAATTTACCTTACCTCGCCCGATGAGCGGGCCGATCTGCTGGGCAAGCTGGGGGTCGATGTGGTCGTCACCCAGGCCTTTACCCGCAGCCTGGCGAATCAGACCGCCCGCGAATATGTCGAGCGCCTGACCCAGGCCCTGGGTCTACGCCATCTGCTGATTGGTCACGACTTCGCCCTGGGCCGCAACCGGGAGGGCGACCTGCCTGCCTTGCAGCGCCTGGGCAAAGAATATGGCTTTACGGTCAATGTCGTTCGCCCGGCGTTGATCGGTGAGCAGATCGTTTCCTCCAGCCGCATCCGGGCCGCGCTGATTGAAGAAGGCGACGTGCGCGCCGCCCGCCATTTGCTGGGCCGCCCCTATGGCGTCTTGGGGGCAGTCGTCTCTGGAGATGGGCGTGGGCGCACCATTGGCATCCCCACAGCCAACCTGGATATTCCTCTGGATCGGATTTTGCCCCGGGTGGGCGTATACGCCTGCCAGGTTTGCCTGGATGGAGATCAGCGCCCGGCGGTAGCCAATATTGGCCTGCGCCCCACCTTCACCGGAGGAGAGGCGGTCCCGCGGCTGGAAGTTCATTTGCTGGATTATGCCGGCGACTTATATGGCCGGACGGTTCAGGTCGATTTTGTGGCCCGCCTGCGCGACGAGCAGCGCTTCGCCACGATTGAGATGCTGGTGGCGCAAATCCAGGCCGATATTGCCCAGGCCCGGCGCATTCTGAAACGTTCCCACCTGCTGGCGAAAAACCCATAAAGTAAGAGGAGGCGCAATGCGACCCTATTTGGCCTTGTTGCAGCAAATTCTGGAACAGGGAACGCCGCAGCAGGATCGCACCGGAACTGGAACGCTATCGCTGTTCGGCTGCCAGATGCGCTTCGATCTGCAAGCTGGTTTCCCCCTGCTGACCACCAAAAAATTGCATACCCGTTCTATCTTCTATGAGCTGCTGTGGTTTTTACGCGGTGATACCAACGTGCGCTATTTGCAGCAGCATGGGGTGACGATCTGGGACGAGTGGGCCGACGCAGACGGCGAGCTTGGCCCGGTGTATGGCTATCAGTGGCGCTCGTGGCCCAACCCGGATGGCACGCATACTGACCAGATCGCCAACCTGGTGCGCCAAATCCAGACGAACCCGCACAGCCGCCGGCACGTGGTGGTGGCCTATAACCCCTCCAGCGTCGATCAGATGGCCTTGCCGCCCTGCCATGCCCTGTTCCAGTTCTACGTGGCGCAGGGGCGGCTGTCGTGCCAACTGTACCAACGCAGCGCCGACTTCTTCCTGGGCGTGCCGTTCAATATTGCTTCGTATGCACTGCTGACCCACCTGGTGGCCCAGCAGTGCGACCTGGCGCCGGGCGAGTTCATCTGGACCGGCGGCGACACGCACCTGTATTTGAACCACCTGGAGCAGGCCCGCACGCAGCTGGCCCGCCAGCCCTACCCACTGCCGCGCCTGCATCTGCGCCGCCGCCCGGCCTCGATTTTTGAGTATGAGTACGAAGATTTCGAGATCGAAGGCTACCAGTGCCACCCGGCCATCCCCGCGCCGATTTCGGTGTAACCAGAAAAGGAAATTTGCCGCCTTGGGCGGAAGAGCCAGACTTTCTATGGACATTTCGTTAATCGTAGCCGCCGATCAGGCCAACGGGATCGGCAAAGATGGCCGTTTGCCCTGGCGCTTATCGACCGACCTGCGCCGCTTCAAGGCCCTGACGCTGGGCCATCACCTGGTCGTGGGGCGCAAGACCTGGGAGGCGATTGGGCGGCCCCTGCCGGGGCGCACCATGATCGTGGTTTCGCGGCGGCCGGATTACCCGGCCCCCGGCGCGACGGTGGTTGCCGGGCTGGATGAAGCCCTGGCGCTGGCCCAGGCTGCCGGCGAAACAGAGGCCTTCATCGGCGGCGGGGCGCAGCTTTTTGCCCTGGCTCTGCCGCGCGCCGACCGGATCTACCTGACCCAGGTGCAGGCGGTGTGCGCTTGCGACACGTTTCTGCCGCCCCTTGATCTGGCCGGTTGGACAGTGGTAGAACGGGTCGAACACCCGGCCGGCCCGCAGGATCAATATCCGTTTGTAGATGTGGTTCTCGAACGGCGGTACCACCCCACTTAACCGTGGGGTAGCTTATGGCGCTCTTGCGGGCGCCTGAAAAAGAGATACTCGGGGGATATTGGTGCACGAAGTGCGACACCCCCCTATTACGCTTCTTTCCAGGCGAGCGAAGCTCGCCAGTCACGCTGAAGGGATGCGGTATTTGAAAGACATGGGTGAGCATGGAAGCCACCCAGAAAGGCAGTTCGGGTATGTTGCTCCTGTTACCTGAACAAAGGGCTTCTGTAACGTCATGGTTTCAACCAGAGCAGCCCGGCCGCCTGACGGGGATGCACGTGCTGAACACGGGAAATGGGGTAATCTTTGCCGACCGTTGGCCCAGCCCACGGGTGTTGCTGGCCGAGGCGGCTGGAAGTTACGTCCTGGTGGGCGATCCAGATGGAATTTCACTGGCTGACCTGCAATCTCACATTCGTGGCTCGGTTGCCGTACGGGATGAGTTCGCGCCGCGTTTGCTGTCTGCGTTTCCAAATGCGCGCAGGGTGGAAAAGCGGGTGTCCTGTTTGACGCAAATCCCAGATGCGCCGAACGCGCTGCATGGGGAATTACGGCGACTAAGCAGTGACGATACCTGTTTTCTGTGGGGATTGCGCTGGCATTCCAGCTGGATTTGTCGTTCCTGGGGAGGCCCAGCCGGGCTAGCTGCCAGCGGCCGCGCCTGGGGAATCTTCAAGGAAGACCGGCTGGCGTGCGTTGCGTGTAGTTACTATGTTGGCTGTATGTACGAAGACGTGGCCGTAACCACCGAGCCGGAATTCCGCGGCCGGGGGTTTAGCACAGCCTGCGCGGCGGCTGTGTGTTGGGATGTCTTTTCAAGAGCCAGGCAGCCAATCTGGAATGCTGCTCTGGATAATCCCGCCAGTACGCGGGTAGCAGAAAAGTTGGGTTTTGCTTACGTCAGAGATTATCCACTGTATTATTGTGGAACCTAGCCGGGGAGCCTGGTTGCTTCGTACGAAAAATCCCAAATCTCCCCTTGACAAATCTTCCGCTTGGCATATAATCCAACCCAATTGAGCGAATAAAGACTGTGAAGAGGACGAGTACGCCTCGAAACGGTGGCACAGAGAGCAGGTGAGTTTGGTGAGAGCCTGTCCACACGCCGGAGCCGAATGGACCTCAGAGTTGCCGGGCGAACGGTTTTCCCAGTAGCCCGCGCCGGAGTTGCCACCGTTATCAGGGCAAAGAGTATCGCCAGGCGGATCTGCCGCAGGCCGTACTCGCAATGAGTGAGGCTGGCCTCCGTTCCCCTGTCGCAACACCGGCAGGGTTTTTTGTTTCTGACGGTAGGGGGCAAACGGCAGGCAGCCTAACCAGGGTGGCACCACGGACCACGCGTTCGTCCCTCGTTCGGGGCGAGCGCGTTTTTGTTTCTGCTCGCCGAACACGGAAAGATTGCCGCCCTGAGCGGTAATCATCGAACATTCATCATCAATTTTGGAGGAAACCATGACTACCCACGAATCATCCCGCACTCGTTTCAACCTGAGCGAGAACGACCTGCCGAAATTCTGGTACAACATCAACGCCGATTCTCCGGTGGCCCCGGCCCCGGTGCTGAACCCGCAGACGCTGGAACCCGTCACGCCCGATTTCCTGTCGGTGCTGTTCCCGATGGATCTGATTATGCAGGAGGTCAGCACCGAACGCTTCATCGAAATCCCGGAAGAAGTGCGCGAGATTTACAAACTCTATCGTCCCACCCCGCTGCTGCGCGCCCGTCGCTTAGAGAAGGCTCTGGGGACCCCGGCCCATATTTACTATAAGTATGAGGGAAACTCGCCCACCGGCAGCCACAAACCCAATACCGCCATCCCGCAGGCGTTCTACAACAAGATCAGC
>CAYQDU010000024.1:0-32763 GCA_964416275.1 uncultured Anaerolinea sp. | reverse complement strand
GGCAAGCATGGCTGGGTACCGCCCCATTAAACCGGAGAGCAGGCCTGGCGCTCTTCGAGCGCCTTCAAAAAGAGATATTACATGGGTTCTGTCGCACTTCGTGCGACAAAACCCACGATTAACCCTCTTTCCAGGCGAGCTTCGCTCGCCAGTCATCTCTACCACGGCTGCGTGGGGAGCTGCCAACCCCGGCGGGGCCGGGAAAAATCCGCTCAGGGGGAAGCTGTGGGGCTGCGGCCCCGCGGCTTCCCCCATCGATCAGACTTCTCTGCCGGGCTTCGGCTGCCTCGAAGCCTGGCAGAGCGAGGAGCATCATGCTAGTCACCTGGCGGTATCGCTTTCGTGAGCGTTCGCTGATCCAGAGCTTCGACCCACGGGCCTGGTTCATTTTCTTTGCCTGCTTCCTGGCTTCGGTGCTGTTTTTCTGGGATTTCCGCTTTTTGCTCTTCTTTGCCCTCACAGCCCTGTTCTTTGTGCTGACCGCACGAGTGGAATGGCAGGAGACCCGCCGGGCGTGGGGCTTCATTGCTTTCTTCGTTTTCTTCTACGCTGTGCTGACCTTTCTGACCGGCCGCGGCAGCATGGAAGTCTATCAAGTGGAACATCCCCTGGCCGCCCTGCAGGCCCCGTTCCGCCTGTTTGGCTGGCAGCCCACCCTGACGATCACCATCGAGCGGATCTTCTTTGCCATCAGCCAACTGCTGCGCCTGTTCAGCATCGCCGCCATGACGGTGCTGATCCCCTATTCGATCAACCCGGCTCTGTACGGCGTGACCTTTCGCGGGCTGGGTCTGCCGGATAAATTCGCCTATGCAATGGATCTGACCATGCGCTTTGTGCCCAGCTACGGGCGCGATTTCCAGCTCACCCTCGACGCCCAGCGGGCGCGCGGCTACGAACTGGAACGCCTGAACGGCGGGCTGATTGCCCAGGTGCGCAAGATGATCCCCTTGATTGTGCCGGTCACGATCCACGCCATCATTGGCAGTGAAGACATTATCGACGCAATGGACCTGCGCGCCTTTGGAGTTGGCCCGCGCACCTGGCTGGAGGAGTTGCACTACCGCCGCCGGGATCGGGTCTTGATCGGCCTGGGAGTGGCGCTGCTGGTAGGAGCGCTGATCTTGACTGCGCTTGGATATGGGCAGTTCTACGTACCGCCCGGATTGCTGCCGTAAGTGATTCTGGTCCAGCCGAGAGGACAACCTCGATGATCCGCCTGGCGAACCCCTTTCTGGAATTTGCTTTCGACCCCAACTACAACGGTTGGAATCTATACGCCCGGCGAGACGAGCTGGGGCTAGAATGGGCCCAGACCCAGGTCCACTATTCCACCGCGCTGCCCGCGGCGGGTCTTCCTGGCCTGGGAATGGGTGGGTGGGATGCCGCCCTGGCCGAAGAAGCCTTCACCCCGGTTTCGCCGCACGGCCCGCTGCGCCAGGTGCGCCTGACGTTCCCCCGCACCGCCGATGGCGTACAGGCCCGAATCGAGTTTGCCCTGCCCGAGACGCTGCCAGCCCTGCTCTGGCGGCTGCACCTGACGAACGACGGCCCCCAACCGATCTATCCAGGCCGGCTGACTCTGCTGGAAATTGACCCGTTATCGCTGACCGGGCTGGAGGCCAAAGCCCAGGGCCGGGCCGATCAGCCGCGCGTCCTGGGCATCGAGCCGGCCGCGGCGCGCATCTTCTCGAACGGCTGGCAATCGTGGAATTATACCGGGGCCTACGGCCACGGCGAACGCTACCGCCGCACCCGCCTGCGCTTTCTGAGCGAGCCGATGCGGGTGAGCCAGGGCGTCTCTCACCCGCGCTTGCCGGGCCACTTCACCAGTGATTTCTTCGGCGTGCTGGCCCCCGGCGCCGGGCAGCATGGCTGGCTGGCCGGGTTCCTATCGCAGCGCCAGCAGTTCGGTTCGCTCGATGTGCGCCTGATTGGCGCGCAGCCCGCCCTGAACCTGTGGGCGAACGGCGACCATGCCCGCCTTGACCCCGGCCGGAGCCTGCACACCGACTGGGCCTGCCTGTTCCTGCTCAACCTGACCGACCTCGACCCCCTGGGGCCATACCTGGACGCGGTGGCGCGGGAGGACGATAGACCGCCAGCCACAAACGACGGCCCAAAAGCTCACATTCCTCCGCCAGAGATCAAAAATCAGCCTTCTTCCGGCTGGTCGTCGTGGTATTACTACTATCGCCGCCTGACGGCCGAGGCGGTGCGGCGCAACTTGCAGTATGCCGCCGATCACCGGACCGAACTGCCATTTGATCTGATCCAGATCGACGACGGATTTATGCCATACGCCGGCGATTGGGATCGCTTCACCCCTGGCTTTCCAGACGGCGTGGCCCCGCTGGCCCAGGAAATCCGCGCCGCCGGTTTCACCCCTGGCCTGTGGCTGGCCCCATTCATCGTAGACCGGCGCTCAACCCTGGCCCAACGCCGTCCGGAATGGCTGGTGCGCAACTGGCGCGGCCGCCCGGCCAACGCCGGGTTCCTGCACAACCGCCTGGCCACCGGGCTGGACCTGACCCACCCCGGCGCGCTGGAATTCGCCGCCCAGGTGGTTGGCACAGCCGTACATCGCTGGGGTTTTCCCTTCCTCAAGCTGGATTTTCTGTATGCCGGGGCCTTGCCAGGCCGGCGCTTCGATCCCACTCGCAGCCGGGCGCAGGCGCTCCGGGCTGGGCTGGAGGCTCTGCGCCAGGCTGCCGGCGATGAAACCTACCTGCTAGGCTGCGGCTGCCCGCTTGGCCCGGCGCTGGGTCTGGTGGATGCCATGCGCATCAGCGCCGACGTAGATCAGTACTGGTTCCCTACGTTCACCGGGCGCGGCCTGTTTTTCCGCCCCGAGCCAGATATGCCTGCGGCCCGCAACGCCATCCAAAACAGCCTGACCCGCGCTCCGCTGCACCGCCGCTGGTGGGTCAACGACCCCGATTGCCTGCTGGCGCGCCATACCGTCCGCCTCAACCTGGAAGAGACCCGCTCGCTGGCAACCGTCATCGCCCTCAGCCAGGGCCTGCTGCTCAATTCCGACGACCTGCCCGGCCTATCGGCGGAGCGGATGGACCTGCTGCGGACCCTGCTGCCGCCCATCGAGGCGCTGGCGGGCGAAGGCAAGAGCCTTCGCCCCTTTATCATCGACTGGCTGGACGCGGCCACCCCGCGCCGGGTGCGCCTCGACCTGCGCGGCCCGGTAGGCGCCTGGCACCTGCTGGCGCGTTTCAATTGGGACGACCATCCCCGCGACCTGCCCCTCAGAGCGGCGGATTTTAAGCTGCCAGGCGGGGCCTATTGGATGCGCGAATTTTGGAGCAACCAACTGCGCCTGCTGCCAAACGGCGAGTGGATTTTCCCCGGCGTGCTGCCACATGGCTGCCGCCTGGTAGCCCTGCGCGCCTGCGACCCAGCCGCCCCGCAGTATCTGGGCAGCAATCTACATATCTCGCAGGGGCTGGAAGTGACCGGGTGGGAATGGACGCCGGACGAACACCTCCTGGCTTTCCTGATTCGGCGACCTGGCCCGGCCCAGGGTTTCATCGACCTGGCCTTGCCCAGGCCAATCCAGACCGCCCAGGTGGACGGACAGCCCGCCACCTGGGAGAAACGCCCTGAAGGCCCGGTGCGCCTGTTTGTCGACCTGGTGGACAGCCTGGAAGTGCAGATCCAGCTATCGCCATAAAGTTTTTCAGCTTCGCCGGGAGAGCCAAAATCTCTATGTGGGGGGTGCAGGTGTCTCCGCCACCCACATCCCCCGTATGAATCAATCCCTGCTCTTGGCAAAGCCGGGAGAGACTTTGGTTATTATAGATGGACTGCGCTGAACAGGATGCGGCGAAAGCCGTAGAATACCGGGCTTTCGGGATACACTTCGCGCAGGCGCTGGCGATAGATTTCCATAAATGCTTCACTGAGCTGCTTGCCCAGGCGTTCGAAATACGGCACCAGGGCCGTGCCAGAAGTCCAATCGGCCAGGGCGTCGGCATTTTCCAGCACGTGGGGGTAAACTTTCTCGAAGACGACGATCTCCTGCCCATCGTTCTCATACAATATCTGGGCGTACTCGTCGATAGACAGCACTGGCGTGCGCCGGTTCCAGCCGCCCAGGGCTTTTTGAAATGCGGGCTGGGCGGCGATCTCATGGATCAGGCTGTGAGTGGGGTGGTCATGGTTAGAGGGCATCTGCACCAACAACTGTCCGCCGGGGCGCAGGTGTTGGAACAGGGCCGGGATCAGCCCGGCGTGATCTTCCACCCACTGCAGTGCAGCGTTGGAAAAGATCAAGTCCCACTCGCCGGCCAGGTCCTCGATGCGCTGCAGGCCAAAGGTCAGGCCGGGGCGAGTATAGGCGGCGCTTTTGTCCAGCATTTCGGGCGAGGTATCGACCCCTACGACGGCGCTGTCGGGCAGGGCGTCGGCCAGGCGGCTGGTCAGCTCGCCTGTGCCGCAGCCCAGGTCGATCACGTGCAGGCTGGGACGCCGCCTCACCAGGCTTAGCAGATCTTGAAACGGAGCGGCGCGCTCGGCCTTAAATTGGGCATAACGATCTGGGTTCCAGGGCATGGCATCTCCTGTTAGAATAGGCCCCCGTCAGGGCCTATTCTAACAGGAATCTAGCCTTTTCAGAGGGAAGCGGCTCTTCCGGGTATCACCCTATTAAACCGTGGAACAGGCATGACGCTCTTCGAGCGTCTTCAAGAAGAGTTGTTATGTGGATTTTGTCGCACTCCGTGCGACAAAATCCACGATTAATCCTCTTTCCAAGCCAGCTTCGCTCGCCAGTCACCCCAACCACGATTGCGTGGAGAGCTACCTGGCGCTCTCCGAGCGCCTGGAAAAGAGATATTCAAGGGATTTTGTCGCGCTTCGGGCGACAAAATCCCTTGCTAAACATCTTTTCAGGCGAGCGCAGTTCGCTAAGCAAAGCTCGCCAGTTACCTGCGCCGTGATTGAATTAGGAACTACCCTGCGGCGGAAGGGCGGTCGAAATATTGCAGGAGGGCTTCGAGGGGCAGGTCGGCCAGAGAAGCGAGCTGCAGGTCGGCTTCATCGAGGGAGAGGAAGCGGGTGAGCGGGTTTGGCACAGCCACACAGCGCAGCCCGGCAGCCCGGGCCGAACGAATGCCGTGCAGCGAGTCTTCAAACGCCAGGGCTTCGGTGGGGGCCACATTCAGGCGCGCCGCGGCGGCCTGGTACAGCTCCGGGTCGGGCTTGGTGCGGGCCACATCATCGCGGGCCAGGATGGCCTGAAAATAAGCCAGCAGACCCAGGCGCTTCAGGTGACCGGTGACCCAATCGCAGGACGAACTGGAGGCCAACCCCACCCGCAGACCCAGGCGTTGAGCGGCGTGCAGATAATTGACCACGCCAGGCAGAGGCGGCTGTTGGGCAATCAGCTCGGCCTCTCGGCTCCGGCGCCATTCCAGGTCGGCGGTCAGATCCAGCGGGCGGCCGGCCTGGCGCTGCATCTCGGCCACGGGGTCGAACGGCTCGTCGGCCGTGCCGATGTTGTGCAGCCACTGCTCGGCCGTTAGCTCGCAGTTATGGCGGCGGAACAGCTCCTGCCAGGCCATGAAGATGGGCGTCTCGGTCTCCAAGATCAGCCCATCGAAATCAAACACCAGGGCGCGGATCATGGCTGTTCCTGGCCGCCCGGCAGGCGGCGCTCGACTTCGCTAATCAGGGCATGCAGGGCCTCGTCGGAGAGGGCCTGGTGGGCCGAGACGAAGAATTCAGGCAGATCGGCCAGCCCGGCCCGCTCGTAGACCGCGGCCTGGAGGCCCATCTCCAGCCGATCCAACTGGCGGACGAAAATAGCTTCGGGCGTATCACCTTGCTCGAACTCCTCCCACAGGGCGATGTACTCCTGGCCGCCCGGCAGCCGGGCGCACACCGCGCGCACCGATTCGGCCTCCCGGCGGCGCTTCTCTTCGAGCGAAACGCCATCGCGCGGCGTAATATCGCCGGCATAGATTTCGCCCAGTTCGTGCAGCAGCGCCATGCGCACAGCCTTATCGGCGTCCAGAGCAGGATACTGGGCGCGGGCCAGCCACAGGGCCAGCACCGCCACGCCAAAGCTGTGGTCGGCCACGCTCTCGCAGTTCTCGCGCGGCAGGCCACGCTTCAGCCAGCCCTGGCGATACAGATTCTTCAGGTAGCACAGCTCAAAATAGGCTTGGATCAACGGGGATGCGTTGGCCTGATCCAGCCATTGAATCGGATTGGGAGCTTTTTCTTGCATAACATCTCCAGTGTTTTTCCCCGGCGGGGGGTACCACCCCATTAAACCGTGGAACAGGCATGGCGCTCTTCAAGCGCCTTCAAAAAGAGTTGTTATGTGGATTTTGTCGCACTCCGTGCGACAAAATCCACGATTAATCCTATTTCGGCGAAGCTCGCCAGTCGTCTTCCCCCGGTTAAGTGGGGTGCTACCCGGCGAAGCCGGAAGAGCCGAAATTATAAAATCCGCGCCAGCACCTCTACCAGCACCTGAGCCAGGACGATCTTGAAGATCAACGCCGCCGGGTAGACGCTGGCGTAGTACAGTGTGGGCAGGTCGGTTTCGGTCTGGGCGTTGGCCGCCCCCAGGCCGGGTGGGTTGGTCATCCCGGCGCTGAGGCCGCCCATGATCGCTAGAGCATTTAGACGATAGACAAAGTGCATCACCAGCAGCCCGGCCAGGACGGCCAGGATGGTGATAAAGGCCCCGCCCAGCAGCAGGCTGATGCCCTGCTGCACCAGGATTTCGACAAAGTGCGCCCCGGCATTGATGCCCGCTCCGGCCAGGAATAACATCAGCCCCAGCTCGCGAGACAGATTCTTGGCCGCCGCTGGCACGTACAAACGCAGCGGGCCGATGCCGCCGAAATGACCCACCAGCAGGCTGACCAGGAAAGCCCCCCCGGCGCTGCCCAGGCGCACTTCCAGCCCGTTCGACAGGTTGATTGGGATCGAGCCAAGCAGGATACCCAACAAAAGCCCGATCAGGAAAGGCAGCATGTTGGTTTCCTCAGCTTTGTGCGGGCGGCCATGCACCAGGCGCACAAACTCCTGCACGGCGGTTTTATCGCCCACCACCCGAATGTTATCGCCCATTTCGAGGGTCATATTGCCGGTGGGGGTCAGCTCCAAACCCTGGCGGCGGATGCGGGTGATGACCACGGTATAGGCTTCCCAGACCCGCATATCGCGCAGCTTATGCCCGGTGAGCGATTCTTCGGTCACTTCCACGTCCACGCTCAGCACATCGGCGTTTACATCCATGCGCTCGTCGGTTTCTTCACCCAGGACAAACTGCATCTTCTCTAACTCGGCCGGCGAGCCAACCACCATCACCACATCGTCCAGGTACAGGGTGGCGTCGGGCGAGGCGGCGAAGACCTGATCGCAGTGTTTGATGCGCGAGATATTCGCCAGAGTCATGCGGTGAGGATTGACGTCGCGCACTCGTTTGCCATCGCAATTGGGGTTGGTGACCCGGAAGGTGCGAGCCATCAGCGCAGGCGACTCGCTGGCTTTTTCCTCCAGCCAGCGTTTTTCCTCGTAGCGCAGGTTGCGGCCCAGCAGGCGCGGCAACAACTGGATCAGGATCACGATGCCCACCATGCTGAACGGATAGGCGATGCCATAACCCACCGAGACCGAGCCGCTCGCGCCGGGAGCGACGCGCTCTACGATGTCGATAGCGGCCGCCAGGGCCGGAGTGCAGGTCAGCGCGCCGGTGAACAGCCCTGAGGCCAACGCAAACGGCAGGTGCAGCATATACCCCACCAGTATCGTTGCCAATACCCCCGCCCCAGCCATACTGAGGGCAATAACCACAAACTGGATGCCATGCCGCCGGAAGGTGCGGAAGAAGCGCGGCCCGGCCTGCAAGCCCACGGCATAGACGAACAACAACAGGCCCAGATCCATCACCCCCTTGGGAATGGTCAGGCCAAAATGCCCAAAAACCAGGGCGGTGAACAACACTCCGGCCGTGCCAATCGAAATGCCGCGCAGCGATAGCTGCCCCAGCCACGACCCGATGGCAAGAATGGCAAACAGCACAACCATTTCCTGGGCAAAAATTGCTGCCATTAAAGTGGATCCTTTTTTAAGTCATTTTGAGACATTGCAAATTTAGAAATTCAATTATACTACCTGCAAATGAAAGCCTTTCCTGTTTCCGCTTGGCTCTTGCGCCGAAGGCTGGGTTTGACTGATATTGGGGGGGTGCCTGAATTTTGTCGCACTTCGGGCGACAAAATTCACGATTGCCCGTCTTTCGCCCCACCACGGTTTCGGAGAGCGCTGCCAGCGTGTTACCTCCTGACAGAAAAAACCTATTTTATAGAAGGCTCAGGCCAATTCAATGACAAATTCAGATCCGAAAAACGACCAAATGACCGAAACTCAAAAAAATCAACTGCGCATCTGCCGCCTGCCGTCCGGTTGGGTAGAACTCTACCGGCTGCAGTTCCTGCCCGGTTACTGCGTTCTACGGGCCGACCCGGTGGTTGAGTCGATCAACGATCTGGACCCAACCGCCCAGGCTCAATTCTTAAAAGATATGGTTCTGGTGGGCGAAGCGCTGCTGGAAGTGACCGGCGCCTATCGGATCAATTACGCTATCCTGGGCAACAGCGACCCCAGCTTGCACGCCCACATTGTGCCGCGGTACGAGTATGAGAAAGAAGAGATGCGCCGCGGCCTGCCCTGGTCCTATCCTACAGAGATGATCGACAGCCAGAAATTCGACTTCGAGCGCGACCAGGGCCTGATGGAGCGGATTGAGATGGCGCTGGCGAAGCGCTCTCACTAAAACAGGATGGTCAATTTCGCCGCACTTCGTGCGGCGAAATTGACCATCCTGTTTATCACCGGCGGGGGATCATCGCACAGTTTCGCTGTGGGGTGATCCCCCGCTATCACTATCTGCTTAGCTGGCCGGGGCGGCCTCTTCGGTAGGTTCCGAAGCGGCTTCCGGAGCAGCGGTGCAAAGCACCACTTCGTCGTCGCTCAGATCGACGATAACCTTATCGTTGTCGTGGAACTCGCCCGACAACACGCCGTCGGAGAGCGGGTCTTCCACCTTCTGCTGGATTTGCCGGCGCAGCGGGCGAGCGCCCATTTCGGGATCGTAGCCCAGGTCGGCCAGTTTATCCAGGGCTGCCGGGGTGGCCGTCAGGCTGATGTTATGCTCAGCCAGGCGGGTAGCGACCTTGTTCAGCTCCAGCTGGACGATCTGTTTGATGTCGTCCTTGTTCAGCGAGCGGAAGACGATGACCGAATCGACCCGGTTGATAAACTCAGGCCGGAAGACCCGGCGCAGCGAGTCCATCAGCTTCTTGCGCATCTCATCATACGACTGTTTCTCCTCGGAGGCCTCGTCCTTCTTGAGGTTGAAGCCCACCCCGCCCTGGCGCTTAATCATATCCGCGCCCACGTTGGAGGTCATGATGATGATTGCGTTGCGGAAGTCCACCTTATGGCCCTTAGCGTCTGAAAGATGGCCCTCTTCCATGATCTGGAGCAGCATGTTGTGGGCCTCCGGGTGGGCCTTCTCGATCTCGTCGAAGACTACAATCGAGTAGGGCCGCCGGCGGATGGCCTCGGTGAGCTGCCCGGCTTCTTCATAGCCTACATAGCCCGGAGGCGCGCCCACCAACCGGCTGACCGTATGGCGTTCCATGAACTCCGACATATCCAGTTGAATCAGAGCGTCTTCGCTGCCGAACATAAAGCGGGCCAGGGCTTTGGTCATTTCGGTCTTGCCCACCCCGGTGGGGCCGAGCAAGATGAACGAGCCGATAGGGCGGCGTGGGTCTTTCAACCCGGCCCGCGCCCGGCGCACGGCCTTCGATATAGCCTGGACGGCCTCTTCCTGGCCGATGATCCGCGCTCGCAGATCGTCTTCCATATTCAGCAGGCGCTGCGATTCTTCCTGCGCCAGCTGCATCAACGGCACGCCAGTCCACATTGCCACCACTTCGGCGATGTCATCGGCGGTGACGGTGGGGCTGTTGGCCCGATCCCAGCCGGTGCGCAAGCGCTCCAGTTCGGTTTCCAGCGTTTCCTGGCGCGCCAGGAAATCCTGGGCGTCGTCGGCCCGGCCGTCTTCCTGGGCCAGGGCAAAGTTCTGGCGGGTCTCGCGCAGTTCAGCCATCAAGTCTTTGGCGGTCTTGGCCTGGTTGCTCTTGTACATCCGCACCCGCGACGATGATTCGTCGATCAGGTCGATGGCCTTATCGGGCAGGAAGCGCTCGGTCACGTAGCGGGCCGAGAGGTGGGCCGCAGCGTCCAGGGCGTCGTCCGAGATTTTCAGGCGATGATGCTCCTCGTAGGCGTTACGCACACCCTTGAGGATTTCGATGGTTTCGTCGATGCTCGGTTCTTCGACCACAATCGGCTGGAAGCGGCGTTCCAGCGCCGCGTCGCTCTCGATGTGTTTGCGGTACTCGTTCAGCGTAGTGGCGCCGATCACTTGCAGCTCGCCGCGCGACAGAGCCGGTTTCAAGATATTGGCCGCATCGACCGACGAGCCGGCTGCCCCGGCCCCCACCAGCATATGCACTTCGTCAATGAACAGAATCGCCCCGGAGGCTTTGAGTTCATCGATGACGCGCTTCAGGCGCTCTTCAAACTGGCCGCGATACATCGTCCCAGCCACCAGCGAGCCAACATCGAGCTGCAAGACGCGCTTATCCAGCAACGGGGCCGGCACATCGCCTTCGACAATCCGCTGGGCCAGCCCTTCGACTACGGCGGTCTTGCCGACCCCCGGCTCGCCAATCAGGGCCGGGTTGTTCTTGGTGCGGCGGGCCAAAATCTGAATGACGCGCTCGATCTCCATCTGGCGGCCAATGACCGGGTCCAGCTTGCCTTCTTCGGCCAGCGAGGTCAGGTCGGTCGCCAGTTGGTCGACCATGGGGGTTTTGGGTTTGTTCTGCTGCTGTTCCTGGCGGCCGGGTTTGCGCTCGCCGGTCTGCGCCGGGGTCGAGCCGGTGCGCTGGGAGGCGCTGCTCTCTTGCAAAACCCGGCGAGTCTGGCGGCGGATTTGCTCGGCGGTCACGCCCAGCTTCCGCAAGACATCCATTGCCACGCCTTCGCCATGCCGTACCAGGCCGAGCAGCAGATGCTCGGTGCCAATGTAGTGATGGCCCATCTTACGGGCCTCATCCACTGCAAACTCCAGCACCTGTTGTGTGCCGGGGGAAAGGTCCAACTTCCCGCCCCGATATTGCCCAGGGCCGGTCAGGCGCTCAACAATCTCCTGCACCCGGTCGGGCTCCAAGCCCAATTCTCGCAAAACGCGTCCGGCTACACCGCCCTCCTCACGGATCAGCCCAAGCAGCAAATGCTCGGTTCCGATGTAGCTATGGCGCATCCGTTCTGCTTCCTGGTGGGCCAGGCTCAGAACACGGCGCGCCCGTTGGGTAAATCGTTCCATGCCAGACACGGTTTTCCTCCTAACTTGGTTAACCGATACGAACTTCGGTAACTTGAGACAATTTGTCCGATTGCGATTCTACCAGAGTTTTAGGAGAATCAAGATTTCAGCGAAGTTAAACACCCCGAAGTTAACGAAACTCCTATATTCGGATGGCGTAAATTCTGATAAAAAGGATCAGGCCGGTTCCGTCGGCGGACATTTTTCTTCATTGAGAGTAGTTGCGTGGCTACGCCGCTCAGCTACTCTCAATGAAAATTCTTTCCTGACGAAGCCGGAAGAGCCGGATGAAGATTCCGGGCGTTCCTTTGCATCCCCAGCGCTCTTTGCAGGAAGTCTTGTAATTCCGGAGATATAGACCATGCCCCTGACACACCGCTACGCTGTTTCCGCAGACAATCTGCTGCTGGCCGAGCTGGGCCGGCGCACTTTTGCCGATACTTTCGCCAAGGACAACACGCCCGAAAACATGGCTATCTATTTGGAGGCTTCGTTTAGCCCCCAAAAACAGGCCGCCGAGCTGGCCGACCCACACGGCCGGTTTCTGATTGTGGAAAGCCAGGGGCAGCCAGTGGGCTACGCCCGGCTGCACAGCGGCCCGGCCCCAGCCTGCATCGGCGGGCAGCGCCCGATTGAGATTGTGCGCTTCTATTCCATTAGAGAGTATATTGGGCGGGGCGTGGGGGCCTATCTGATGCAGGCCTGCCTGGACGAGGCCGCCCGCCAGGGCTGCGACGTGGTCTGGCTGGACGTGTGGGAGGAAAACCCGCGCGCCATCGCTTTCTATAAGAAATGGGGCTTCACAGAAGCCGGCCGCCAGGATTTTCAACTGGGCGAGGACGTACAGCACGATTGGCTGATGCGTAAAGAACTGCGCCTCTGAAACAAAACGGGCGGCCTGCGGCCGCCCGTTTTGTTTCAGAGGTTTAATCAGGCCGATTCGCCGGCCGGTTCGTCGCTGGGTTCGCCCTGGTCCACTTCGTCCGACAGGGCCATCTTCCAGTCCAGGTCGGCGTAGGCGGGCGAGTCGACTTTGCGGCGGCTCAGGCCGATGCGGCGGCGTTCGGGGTCGATCTTGATGACCCGCAGGGTAAGGCTATCGCCTTCCTTCACCACTTCCTTCGGGTGGCCGATGCGCTGCTCGCTCAGTTCCGAGACGTGGATCAGGCCTTCCAGGTCGTCGCCAATGCGGGCAAAGGCGCCAAACTTGGTCAGGTGGGTGATGACGCCCTGGATCAGCATGCCTTCCTTCAGCTCGCCCACTTTGCGCAGCCAGGGGTCTTGCTGCAGCTGGCGAATCGACAGGCCAATGCGCTTCCGCTCGCGGTCTACACTGATGACCCGCACCTTGACTTCCTCGCCCACTTTCAGCACTTCGTTGGGGTGCTGAATGCGCTCCCAGGAAATCTCCGACAGGTGCACCAAGCCGTCGGCCCCGTCGATGTTGACAAAGGCGCCAAAATCGGCTAGAGAAGTGACGCGCCCTACCCGGACATCGCCCTCCGACAGGCCATCCAGCAGACGGTCTTTGAGGGTTTCACGGGTCTCTTGCAAGGCTGAGCGCTCCGAGAGGATCAGGCGGCGGCGAGAGCGGTCGACCTCGATCACCCGCACCCGCATCGGCTCGCCGATCATGCGAGCATATTTCTGCTCGGCATTCTCACTGCTCGATGGACGGCGCAGCAAGCTGACCTGCGAAGCCGGCACAAAGCCGCGCAGTTGCCCAATCGGGACGATCAGGCCGCCTTTGTTATAGCCGACCACCTTGCTGTCGTACGACTCGCCCGAAGTCAACAGGGCTTCCACGTCGTCCCAGTCCTGCTCTTCGCGGGCGCGCAGATAGGACAGCACAACGTTACCATTCTGGTCTTCAGGGGCAATCACAAAGACCGGAATTTCCAGGCCAACCTGGAAGGTTGAGCGGACCTCCGCCGGGATCTGCTCCAGCTCTTTGCCAGAGATTACGCCCTCTGACTTGGTGCCGATGCTGACCAGAATCTCGTTATCGCGGATGGTTGCAATGAACCCGGGGCGAATCTCACCTTGGGTAGGAAAATCCAGGTTGAGGTTTTCATCCAGCAGAGCCTGCATGTTCTGCGCGTCAAAAGCCTCAGCCTCTTGCCCGAACAGGGCGCCATTCTTCTCCATAATCTTACTAGGCTCCGGTAGAAAAGTGTTTAGAATACCAATTATAAAGGTGAAAGGTGAACTTGACAACCTTTAGGATAAGATTACAATTCGTTGGATGTCGCGCGCCCGAAGCGCGAACTGCTGAAAAGAGGACTTTCAATGCGACCGATTTTCCCATTTACTGCCATCGTCGGACAGGAACGCATGAAGCGGGCCCTGGTGCTGAACGCGGTCGATCCGCGCATCGGCGGGGTGTTGATCCGCGGCGAGCGCGGCACAGCCAAGTCGACTGCGGCCCGGGCGATGGCTGCCCTGCTGCCTCAGATTAAGGTCTTTGTTGACTCGCCATTCAACGACGACCCCGACGCGCCCAACACCTGGTCCGACTGGGTCAAAGAACAAAAAGCCGCCGGGAATGACCTGGTGGTGGAACAGCGCCGCATCCGCTTTGTGGACCTGCCGGTGAGCGCCACCGAAGACCGGGTGGTTGGCACGCTCGATATCGAGAAAGCCATCCAGGAAGGCAAGCGCCACTTCGAGCCGGGTGTGCTGGCGGCGGCCAACCGCGGCCTGCTGTACATCGACGAAGTCAACTTGCTCGACGACCACGTGGTCGATCTGCTGCTCGATTCGGCGGCCATGGGCGTCAACATCGTCGAACGGGAGGGCATCTCGTTTGCCCACCCGGCCCGCTTTATCCTGGTCGGCACGATGAACCCCGAAGAAGGCGATCTGCGCCCGCAGTTGTTGGATCGCTTTGCCCTGTCGGTGGAGATTCACGGTATCCGCGACGCCCGCGAGCGGGTGCTGATTATGCAGCGCAACCTGAGCTTCGAAGCCGACCCGGAAGATTTTCAGGAAGGATGGATGGGGCGCGAGGCCGAGGTTTCCCGCCAGATCGAGCAGGCCCGCCTGCAGCTCAGCCACGTGACCCACACCACGCGCGACCTGGTAGCAATCGCTTCGCTCACCGCGGCCCTGAATGTAGACGGTCACCGGGCCGACCTGGTGATCCTCAAGACCGCCCGCGCCCACGCAGCCTTCGAGGGCCGGGAGGCAATTACCGAGCGCGACATCGCCCTGGCGGCCGAATTGGCCCTGCCGCATCGCATCAAGCGCGGCCCCTTCCACCAGGCCGAGATGAGCATGGAAGACCTGCAGGAGCGCATCGAACAGTTGGCCGGAGCGCAGTCCAGCGAAGGCGAGCCAGACCCCACCCCGCGGGATGAGGCCTCGCAAGAAAAAAAAAAGCGGTCGCTACTGAGCTGAAAGAAGCCGACGAAACCGCCCGCCCTTCCACCGAACCGGCTCCACAGAACGTGTTCGATTCAATGAGCGCCAACTGGTGGGAGGGCGGCGAAAAGGTCAAGGTTGGGGCTACGTTTCTGCCCCGCAAGCTGCAAAACCCGATTGACCGGATTACCCGGCGGTATGGCGGGCGGCGTTCACGCACCCGCACCGACCGAAAGCGCGGCCGTTATATTCAATCACGGCCGGCCAATGGCAAAACCGATGATGTCGCCTTCGACGCCACCCTGCGCGCCGCTGCGCCGTTCCAAACCCGGCGCAGCGAGCAGCGCAAGCGAGTGGCGTTTGCCATTCGCAAGAGCGATTTGCAGCGCAAGGTCCGGGTCAAAAAGGCCGCCAACCTGGTGCTGTTTGTGGTCGACGCCTCCTGGTCGATGGCGGTAGCCGAGCGCATGGCGGCCACCAAAGGCGCAATCCTTTCGCTGCTGACCGACGCCTACCAACGCCGCGACCGGGTGGGACTGGTGGTGTTTCAGAAAAACCGGGCCACCCTGATCCTGCCGCCCACGAATTCGATCCAACTGGCGCAGCGGGCTTTGGCCGACATCCCCGTCGGCGGCAAAACGCCGCTCTCAGCCGGGCTGTTCATGGCCCACGAGATCATCCGCCGCGAGCGCCTGCTGCATCCCGACGTAAATCCGCTCATGATCCTGCTGACCGATGGGGCCGGAAACGTCGCCATCAGCAGCCTGCCGCCGCAGGATGAATCGAACCGCCTGGCCGACCAGATTGCGAACGACGACATCCGCTGCGTGGTAATCAACATGGAACACGCCGCCTTCGACCAGGGCCTGGCCCAAAGCCTGGCCGACCACCTCAAAGGCCCGTGCTACACCCTGAGTGAGCTGAAAGCCGAAGTGTTGTATCAGAAAGTGCGCGAGGAGATGCGGTCCTGAGCGTGTCGATAAAGAAATCGGGCCGTTTTACGGCCCGATTTCTTTATCGACACAGGTCTGCCAGGGCCCGGCGATCCTGGACGGTGATGCGCCCCTTGTCGTCTACAGTCACGTAGCCCCGCTGTTTGAAGAACACCATAGCCTGGTTGACCCGTTTGCGCGATGCACCCACCAAATCGGCGATGTCGCCCTGGGTCAGGCGGATCGGGATCAGCACGCCGCCGTTGCTGTGGGGTTGACCATATTTTTCAGCGAAGGCCAGCATCTGGCGGGCCACCCGTCCGTTTACGTCCAGGGTAGCCAGGGCCTGGATCAGTTCGTTCGCCAGGCGCACCCGGGCCGATAGGATGCGCACCAGGTTTTGGGCAAAGGCAGGGATATGGTACAGCAGTTCCTGGAACGTCTCTCCGCCCATCCAGATCAACTGGCTGTCTTCCAGAGTCACCACGCTGGCCGAGCGCCCGGCGCTGTCGATCAGGCTCATCTCGCCCACAATGTCGCCCGGCCCCAGGAGCGCCAGGATCACGTCGGCCCCATCGGCCTGCTCGATGTGAATCTTGAGCGTGCCGCTGCGAATGATATACACCACCTCGCCCGGCTGGTCGGCGGTGATAATGCTGCTGCCGGCCGGATACAGGCGGCTGTACAGGCGGCTGGACACCTGGGCCAACTGCGCCTGGGTCAATCCCTGGAACAAGTCGATGCCGGTAATATCGCACATGTTCATGACAGCCATTCTCCACCTCCCTCGGGCGCTTCCGGCTGCGAATTACATTGGATGAGGCAGATTGGCCGTCGGGCGGATAGATTGATTATATCCTACCCCTGGCGTTAGATGTATGGCGCTGAGCGGCGCGCTCAGGTCGATTTCCAGCCCTTCGCGGGCTGCGAACGCGCCGGGAAAACTGCGCCGGGCCTCGCTCTCGATACGCTCTACCGCCGCATCCACATAGGTCGGGTCGAAATGGAACAGGGCCAATCGCCTGACCCCGGCCGCCTGGGCCACATCGCAGGCCATAGCCGGGGTCGAATGCCCCCAGCCCTGGGTCGAGCGCTGCCCGGCGCCCTGCCCCAGATAATGCGCCTCCGTATATTGGGCGTCGTGGATCAGCAGATCAGCCCCCCGGGCGAAGTTTGCCAGCCGGCGGTCGGTATTGGCGTAGCCTTCGGTGTCGGTGGCGTACACCACCGCCTGTCCCTGCCACTCGATGCGATAGACCATCACGCCGCCCGGATGAGCGGGCGAGTGCAAAGCCCGGACGACCACCATCTCGGCCGGAAGCGCCGCCGGGCAGGCTGCGGATGAGACGATCTGAGGCGCAATGCCTGCTCCGGGCAGCAGCAGGCATTGCGCCTCGCCCAGGCTGTGGATTTCTTTTGAGGCGTTCATATCTTGCAGCGTGACCGGGAAGACCGGTGGGAGCATGTTCTGCGATAGAACCTGTTCCAGATCGCGGGTAAAGGCGCGCGGGCCAAAGATGTGCAGACGGGTGGAGGGGATAAAGGCCGGTGCAAAAAAGGGAAAGCCCTGGGTGTGATCGTGGTGCAGGTGGCTGAACAGCAGCGTGGCCTGGATCGGGCGCTGCGCCCCGGCTGCTGCCCGGATCAGCGCCTCGCCCGCGGCGATAATCCCCGTACCGGCATCCAACAGAAGGGTCTGTTCGCCAGCCCGGATTTCCACACAAGCCGTATTGCCTCCCACGCGCACAGTATGCGGGCCAGGGGTCGGGTAGCTGCCCCGCACGCCCCAAAAGCGCACTCGTAAAGCGGTATCTGTCTGCATCCGTTCTCCTCCTGCCAACCTGTGATCTGCCTTTATTATTCCAAAACCGGTTCTTAACGAAAAGGACAAATTTCTCAGCTTGCCTGAGAAATATAGGGCATCTTTTCCAGATTCATCCCCATATATTTCTTTATTTGAATCATCGTAGTCTTAGTAGGGCCTGTGGATATGTGGATAAGGGTGAGGAAAAATAAGAATCTACCGATATATAGCCTCTTACCCTGGCTTGCGAGCAGATGTGGGGCAGGCGGCTGAAACGTTATCCACCGCAGCGCTGTGAGGGAAAAAGGGAACTTGCGCCCTTTTCTCCATACCCACACCTTGCAAAAAAGATATGGGGACGGGCCTGGTATACCCCCCATATATGGGGGGCGCAGGCGCGCCAAAAACAGGAACAAAAGGTCTGTTTTCCCCAATTTAATCCACTTATCCACAGTTTTTCGCGACTTATCCACAGTTTTGTGAAAATTTGGCGCGGCGCCCGGTGCAGACCACCCCTAGATATGGGGGAATTTAATTCACAATTTACGCTGCCGGGCAGGGTTGACAAACCTCGAAAGTTAGATTATCATCTAATTAGATATACGTCTAACTTAGAAGTATATCTAATGGCAAAGCGAGGTGTAAAATGCAAAATTATTTGACCAATACTTACCTGGTACATGCGCATATTCGTGACCTGCAAGCCAGCGCCCACGATATTCAGATCGCGCCGTTTGGGCAGTACCCGACCTGGAAAGATAAAACGATGAATCGCCTGGGCGACGCGTTGATTGCCCTGGGCAGCCACTTGAAAAGCCTGCCCAACCCGGCCGACCAGGCCGCGTGCGAAGCATGAACCAGGCCGACCTCGAACCACCCTCTCCGAGCGCGCCAACTGGCGCTTTGAAAGGTGCTCCCGTGTTAGCCTGGGATCTCGGCGCGGCCTACGATCTGTTCATCAGTCTGCACGTGCTGCACCGCCCCGAAGAGTTTGGTCTGCGGCCCAACTGGGCCGCAGGGGTGCGTTCGCGCCTGCCAGCCGACGACCGCAAGACGCTGGAAGAAGCCGATCTGATCCTGCCCGTCCCCACTACCTGGCTGATGGGTTTGCCGGCCCCGAAAGACAGCGCCAGCGCCCTATGGGCCTTGCGCCAGATTCCGGCCGAGCAGCGGCTGCGGGTTTTAACGGCCAATTCTAAGACTGTCAAATCGTATCTGCCGCTGCTGCATGAAGTGGCCGAGCGCGGCGCGTGGAACGAGGCCGACCTGGAACATCTCCGCAGCGTGCCTGAAGGGCGCGCCTTAGCCCCCATGGGGAAATTGGCCCAGGTGTTAGACGCCTGGGCCAATTCGCGCCTCTTTGGCGAGCGTTATCTCCAGGCGTTGCAAAGCTACCATCAAAACTTCTTTGCCGAGGAAGAGGCGCGCATCCTGCCGGTGCTGCAGGATGCCCTGGCCCAGGCTCAGGAGCAGGCCGCCCACCTCTCCGCGCTGGAACTGGTGGAGCATCTCTCGCAGGGTCTTGAGATTCAGGAGATCAATGAGCAGGAGCGAATTATCCTGGCGCCTTCGTTCTGGGCCACGCCGCTGATCTTCTTCGGTTACCCGGCCCCACGCCAGTTATTTATGACTTTTGGCGCCCGCCCGCTGGATGCCTCGCTTGTCCCCGGCGATACCGTGCCGGACATGCTGCTGCAAGTCCTGAAAGCCCTGGCCGATCCTACCCGGCTGCGCATTCTGCATTACCTGGCTCAAGAGCCGCTGACCCCGGCCGAGTTGGCCCGCCGCCTGCGCCTGCGCCCGCCTACCGTGACCCATCATCTCAACGCGCTGCGCATGGCCGGGTTGGTTTACATCTTGCTGGAAAAGGTCAAAGACGAAAATAACCGCTATATGGCCCGCCGCGAAGCCATCCAGGCAATGGGGGAGCTGCTGGATGATTTTCTGAACGCTCAAACCACCGGCCAGGTATGAAACGCTTACGCCAGAACCCGGTTGCAAAATTTCTGGCTGATTACGCTCTCCAGGTGCGGGCTTTTCAGCCCAACGCCCGCCTGTACCTGGTGTATATCATCCTCACCGGCGCGGCGATGGGTGTCTACCGGCTGCTGTTCAATTTCTACGTCCTCAGCCTGGGTTACGACGAAGCTCTGCTGGGCCGCCTGGTGACCACCAGCAGCCTGACGGCTCTGCTGGCCGCCCTGCCGATGGGCTACCTGGCCGATCCGTTGGGCCGCAAGCGTTCGCTGATCCTGGCCGGGGCGGTTACCAGCCTGTCGATTTTGCTTATGTATTTCTGGCCGGGGGCGGTGATGTTCTATA
This sequence comes from uncultured Anaerolinea sp., assembly GCA_964416275.1. Taxonomy (GTDB): domain Bacteria; phylum Chloroflexota; class Anaerolineae; order Anaerolineales; family UBA4823; genus RBG-16-57-11. The sequence continues at coordinate 12,908 of CAYQDU010000024.1, read as the reverse complement.
TCGCCAACGTGCTGTTCGGCGTCTCGCAAAGCCTATCGGGGGTGACGATGGGCCCGTTCCTGATGGAGAACAGCGCCGAGCGAGAGCGCACCTATCTGTTCAGCTTCAATTCGGGCCTGCAAATGGTGGCGGCTTCGGTGGGCAACTGGATCGGCGGGTATTTGCCCGGCGCGCTGGCCGGGTCGCTCAACGCCGCGCCCACCAGCAGCCTGGCCTATGGTGCGGCCCTGCTGGCGGCCGGGTTGGCCTCGGGGGCCGGGCTGCTGCCGCTGCTGTTCCTGCGCACCCCGCGCCTCAGCCGGGGCGAGCGCTCGGTGTTTGCCCCCATCAGCTACGCCGCCCAACACCCGGCCCTGCTCAGCAAGCTGATCCTGCCCATGCTGATTACCTCGATTGGGGCCGGACTGATTATGCCCTTCATGAACGTGTTTTTCCGCCAGGTGTATCACCAGCCCGACCCGGTGATTGGGGCGCTGTTCGCCTGGGGATCGCTGGCGATGGGCGTGGGCCTGCTGATTGCCCCGCCCCTGGCCGAGCGGATGGGCAAGATTCAACTGGTTGTCGTCACCCAGGCGCTATCCATCCCATTCCTGATCCTGCTGGGCTTCGCGCCCTGGTTCTGGCTGAGCGCGGCGGCGTATTACGTGCGCCTGGCGCTGATGAACATGAGCGGCCCGGTCTACCAGACTTACGTGATGGAACACGTCGATCCCACGGCGCGAGCCATGGTCGCCAGCCTGGTGAGCATGTCGTGGAATTTTGGCTGGGCTTTCAGCCCGATGGTCAGCGGCTGGCTGCAGGTGAACTATGGCTTCGGGATGGCCTTCCTGGGGACGATTCTGCTGTATACCCTGTCCACCTGGATGTATTGGGCATATTTCTGGCGCAGAGCGCCGCGCCCGGCGGTGGAACTCACCCCGGGCGATTAGCGCTCGACCACTTTCCCTATCTCCCCCTCGATGATGACGGCATAGGTCTTGAGCGGCTCGTCGGCTGGCCCGCAGGTGACGGCCCCATTGGTCACATCGAAGCATGAGCCGTGCCAGGGACAGATCACGTCTTTGTCCTTCAATTTGCCCTCGCTGAGCGGCCCGCCGGCGTGGGTGCATTCATCGGCAGTGGCGTAGTACTGCCCGCCCAGGTTATAGACCGCCACCCGCTGCCCGGCCACCTGCACCAGGCGGATGTGTCCCGGCGGCGTATCGGCCAGGCGGAACTGGTTGGACGCCGCCGCGGCGGGCGTTTCAGGGTTGGCCTCGGCGGTGGTTGCCACCGCGGCCGCCACGGCTTTCACCGCTTCGCCAAAGGCGCTGGCCTCGAACGGCTCTGGAATTTCGGTCCGCACTGGCACGCGCAGCCAGACCTGCCCGCTGCGCACCGTCACCGGGTAAGTGTCGAGCCTGGCGCTGGGATCGAGCAGCAGGCAGCCGTTGGTCACGTTGTAAGTATAGCCGTGCCAGGGACAGACGATGTTATCGTCGATCAGCCGCCCGGTGGCTACCGGGCCGCCCCGGTGCAGGCAGTAGTTGCGCAGGGCGTACCACCCGCCTTTGTGGTGGAATACGCCGATGGACATGCCCGCCACCTCCACCAGCTTACGCTCGCCTTCGGGAATTTCGTCCGCCTGGGCCACGATCACTTCACGGATTTCCACCCGTCCGATGCCCAGGCTTTTCTCATACGACTGCACCGACAGGTTATGCACCGCCTGCGGATCGACCGCGATCAGGCCCTCGTAGCTTTCGGCTTCCCGCTCGCCGCCATAAGCGCGCGAGAGCATCTCCAGGATCACCATACACAGCTTATTCCAGGCTTTGACGGCCGCCATCTCGGTCTGCGGGTCGTAATCGTGCAGCTCGCGCTGCAAAGCGTCGACGATAGCGTGCTGGACGAAGCCCACCATACCGATCACGTAGCGCTCGGCGATATACAGGCGCGGGTCGGCCCCGTGCGAGGTATGCGCCCGGCCCACGTAATCGACGAAGTGGGCGTAATCGTCGTCATAAACGCCTCCGGCGGTGCGCCGCCAGAAGTTGGCCTGGTGGTACATGCGCAGTTCCAGGTAGGCCTGGTCTACCCGGCCGTCTTTCTTGACGAAAAACTTGCGGGTAGGCGGGTATTGCAGCAGGTTGGTGTAGAAGCGCCCGATGATGGTGGGCAAGTATTTCTCGATAATCAGGGCCGACTTGCGGATGGCCTGGGCGTCTTCGGCGCCGAAACCGACGAATTCCGACATATATCGGAAATAACGCCCGGCGTCTTCGATGTCTTGCGGATTGGGAATATGAGGCATGGGATCGTGGGCCACGGGCAGTTCTCCTCAAACAAAACGGGTTCTTCCGCCGAAGGCGGGGTTTGATCTATCTATGGGGGCGGGTGGCTGCGCCACTCGCCAACCTCCAGGGCTAGAAATTTTCCCGGCGAAGTCGGAAGACCCACAAAACGGTGGAGAGGGCAGCGAGGCGAGCAAGTTGACCGGCAGCTAAGCCGAGGCGATTATCCCGTTAATTACGGATAAATATGGTTAGAATTGGATTAATTCGGAGCCGCACTGCGCGAAATTGCGGGCGCAGCCCCGCTTCACTAATCGGGAGGACGCCACCCGCCTGAAGAGAGGTCTACAGGTGTGACGTTCTTTGAGCGCCTTCAAAAAAGATATTGCGTGGATTTTGTCGCACTTCGGGCGATAAAATTCACGCAATATCTTTTTCCTGGCGAGCGAAGCTCGCCAGTCACCCCCACCACGGTTGAGTGGGGAGCTACCCGGCCGCGACCACGGGCGTAAAGGTCAGCCCATCCGGGCCGCGGTCGGCCCGAATTACGTCGCCTTCGTGGAACTCGCCGGACAGGATTTTGAGGGCCAGCGGGTCTTGCAGCTCGCGCTGGATGGCCCGCTTGAGCGGGCGAGCGCCGAAGTCGGGGTCATAGCCCACATCCGCCAGATACGCACAGGCCGCCCCGGTCATCTCCAGGGTGTAGCCACGCTCCTTGAGCAGTTGGGCTACCCGGCGCATCTGAATGTCTACGATCTGGGCAATGCTTTGACGCGAGAGCGGGTGGAAGACCACAATCTCGTCGACGCGGTTGAGGAATTCGGGCCGGAAATGGGCCTGCAATATTCGCACCACCCTATCCCGGTTCACCTCTTGGTCATCGCCGCGCCCGCCCAGCCATAGTTCGTTGCCCAGGTTGGAGGTCATGATGATGACCGTATTGCGGAAATCCACCGTGCGGCCCTGGCCGTCGGTCAGGCGGCCATCGTCGAGCATTTGCAGCAGTACGTTGAATACCTCGCTGTGGGCCTTCTCGATCTCGTCGAACAGCACCACGCTGTACGGGCGGCGGCGCACTGCCTCGGTGAGCTGCCCGCCCTCCTCGTAGCCCACGTAGCCGGGCGGCGCGCCCACCAGGCGCGAGACAGTGTGCTTCTCCTGATACTCACTCATGTCGATCCGCACCATCGCCCGCTCGTCGTCGAACAGGAATTCGGCCAGGGCGCGAGCCAGCTCGGTCTTACCCACCCCGGTGGGGCCAAGGAAGATGAACGTGCCGATGGGCCGGTTGGGGTCTTGCAGCCCGGCCCGCGAGCGGCGCACGGCGTTCGCCACCACCCGCAGCCCATCCTCCTGGCCCACCACCCGCTGGCGCAGGCGCTCCTCGATGTGAACCAGCTTTTGCATCTCGCCCTCCAGCAGGCGTGAGACGGGAATGCCCGTCCAGCGCGCCACTACCTGGGCGATCTCCTCGGCATCCACCTCTTCTTTGAGCATGGCCCCGTCTTGTTGAAGGGTCTTCATGCGCTGCTCGGCCTGGGCCAACTGGCTTTCCAGGTCGCGCAGTTCGCCATAGCGGATGCGTCCGGCGGCGGCCAGGTCGTTCTGGCGCTCGGCCCGCTCCAACCCGGTGCGGGCCTGCTCGATCTTCTCTTTGATGCCCTGCACCCCAGAGATGGCTTCCTTCTCGGTCTGCCAGCGGGCGTGAAGCTGGTTGGCCTGCTCGCGCAGGTCGGCCAGTTCTTTCTCCAGCCGGTCCAGGCGCTCTTTGGAGGCTTTGTCTTTCTCTCGCTGCAGGGCGGTGCGCTCGATTTCGAGCTGCAAAATAGCCCGGTCCACCTCGTCCAGGGCCTGCGGCTTCGAGTCGATTTCGGTGCGCAAGCGGGCGGCGGCCTCGTCGATCAGGTCGATGGCCTTATCGGGCAGGTGGCGGTCGGTAATGTAGCGGTTGGAGAGCGTGGCGGCGGCGATCACGGCCGGGTCGGTGATGCGCACACCGTGATGCACCTCGTAACGCTCTTTCAGCCCGCGCAGGATGCTGATGGTTTCCTCCACGCTCGGCTCATCGACGAACACCGGCTGGAAGCGGCGCTCCAGGGCCGGGTCTTTCTCTACATATTTGCGGTATTCGTCGAGCGTGGTTGCGCCGATCATGTGCAGCTCGCCGCGGGCCAGCATGGGTTTGAGCATGTTGGAGGCGTCCATGGCTCCTTCGGCCGCCCCGGCCCCCACCACGGTGTGCATCTCGTCAATAAATAGAATGATGTCGCCAGAGCTGCTGGTGATCTCTTGCAACACGGCTTTCAGACGCTCTTCGAACTCGCCGCGGTATTTGGCCCCCGCCACCAGGGCGCCCATGTCGAGCTGCACCAGGCGCTTGCGCTTGAGGCCCTCCGGCACGTCGCCGTTGACCATGCGTTGGGCCAGCCCCTCGACGATGGCGGTCTTGCCCACGCCGGGATCGCCGATCAGGGCCGGGTTGTTCTTGGTGCGCCGGGAAAGGATCTGCACCACCCGGCGGATTTCCTCGTCCCGGCCGATCACCGGGTCCATCTTGCCCTGGCGGGCGGCGGCGGTCAGGTCGCGCCCGAATTTTTCCAGGGCCTGGTAGGTGCCTTCCGGGTTTTGTGAGGTGACCCGCTGTGCGCCGCGAATCGAAGCCAGGGCTTTGAGGATGGCGTCTTTGGTCAGGCCATATTGCCCCAGGCGCTTGTTTTCGAGGCTGTCGGTCAGGGCCAGCAGGATATGCTCGGTCGAGACGTATTCGTCCTGCATGCCTTTGGCGTAGCGCTCGGCGCCAGCCAGCACATCCGCCGCCGGGCGGGAGAGGCCCACCTCGGTGTTACCGCCGTATACTTTGGGCCGGTTTTCCAGGTCGCGCTGCACATCGTCGCGCAGGGCCAGCACGCTTCCGGCTACCCTGGTCACCAACGCTGGAACCACTCCGTCTTCCTGGCGCAGCAGCGCCAGCAGCAGGTGAGCCGGTTCGATGGTCTGGTGGTTGTTTTCCTGGGCAATGCGTTGAGCGCCCAGGATCGCCTCTTGAGATTTTTGAGTATACTGATCCAGATTCATAAAATGGTTTCTCCTTTAAGCCAGTAAATAAAGATCGATCTTCCAGCGCAGCGCGATTACCCCATTAAACCGTGAAGCAGGCATGGTGTTCTTCGAGCTTGTGAATTAATCAAAAAACCTCCTCAAAAAAGCCAAGGGGTAGTGAGCGCCTTCATAAAAGATGTGACGTGGATGTTGTCGCCCAAAGTACGACAAAATCCACACTGAACCCTCTTTCGGCGAAGCTCGCCAGTTATGCCCATCACCGTAGATTATAGATGCGAAAGATTTGAAATATATAGGCGCTGTGTTAACGCTGTGTTGGACGGATGGGGAAATGGGAAAGTCGCTCCGTTTTCTTACGTTGGATTAACCTTTCTCCGATAGGATTCTAACCAAAGACGGGTATAAGCAAGGCTGAGGAGTCGGCGCGTATGGAATATAAGGATTATTACCAGACCCTGGGAGTGAGTAAGACCGCCACCCAGGACGAAATCAAGAAGGCTTATCGCAAGCTGGCCCGCAAGCATCACCCAGATATGAATCCGGGCGATAAAACGGCCGAAGAAAAGTTCAAGGAGATTAATGAGGCCTACGAAGCCCTATCGGACCCCGATAAGCGCAAGAAATACGATCAGTTCGGAGCCCAGTGGCAAGACTATACGCGCCGCGGCGGCCAGCCGCAAGACTTCGATTGGACCCAGTGGGCCGGGCGCGGGCAGCCGGGCGGCTATACTCGCACCGTCACCCCCGAGGAACTGGAGCAGATGTTCGGCGGTGGGTTTAGCGGCGCCGGCGGCGGCCTGGGCGGTTTTTCAGATTTCTTCGAGGCCCTGTTCGGCGGCCTGGGCGGGCGCGCCGCCGGGCGCGAGCGCAGCGCGCCGCAGCCGGCTCGCAGCCTGGACGCCGAGCACCCGGTCGAGATCAGCCTGGAAGAAGCCTTCCACGGCACGACGCGCAGCCTGCACTATGAAGACGGACGGCGCATCGAGGCGAAAATCCCGCCGGGGGTCAAGTCTGGCTCGAAGGTGCGTCTGAGCGGGCAGGCTCAAACCAGCGGTGGGCAGAGCGGCGATCTATACCTCAAGATCGAAGTCTTGCCGCACCCCACCTTTACCCGCGACGGCGACGATCTGAAAGTGAACGTGCCGGTCGATCTATATACCGCCCTGTTGGGCGGAACGGTGCAGGTGCCAACCCTTGATCGCCCGGTAGAGCTGACCATCCCTCCAGAAACGCCTAACGGCAAGGTCTTCCGCCTGCGTGGGCTGGGCATGCCCCGGCTGCGCAGCCCGCAAGAGCGCGGCAACCTGTACGCCACGGCGCAGGTGCAGCTTCCCAAGGACCTGAACGAACATGAACGCCAGTTGTTCCAACAACTGCGTGAAGCGCGGAAATGAAGCTGAATCTGCTCTAGAGCAGATTCGGGCAGCTCCCCACTTAACTGTGTTGAAGATGACTGGCAAGCTTCGCTCGCCAGGAAAGATGATTAATCGCGGATTTCGTCGCACTTTGTGCGACAAAATCCGCGTAACATCTCTTTTTGAGGGCGCTCGAAGAGGGCTATGCCTGTTCCACGGTTTCGTAGAGCGCTACCGTAGAGTCAATATCCCATAAATGCCGGCCGCCAGCAGGCCATTGATAGGGATGGTGACCAGCCAGGCGGTGGCCATATCCCCCGCCACCTGCCAGCGCACTTTGTTCAGCCGCTCGGCGGCGCCCACCCCCATAATGGCCGAACTGGCTACCTGAGTGGTGCTGACCGGCCCACCCGCCAGCGACGAAAGCAGCACCACCAGGGCCGCCGTGGCCTGGGCGCTGAACCCATCCACCGGGCGGATGCGGTAGAACTTGGCTCCCAGGGTGCGGATCAGGCGGTAGCCGCCCAGGGCCGCCCCGGCGGCGATCCCGGCCGCGCTGATGAGAATCACCCATCCAGGCACGCTAAAACTGTCCAGGTTGCCGTTGATCAGCAGCCCCAGGGTGATGATGCCCATCGTCTTTTGCCCGTCGTTCGAGCCGTGGCTGAGGGCCAGGGCCGTAGCGGTGAAGATTTGGGCCCGCTTGAAGAAGCTGTTGATGCGTGGCGTGGCATCGCGCGCCAGGAAGAACACCAGCCGGGTGAACAGGAACCCGCCAAACATACCCAACACCGGCGAGGCGAACATTGCCAGCATCACCTTGCCCAGCCCGTTTATCAGCACCGCCTTGCCCCCCGCCCCGGCCATCACCGCCCCCACCATGCCGCCGATCAGGGCGTGCGACGAACTGCTGGGAATGCCCAGAAACCAGGTCAGCGAACTCCAGGCCACTGCGCTAAGCAGGGCCGCCAGCAGCACATCCAGGTTGATGGCCGAAGCCTGTACGATGCCATTCCCAATCGCCTGGGCCACGGCTACGCCGAACAACAGCGGGCCGCTGAATTCGGCCAGGGCGGTCAGCGCCAACGCCCAACGCGGCTGCAAAGCCCGCGAAGACATCATCGTCGCCAGGATATTGCTGGCCCCATGCACGCCGTTGAGGAAATCGAAGGCCAGAGCCAGCAGGATCAGGAGGACCAGGGAAAAGGTCATAAGCTGCGGCCAGGTCAGGCCATCTTGACCACAATATCGGCGATGATGTTGGCCGCTTCGTCGCCTTTATCGGCGGCGTTGCTCAGGTGGCGCAGCACTTCGCGCTTCTTGAGCATCTTGACCACGTGCTGCACATCCTCCGGGCCGCTGAACAGCTCGGCCAGAGCCTCCCGGTAGACGGTCTCGACTCGATTTTCCAGGGCTTTGGCCCGTTGGGCGTGTTCGTTGGCTACACCGGGGTGTTCCTTCAGACGTTGGGTAGCCAGGTGGATCTCGAAAGCCGCGTCGCGCAGCAGCGAGGCGATGCGCTCCATGTAGGTGTTGGGACGCACCTTGAGCATTTCCATCTCGTCTACAGTGGTGTTGGCGTAATCCACCATGTCGTCGATAGCGCGCGAAAGGGAAAAGATGTCTTCCCGGTCGATCGGGGTGATAAAGGTGCGGTTCAGTTCGTCGATCAGGATGCGTCGGGCCTCGTCGGCCGCTTTTTCGGTCAGGGAAAGCTGCTGCGCCGCCTCCGGGCTGTTGGTAGACATATATTCTTTGAGCAGGTCCAACCCCCTCAGGGTCAGCCCGGCCTGTTCGGTAATCAAAGCCAGGAACTTATCCTGCTTCGGCTTTAAGAAGTTGAACACACCTATGCCTCCGCCCAATTTTTGGGGACGAGCTTAAAACAAGGCCCCCAGATGGGGCTTTATGATACCAGAAAACCGTCATTTCTCGGTTTCCACCCATAGATTCGCTCCGTCGGTGCTGAGGCGGATCCAGCCGTGAAGGTCGGTGCGCAGCAGCGGATAGCCTTGCAGGGCCTCCAGGGTTTCGGGGGCGGGCAGGCCAGACGAATCGCCGGGCGATACGCTGAGCAGCACCACCTGGGGCCGCCAGCGGGCGATCCATTCGGGCGGGTTGAGCGGCGCGTAGCCCGCCTCGGCCAGCAACAGGGCCGTCAGCGGGCCTTGATCGGGGGCGGCGCTGAGAGCTTCCAGGTCGTCGAAATCCAGGCCGATGGGCAAGAGCAGGCGAAAGCGCTCCCATTCCAGCAGCAGAGTGGCGCCGCGCCCGCTGGCCGTCAGCACTCGCAAGACGGCTCCCCGGCCCAGGTCAAGGCCCAGGCCGGGCCGGGCCAGGGTGACAGGCGCGCCCTGCTGGCTGAGGCCCTGGCGCAGCAGGCGGGCGCTGTATGAGCCAACCGTCGAGCCGGCCCACAAGACCTGGCCGGGCGGGTAGCGTTCGATTACATCGGGCAGGGCGGCCAATTGAGCTTCGCCGGAGGCGGCCAGCGTCAGCCAGTCTAACCGGCGGCGGCCCAGCGGCAGGCGGCGGCCTAAAGCGTCGGACAGGGCGCTGGGGCTGGGGCCGCCGTCGATCAGCACCGTGCGCCCGTCGGGGGTTTGGATCAGCAGCGCGTCGCCCGAACGACCGGCGCGGCTCACGTCCAGCAGGGTGACGTGCAGCCGGCCGTCGGGCAGGGCCAGGGCATTCTGCCATACGATCAGCGCCGCCAGCCCCAGCCCGGCCGCGCCCAGCCAGCCCAGGCGAGCGCCTGCCCCGGCCAGCGGATCGCTCGCAAAGCGGGCGGCCCACCAGGCCCGCAGGCGGGTTCCGAACGCCGTCCAGCCGAACAGCAGGGCGTAAAAGGCAGCCGCCAGCCAGGCGGCGAAAGGCGCCACCAGGAACGAGGCGGCCGGGGCGCGGGCCAGCAGTTCAACGATGCGGATGGTGTAGACCAGAAACGGCCAGGTCAGGTTGGCGAACACCTGGCCCAGCGGCTCCCAGACCAGCCCCAGCAGGGCCGCCAGCCCACCCAGGAACATGATCGGCGGCTGGATGGGCAAGATCAGCGGGTTAGCAATCAACGAGATCAACGATAGGCGTTGAAAGTAATACAGGATCAGCGGCAGGGTGGTCAGTTGGGCGGCCAGGGTGAACAGGAAATACTCGCCCACCGGCCCGGCCAGGCGGCGGGCTGCGGCGGGCGGCAGGCGCCGCGAGGCCAGGCTCACAAAGCCCTCCGCCAGCGGGTCGGCATATAACACCAGGCCCAGGGTGGCGGCAAAGGAAAGCTGAAAGCTGACATCCCACAGCACGTACGGGTCATAGACGGCCATTGCTGCGGCCACAACGGCTAAGCTGTTCAGCCCATTCTGGCGGCGGCCGATCTGGCGGGCGAATACGCCCAGGCTGCCCATGATGGCCGCTCGCACCACCCCCGCCCCGGCCCCGGCCAGGGCGGCGTACAGGATAATCCCGGCCACAGCCGCCAGCATGCCCCGCCAGCGGCCCAACAGCTTGCCAAACGCCAGGGTGAACAGCCCGGCCACGATGGTAAAGTTGAACCCGCTGATGGCAATGACGTGCGATGTGCCGGTGATCTGAAACGCCTGCTGCACATGGGTGGGGATGCGGCTATCCAGGCCAAGCAGGATGCCCTGCAAGAGCGATGCTTCCGGATCGGGCAGCAGGCGGGCCAGGGCCTGGCCTGCCTGCTGGCGCAGGCGGTAAATGAGGGCAAAAACCGGGTTGCCCTGGCCGCGCCCCAGGGTCTGCACGCACGTCTCATCGCTGGGATAACTGCACTGGAACGCAGCATACACGTACTGGCGGGCCAGGTATTGGCGGTAGCTAAACGTCTCGCTTTCGGAAGGGGTGGTCAGCCACCCGGTCAGGCGCAGCCGGTCGCCATACTGTCCATCCTGGCCGGGCGGCAGGCGGGCCAGCAAATCGCCTTGCACGAGCGTGAAGTGCAGGGCACTGGATGGGCGCAGGCGTTCGGTCCGCAGGCGAGCCTGGGTATAGGTGTCGCGTTGGTCGGGTGGTTCGACCAGCACGCCTTCGATCACATAGGTTTCTTCCTGATCCAGGTAGGCCGCCACGTGACCAGCGTCGATGCTGGGACGGGCAATCTGGCAGCGAATTGCCCCCAGGCACAACGCCAGGATCAGCGCAGCCAGGGGCAGATGGAGCGGGGGAAGGAAGGGGCCGAAAGAGCGGAAGAAAGCCGCCAGCCGGGCGCCCTCAAGCACGGCCAGGCCAGCGCGCCACGCCGCTAATCCACGCGCCGGTAAAAAGCGCGCCGCCCCGCCCAGTCTGCGCACCGCCAGGCTGGCCAGGCTCAGCCCGGCCAGCGCCAGCCATACGCCCAGGCTAAGCGGCTGCTCCGCTTCGAGCAGCACGCCGCAGATATAGGCCACAGACAGCCACAGCAGAGGCATGACAGGCTTACCCGCACCGCCAGGTTTGTCGATCTAATCAATTTTACCCGCAAAAATTGGAAGGACGGCCAGCAACCTTGCCTTCAACGCCCGCCAATCCCGGTTTTGAAGGGTGATCCACGTCATCGACCCAGCCCTTGTATTGTATAATCAAACATCTTCACCAAGGATGGATTACCTTAACTATGAAACCGATCTCTTTACAAAGCTCCTCTTTACTGCACCCGCATACATTGCCAGCCTGGATGTCGATCAGCCTGATCCTGGCGCTCCTGTTCAGTCTGGGCGCGGCTCCGGCCCTGTCCGCCCCTCAGCCGCAGGAAGCGCCCTCGGCTGAGCCGGCGGTTTATCTTCCTATCGTTTTCAAAAATTATCCTCGTTCCAGCGTTTTTGGCGCCACCCTGGATGCACTGACCGAAGCTTACGGCCTGACCCCGATTGCCAACGCCGGAACGACCTGGACCCGCCGCCCAGTTTCTTGGGCAGCCATCGAGCCGACCGAAGGGGCGCGCAATTGGGCGGCCTTTCCCGAACAAGAAATCATCGACGCCTCCAGCCGGGGGTTGCGGGTGATCCTGGTGGTGGAAGGCACGCCGGGCTGGGCGCTGAAATCGGGCTTCCCATGTGGGGCCGTGGCGCAGCAAAAATTTACCGCCCTGGGTAACTTCCTGAACGATCTGGTCAGGCGCTACAGCGCCCCGCCCTATAACCTTCGCTATTGGGAATTATGGAATGAGCCAGACGCTAAGGGCCTGCTGGGCTGCTGGGGCGATTCGACCGATACCCAGTATTACGGCGGCTCTCATTACGGCGCGATGCTCAAGATCGCCTATGGGCGGATCAAAGCCGCCGACGCCAACGCCCAGGTGCTGGTCGGCGGCCTGCTGCTGGCCTGCGACCCGATCCACCCGATGCTGGGCCGCGACTGCACCTCATCACGCTTCTTGAACGGCATCCTGGCGGCCGGCGGCGGCCCGTTCTTCGATGGCATTTCCTTCCATGCCTATGATTACTACGATACTGGCTCTGATCTATACAGCAATATGGACTGGAACAGCACGGCCAGTACCACCGGCCCGGTGGCGATTGCCAAGGCCGATTATCTGCGCGGCGTGCTGGCGCAGTACGGCTATCCGAAGAAATACTTGATTAATACCGAAACGGCCCTGTTCCACGGGCCAAACGTGATGACCCCGGTTTGTATGAGCAACCCGCCGGCCGATCTGCCAGCCGCTAATGCCTACTACCTGGTGCAGGCCTATTCGGTGTCGATTGCAGAAGGGTTTGCAGGCAGCGTCTGGTATTCAGCTTTCGGCGTGCGCTGTTCGGGCCTGTTCAACGCCGACCTGACCCCCAGGCCGGCCTTCAATGCTTACAACTATATGGCGAACAAGATGGGAGAGGCCGTTTTCTCGCGCCAGATTGACAGCTTCCTGGGGGTGATGGGGTATGAATTCAAGCTGCCCGACCGCCGGGTCTGGGTGTTGTGGTCATCCAACAAAACCGAACACACCATCTCGCTCCCCAGCCTGCCCAGCGCCATCACCGTCATTGGGCCGGATGGCAATCCGCAGGCCGAAGCGGCTTCGACCAATACTGTGATCACCGTTGCGCCCCGTTTTATCGAGTTCGCGCCCTAAACGTTTTCCGGACAGATGCTTTCGGCTCTCCCGGCTTTGCCGGGAAAGAGGCTATATTTTTGGGAGAATGTGCAGCGTAGCTGCACATTCTCCCAAAAACGTAGAAAAATTCCCGCCTTTGGCGCTACTCTCTTGGCTTCACCAGGAGAGCCTGAT
>CAYQDU010000023.1:0-33167 GCA_964416275.1 uncultured Anaerolinea sp. | reverse complement strand
GTGGGCCACGCAAAATATCCTACCATCGATTCGCGCCGCCGCGGTAGCGGTAGGGTTGATGAGAAGGATGGAAAGATCAAATAAGAGATGTTACGTGGGTTTTGGACTCTTCCGCCAAAACCGGAAGAGCCAGATCGACCCTCTTCCCAGGCGAGCGAAGCTCTCCAGTCACACCCACCGTGGTTGAGCGGGGAGCTACCACGTGCGTCGCACCTGGCTTTAAGAAAGGCGTGGGGGATACCAGCGCCGCGCGCCGCCCCACGCCCCCAACATTTGGGTATAATTGAGCCAGGATTGGGAGGTGTTTGCATGACCACGCAACAGGTCAGCCCTGCTTTATTGGAGAGCCTGCAAGAAGCGCTGCGCACTCGCATGGATCTGCGCGAAACCGGCCCGCTTTCGCCCATGCTTGGCCTGCTGCACACCGCCGACCCGGCCCGGCTGGCCGAAACCACCACCGAACGACGCTACCAGCCCGGCGAGATCATTTTTCACGAAGGCCAGACTGGCGATTCGCTCTACGTGATCTGGGCCGGCTATGTGGCAATTCTCAAGGGCAGCCTGGATTCCCCGGCGGTGATGGGCATTCTCGATCCGGGCAACGTCTTTGGCGAAATGGCAATTCTGGAAAACCAGCCCCGCTCGGCCTCGGTTGCAGCCCTGACGGAACTACGCCTGTTGGAAGTCACCCGCCTGGGGTTCGAGCAGTTGGTGGTCAACTTTCCTGAAATTGCCCGCAGCCTGATGACGGTATTGAGCGCCAAGCTGCGCCGCATGACCGAAGTCGGCGCGAGCGGCGAGAAGACTCAAAAAGCCCTCAGCCGCCAGGTGTTGGCCCTGGAAGACGAAAAGCAGCGCCTGGAAGATTTGCAGCGCCTGCGCCAGGAGACCACCGAGCTGATTATCCACGACCTGCGCAACCCCCTGGGAGCGATTACCATGGCCTGGCGCATGCTCAATATGCTCCTGCCAGCCGAGGAGCGCCAGGCCCAGGCCGAGATTCTAAGCATCGGCCAGGCGAATATCGACCGGATGCAGCGCCTGATCGATACGCTGCTCGAAGTTTCGCGCCTGGAAACGGGCGAGGCCGAACTGCGCAAAGAGCCGCTGGACCTGGCCGGGATGGCGGCCGACCTGGCGCGCCGCCAGTCGATCCTGGCCCAGGACGGAATCGCGTTTCACCTGGCGCTGCCGCCCAACCTGCCATGCCCGCTGGCCGACCGGGATAAGATCGAACGGGTGCTGGCGAACCTGGTGGATAACGCCCTGAAGTACTCGCCAAGCGGCGGCGTGGTGACGATTGGCGCAATTTGCTGGCCCGGCGAAGTGGAAATCAGCGTGACCGACCAGGGGCCGGGCATCCCCGAAGTCGAGCGCCAGCGCGTCTTCGAGCGTTTTGCCCAGGTCGCCGGCGGCGAGCGCCCCCGGCGGCGCGGCTTTGGCCTGGGGTTGACCTACTGCCGCCTGACGGTGGAGCGGCACGGCGGCCGGATTTGGGTTGAGCCGGGAGAAGGCGGCCAGGGCAGCCGGTTTGCGTTCACGCTGCCGCTATAATTCACCCGCCAGCATCTGCAGATACCTGCTAACTCGATTCATCCCTCCTTGCTTGTCTGGTTAATATCGAGTAAGATTTGCCTATGCAATTGCTTGCCATCGCTTTGGCGACGGTAATACCCCTGGCTATCCTCATTATTATTCGCGCCCTGGACCTGTATCAAACCGGGGCCTTCAGCGCCGTCCTGTCCTCCGTAGCCTGGGGAGCGCTTGCCTTTGTAATGGCATATGTTCTGAACACCAGCCTGTATCAGACCGGATGGTTTGGCGAATGGAGCGGCGTGGCCCGCTTCGTGGCACCGCCGCTGGAGGAGGCGCTGAAAGCCGGGGTGCTGTTCGCCCTGGTGCGCCGGGCGGATTTTAGCTACCTGGTCGATGGTGCTATTTACGGGTTTGCGGCCGGGGTGGGGTTTGCTGTGGTGGAAAACTACCAGTATATCTTCGGCGCTCCCGCTTCTGGCTTGCTGGCCGCCGCCGGACGGGTAATTTCCACCAACCTGATCCACGCCTGCGCGACCGGGTTGGTGGGGGTCAGCCTGGGGTTGGCCCGCTTTCAGACCGGGCCGCGCCGCTGGGGACTGAGCGTGGGCGGTTGGGCTGCGGCTGTACTGCTGCACGCAGCTTTCAATACCCTGGTCTATCGGACCGCCCGCGGGCCGGTCTTGTTATACGCCAGCCTGACCGCCCTGACGGCGATGGCGCTGATCGTGGGACTGATTCTGCTCGGCCTGGCCCAATCCCGCGGCTGGATCGAGGAAACGCTGGGCATAGGCGACCGGGTAACGCCGGGCGAAGCTCACCTGGTGCGCCGCTTAGAGGCCGCCCCCGAGCTGCTTGGGCCGCTGCGGGCTACATTTGGGCCGCACAAGGCGACCCAGGTCGAGATGCTGCTGCTCGCCCAGGCCCATCTGGGCATCCAACGCGCTGCTCTGCAGCGCCTGCCCACCGGCCCAACGCGCCAGGCTGTACAGCAGGAAATCGATGGCCTGGTACAGACCATCGACCGCCTGCGGCGCGATCTGGGCCTGTACACCATGCTGGCGGTGCGCCAGATCGCCCCGCCAGGCCGCGTCCCGCTGTGGACGGCCCTGGAAGATCGCCTGCGCGCCAACGGTCTGGCCGGAGCGTCGGCGGCCGGGATCAACGTGTTTGCAGTTTTGGGCCAGCGGATTGCAGCCGGGCAAAACCCGCCCGACCCGACACATGAGGTATGAACGTGGCATGACGAGAGCAAAAATCGTTACGATCCATTCGTTCCGCGGTGGCACGGGTAAATCAAACCTGACCGCCAACCTGGCTGCCCAGGCCGCGCTGGCCGGCCGGCGGGTGGGCGTGTTCGACGCCGACATCCAAAGCCCTGGCATTCACGTACCCTTCGGCCTGGATGTGCAAACGATGGGCCGCACCCTCAACCAATATCTGCGCGGCGAGTGTCAGATCGAGCAGGCAGCCGTGCGGGTGGGCGACATTGCCGGCCCGGCCGCCGGACGCCGCCAACTGGCCGGCAAAGATCTGTGGTTGGTCCCCTCCAGCATCAACAGCCTGGAGATCAGCCGCATTTTGCGCGACGGCTATGATATGAACCGCCTGAACGAGGGCCTGCGGCGCCTGTCGAAGGCCCTGGCCCTGGATTACCTGTTCATCGACACCCATCCCGGCCTGGGCGAAGAAACCCTGCTCTCGCTGGCAATTTCAGACCTGGTGCTGCTGATTCTGCGCCCCGACCAGCAGGATTTTCAAGGCACCGCTGTGGCGGTGGATGTGGCCCGCGGCCTGGACGTGCCGCGCCTGCTGCTGGTGATCAACAAGGCCCTCAAACGCTACGACTTCGCCCACCTGCGCCAGGCAGCCGAAACCAGTTATGCCGTCCCCGTGGCAGGCGTGCTGCCCCAGGACGACGAATTAATCGACCTGGCCAGCAAAGACCTGTTCAGTCTGTGCTACCCGGCCCACGAATGGTCGCAGACCGTGCGCCAGATTGCCCAGGCCGTGTTGGAAAATAATGGCGGCTCTTCCGCCAAAGGGTAGCTCCCCTCAACCGTGGTGGAGGCGACTGGCAAGCTTCGCCGAAAGAAGGCTAATCGTGGATTTTGTCGCACTTCGGGCGGCCCAATCCACGCAACCTCTCTTCTTGAAGGCGCTCGCAGAGCGCCAGGCCTGTTCCACCGTGTACTGGGATGGTACCCGCCAAAGACGGGAACTTGTCTATCGGCTGATTTTTCCCCGGCGCAGCCGGAAGAGCCAAAACGCCTGGAGGGGCCAACTTATGTTATGTTGGAAATGCGAACAACCGGCGCGGGCGGCCTGCTATTTTTGCGGGCGTTTTGTGTGCAAAGAACATGCTCTCAGCATGCCGGCTTTTCTGGCGATGTTCCTGGGCGGCAATGATACGCCCAAGGGCCTGGCGGTGGATAACGTGATCTGGTGCGGAATTTGCCAGCCCCAACCAGAGCCAATCGGTATGCCTGAACTATTCTGAAGAAAGGAGGCCGGTATGCCTGGGGTGTATGATCGTTTGAGCAAAGCATTGGAGATCAGCCGGCGCGAAAACGGCATTAGCCCGCTCGACCTGGCCGACCTGCCGCCCGCCTTGCGCCGCCTCATGCGCCTGATGCTGCGCGAAGTGGTCATGAAATACAGCGACCTGCGCAGCCAGGCGAACGACCTGGCCCCGGCCGAGCTGGATGCAGCCCTGCAAACCCTGACGGCGCAGCACTGGCTGTCGCGCTATGGCGAAGGCGAGCTGACCTGCTACCGGGTCAACCTGCGCCGCCGGGCAGGCAGCCGGCTAAACCCCGATATTTGGAGCGCCCTGGAGGCGCGTATTCGCAGTTCATCAGGAGAAAACGATGTCTAAGATCATCTCTGTTCACTCCTTCCGCGGCGGCACGGGTAAATCGAATACCACCGCCAACCTGGCGGCCCTGCTGGCGGCCCACGGCTATCGCGTGGGCGTGGTGGATACCGACGTGAACTCGCCCGGCATCCATGTGCTGTTTGGCCTGGACGAAAACGACATGCAGCACTCGCTTAACGATTATCTGTGGGGCAAGTGCGCCATCAAAGACACCGCTATGGATGTGACCACCAACCTGAAAGCCCCTGTTCCGGGTAAAGTCTACCTGATTCCTTCCAGCATCAAGGCCGGCGAGATCGCCCGCATTCTGCGCGAAGGTTACGATGTGGGCTTGCTTAACGACGGCTTCCAGGACCTGGTCGAAGACCTGAAGCTGGATTATCTGCTGATCGACACCCACCCCGGCATCAACGAAGAGACCCTGCTCTCGATTGCCATCTCGGATGTGCTGGTGCTGATTATGCGCCCCGATAACCAGGACTATCAAGGCACCAGCGTGACGGTGGATGTAGCCCGCAAGCTGGGCGTGCCAACGATGTACCTGGTCATCAACAAGGCCCCTGAAGCCTGGGACTTCAACGAGATGAAGCAGCGGGTCGAACATATCTATAACTGCGGCGTGGCCGTCATCCTGCCCCATTCTGACGACATGATGATGCTGGCCAGTTCTGGCATTTTCTCGCTCTTGTACCCCGATCACCCCATCACCGCCCGGTACAAACAACTTGCCAACTTATTGATGGAATAATCCCATGGAAGACCAGGCCCTCCACCGCATGCTGGCCGAAGTCGAGGCGCTCGAAGTCTCGAACGGCGTAGATATGAATGAGCTGCTCACCGTATCCGACGAGCTGCGCTCGCTCCTGGTTTGGATGGTCCGGCGACATGGGTTTCAACCGGAAGATCTGGCCGCTTTCCTCACATGCAGCCCCGAGGCCGCCCGGCTGCTCCTGGAGCGCATGACGACCCGATCTCTGGTTGAAGAAGTTGAAGATACCCAGGTGTATCATTTGCAGATGGCCTCCAGTCGTTCGTCGCGTAAGTACCGGGTTTCGGAAGAAGTCTGGAAAACGTTCGATTAATGTCCCTGGATCGGCGTCTCAGCATTGCAAATCGACGACTGAAGGAATGGGCCTGTTATGGCGGTAATCAATCGTGTATTGCGCTTGCGCCCCGGAGAAGCCGGGGTTGTGACTACGATGGGGCTGGTTTTGATCGTCAATTTTCTGGCCCAGCAGATTTCAGAGATCACGGCGATCAGCAATTTTCTGAGCGACGTGGGCGGCGACTGGATCCTGGTGGTCTGGCTGGTAGACAGCGTTTTGATCCTGGTCAGCATGGGCTTGCAATCACTCATCATCGACCGCTTCAACCGGGTAACGTTAATGCGCGGCCTGCTGCTGATCTTTGGGCTGGTCTTCCTGGCGCTGCGCCTGCTGTTCGCCCTCGGTGCGCCCAACTGGCTGGGGTTTGGCCTGTGGTACCTGGTGGCGACCCAGCAGTTGGTTTTCTTCCCGGTGATCTTCTGGATCCTGGCAAACGATATGTTCGACCTGGCTCAGGCCACCCGCCTGTTCCCGCTCATCACCAGCCTGGGCTTCGTGGGGCGATTGATGGGCATTGGGATTTCGCTGGTCGCCCCCTCCTGGATGGCCCACTATGCCTTTTTCCAGCCGCCGGGGCTGCTCCTGTTTAGCGCCGGGTTCTATTTCTTGATGCTGTTGGTGTTTGGCCTGGCTACCCGCCATATTCGCCTGCGCGCCACCTGTAAGGCCCACGAAACGATGCGCGACAGCCTGAGCGAGGGCTTCAACTTCGTGCGCGATGTGCCGGCCTTCCGCTACCTGGCAATCTCAACCTGTCTGCTGCTGGCCTGCGATGTGGTGATCGAGTTCCGCTTCCTGCTCGTCTCGGCTCAGAGCTTCAACGACCCGGCCCGTTACCAGACCTTCTACGCATCCTACCGCCTGGGGCTGACCATGCTTTCGATCCTGATCCAGGCCCTGTTCACCAGCCGGATCATCTCGTCGCTGACGGTTAAAAATACGTTCCTGGTCAAACCGGCGGCCACCTTCGTGGGCAGCCTGCTGATGCTGCTCCAGGCCGGGCTGGCTGGGGCGGTGGGCGGGGTGATGCTCATGCGCCTGTCGCAGTACACCATCGACGAGCCAACCCGTAAAGCGTTTCAATCGCTGGTGCCGGAAGAGCGGCGCGGTCGGGTGAGCATCTTTATGGAGAGCTACCTGTATTTCGTCGGCACGGTGTTGGGCTGCCTGGTGACCGGCGCGGTGGTGCTGGTCGGCCACCGCTGGCCGGGTCAGACGGCCTACCGGGTCTATACCGGGCTGTGCGCCCTGGCCGCCCTGGCTTCGATTGCAGCCATCTACCAGATGCGCCGGGTATACGACGAGAGCCTGCTCAACTGGCGCCTGAAACGCCGCCAGCGCGGTCGGTCGGTGTTAGATAATATCAATTTTTAGGCGATGATTATGGACGTTCGGACGGGAGATGTGTATTATAAGCAAGTCGACGGGCGGCTGGGGTTGGGCGCGTTTGCCGGGCGCGCCTTCCAGCCAGGCGAGCGGGTGCTGCGCCCCACCGGGCGCATCGTCGCCGCCCAGACCATTTACTCGATCCAAATCGGGTGGGATCGCCACCTCGACCCCGCCCCCCCGGCCAAGTATCTGAACCATTCCTGCGACCCCAACCTGGGGGTGCGCAGCGACCCCGACGGCATCCCCTGCTTCTACGCCCGCCGGGCAATCGTTTGCGACGAGCATCTGACCTTCGACTATGCCATGACCGAGTACTGTCACTACCCGCGCCAGACGCCAGAGCAGGACTTCGACCTGACCTGCTATTGCGGCGCGCCCACCTGCCGCGGCCGCCTGGGGTATTTTTCTGAGCTGCCCCCGGCTCAAAAGGCGCTTTATAAAGGCTGGTTCTCAGACTACCTGCTGCGCCCTCAACCCGAGAATCAGGAACACCTCAAAAAAGGTAGGAGCTGGAAATGAGCCTTGAAAAAGAGCCTCGACCCTCGGCCGAAGTCAAGTTCAGCCTGCGCACCAAATTGATCCTGGGCTTTACGCTGGTGTTCGTCATCCCCTTTGCGTTGGCCTATTACTGGTTCTGGCAATATAGCCTGACCACCGCCCGGGCCCGCATTCACGATGACCTGGACGCCACGCTGCGCGGCACGTTGAAGGGTATCAACGGCGACGATTTTCAGACCATGGTTAAGAACGCCCAGGTTGACGAAAGCGGCGCCCCGGCTCACGACCCGCTCTACCTTCAGCACCAGGCCTGGCTGCTGCAGGTCTATTGGATTCAACCCCGCGCCTATAACACTTATACCTATGTATCGGGCAGCCGGCCCGCCACCGTGCGCTGGATCGGCGACAACTATCGGGATATTCGCCCCCTGGACGCCAGCGCCTACCTGGACAGCTATACTCCCGGCCGAGACAGCCTCATTCTGCAGGGTTTCATCGCCAATACCATCAACATGACCCCTTATAAAGATCCCTGGGGGCAGCACGTCTCGGCTTATGGGCCAATCAGGAACTCGCGCGGCCAGGTGGTGGGAGCGGTGGGAATCGACTTCCAGGCCAGCGAGCTGCTCGCTATCGAACGCGACATCAACCGCACCATGGCGATTTCCGGGCTGCTGGCGTTTCTCATCCTGTTCCTGGTCATCTATGTCACCGCCAATTATCTGACCAAGCCGATGATTCGCCTCACCGAAGCCACCCAGCGGGTGAGCGAGGGCGATTACAACCAGGATTTTTCGGGCCTGAGCCGCGGCGCGCAAGACGAGATCAGCGTACTGGCGGCCAATTTCTCCTATATGGTAGGCAAGGTCTATCATCGAGAGCAGAACTTGCGCCGCCAGGTGGAAGAACTCAAGATCGAGATCGACGAAGCCAAGCGCAGCCGCCAGGTCAACGAGATCGTAGACACCGATTTCTTCCGCGATCTGCAAGCCAAAGCCGATCGGATGCGCATGCGCCGCAATACCGCCTCAGACGAACCAAGCGAAGCCTGAAGATGCAAGGTCTATGAGCCATTTGATTGCAGTTCACTCGTTCGGGCGCGCCGCCGGGCGTTCGACCGTGACAGCTAACCTGGCGGCTTTGCTGGCCCAGGCCGGTTTTCGGGTGGGCCTGCTCGACGCCGACTTCCAGGCCCCCAGCCTGTATCTTTTCTTTGGCCTGCCCGAGCGTGAGATCGACTGTACCCTCAACACGTTTCTCAAGGGCCGCTGCTCGCTGGAAGACGCCGTGTACGACCTGAGCGGCCGGGTGGGGCTGGAAGCCCCCGGCTGCCTGCTGCTGGCCCCGGCCAGCGCCTCGGTGGACGAGATCATTGAATTCCTGCACGTGCCATACGGGGCCGAGGTCATCAGCCAGGCGGTGCAGCGCTTTGAAGATAGTTTTGACCTGGATTACCTGCTGGTCGATACCACCCCCGGCCTGACGGAAGACACGCTGCTGGTGCTGGCCCTGGCCGATACGCTGCTGGTCACGCTCACCCCAGACGCCAACGATTACCAGGGCGTGGCGGTGAGCGTAGATGTGGCCCGCAAGCTGCAAGTGCCGCGCCTGTTGATTGTGCTGAACCACGCCCTGCCAAACCTGGATGCCGACCAGGCCCGGGATGAACTGGCTCACTGCTATGAATGCGAGGTGGGCGCGATCCTGCCCCACTCGGAGCCTGTGGCTACCCTGGCAAGCGCCCGCCTGGCCGCTTTTGAACTGCCCCGAGACCCTTTCATCCGCAGCCTGCGCCAGTTGGCCGATCAATTGATCGATAGCGCTCCAGGCGGCGGCAGTGAGAATGACTGGCGAGCTCTGTCGAAAAATGGTTAATCGAGGATTTTGTCGCACTTCGTGCGACAAAATCCTCGCAGCCTCTCTTCCTTGCAGGCGCTCGAAGCCATGCCTGCTCTACGGTTTAAGGGAGGGTACCGGTGGCGTAGCCACCTGCCCCCCAATATAGATCAAACCCCACCTTCGGCCGAAGAGCCAAATATAAGCCCAAAAGGTCAACCGCCTACCGCTCCATGGCGGCCAGCATTTCATCGTCAGTCCTGAGCTTATACTCTTCCCGGCCCAGGCGCTGCGCTTCGGCCTGCTCAAAGGCTTCCAGGCGGGCCACGTCGTCTTTGCGGATGACGATCTTGTCAGCCAGAGACTGATCCAGGCAGGCCAGCCCGTCTTGGGGCGCGGCAGGCGCAAGCGACTGCAGATATTGCAGCACCGCCCTGGCCCCGTTTTCGCCGTCCTTGCGGGCTATGCCCACCAACCCGCTGCTGGCCTCGCGCGACCACCCGGCCACAAACACCCCCCGGATGGGCTTGCCGGTCTGCGGGTTGAAGGCTTCGTAGGAGATTCCATCCACCGGGTAGGCCGGGGCGGGGTTCTTAACAAATGCGTTCCACTGCACTGGCAGCCCAAATTTTTCATCTACCTTATCGCCGATGCAAAATACCACCGTGTCCACCGGCAGGGTCCGCTTCGTCCCCAGGCCTACGGCTTTCGTGTCGCCGCCTTTCAGCGCCAGGCGGGTGTCTTCCACTTCCAGCCCGATCACCTGGCCCTGGGCGTTGCCCAGGATGGCGGTAGGCGACGCCAGGAAATCAAAGCGCAGGCGGGTATTGGAAACCGGCGGCTCGGCCTTGGGCAGGGCCGAGAGGATATAATCGCGGGCAGTGGTCACATCCTGGCCCACTTCGGCCATCCATGGGGCGCAGCGTTTCAGTTCGTCGTCCAGGGCAGCCACATCCAGGTTGGCGATGACATATTCCATTTCTTTTTTGGTGAACTTGACTTCGGCGGGGCCGCGCCGGGCCACGGCCACAATCTCGTCCACTTTCAGGTCGTGAATGCACCAGTGGGCGATATCCATCATCACGTTGCCCACCCCCACCAGCGCCACCCGCCCGGCAACCCTGTATTCACGCGTGCTGTAAGGCGGCAGCTTGTTGTAATGATACACCAGGTCTTTGGCGTGGTAGACCCCGCTCAGTTGCTCGCCAGGCAGGCCCAGCCATTTTGTGCCTTGCGCTCCTGCTGTGACCAAAACAGCCTGGAACCCCATTGCCAGCAGGTTTTCCAGCGTAAGATCGCCCTGCTGGCCGACGGATACGTGGCCGTAATAGTGAATCTGCGGTGCGTTCAAAATTTGGCGGAACTGCTTACGCAGCCCATCTTTCATTTTGAACTTATCGTAATAAATGCCATACTCTGCCAGGCCGCCTGGTTTGATGTCTCGGTTGATCAGCGCAACCTGCACGCCCTCTCCAGCCAACTGGCGAGCGGCATAAATGCCTGCTGGTCCCGCGCCAATCACTGCAACCAGGTAGGGGGTGGTTTCTTTGTCAATCATTGTTTGCCTCCAGGGAATGTTTCTGAAAGTCATCCTTCTCCCCAACCAGTCTTTTCATTATAGTCTTTTTTGGGCAATTCGGGCATACGGTGGGGGACCACCCCATTAAACTGTGGAGCAGGCATAGCGCTTGAAGAGCGCCTTCAGAAAGAAATCTCGCGTGGATTTTGTCGCGCCAAGTGCGACAAAATCCACAATGAACCCTCTTTCCAGGCGAGCTTTGCTCGCCAAGCGAAACTCGCCAGTCGGGCCTGCCACGGTTGAGTGGGGAACTGCCCTGCGGCGGAAGGGCGGCATTTAATTGACAGAACGCCCAGAGGGGGTTAAACTCTTGAGATATGAGCGACTCCTATAGTGCCAGCCAAAATCAATTTGAAGAGTACGTGCGCGATGGGATCACCGCCGCTAAGAACGGCGAGCGTAAACTGGCCGCTATGCTGCTCAACCGGGCCTTGTTGCTCAACCACACCGATGCGCGCCCGTACTTATGGCTGTCGGCTACTACGGATGACCCCCAAGAACAGCGCGAATATCTGGAACGGGCCGTGTCCCTCGATCCCAGCAATATGGCCGCCCGGCGCGGCCTGGCGATGTTGACCGGCAAATTCGACCCGCGCCTGGCGCCGGCCGGTGGCCGGGGCGCCGGCCGTCCCCCAACCAGCGGCGCGGCCGCCGGGCGGGGGACGGGAGACAGGCAGGTGTTCCAATGCCCCAAATGCGGCGGGCGCATGTCGTTCGCCGTGGGCCAGGAACTGCTGGTCTGCGAGTACTGCGGCCACAGCCTCGCCGCCCAGAACCGCGGCGGCTACATCGAGCAGACCGAGCAGGTGCTGGATTTTTACGTCGGCACGCACAAGGGCAACCGCTGGGCGACGGCCGAGCAGGAATTCAAATGCGAAAAGTGCGGCGCGCTCAGCCTCTTGCCGCCCAGCCAAAGCGCCGTCCAATGCCCCTACTGCGGCTCGAACCAACTGGTGCATTCCCCTGAACACGACGACCTGGTTCCCCCCCAGGCGGTAGTGGTGATGCAGATCAACGAGAAAGACGCCAACCGGCTGGCGCTGCAATGGCTGGGCCGGGGGCTGCTCTCGCCCGGCAGCCTGGGTCGCTCGGCCAGCACCCTGCGCCTGCGCCCGGCGTATTATTCCTGCTGGACGTTCGATGGCACGGTGGAGATCCGCTGGTCGTGCGAGGTGGCCGAGGGCAGCGGCAGCAACAAACGCTGGATCCCCGCGCATGGCGTGGAAACTCGCTTCTTCAACGACATTCTGGTGTCTGGCGTATCGGCTTTCCCCGACCGAGAACTGGATCGCCTGGGCCCGTTCGAGATCCCCCTGGCCGAAATCTTCCAGATCGAATACCTGGCCGGCTGGCCGACGATCCTGTACGACCGTTCGCTGACCGACGCATCGCTGATCGGGCGCGAGAAAGTAATGCGCCATCTGCGCCCCCAGATGTACAGCCTGGTCGAAACGGGCCGCGAAAAGCGCGGCTTACAGGTGGGCAGCGGCAGTTGGAGCGGCATGACCTTTAAACACATTTTGCTGCCTTTCTGGTTGGGCGAATATCAATTCCAGGGCAAGGCTTTCTGCCTGTGGATCAACGGGCAAAATGGCAAGGTGCAGGGCGAGAAACCGCGTGATAAACTCAAGCTCACCCTGCTCATCGGGTTGGGGATCACCCTGCTGATCGCGCTGATTGTGATCCTGAGCCTGCTGGTCGATTCTGGGACGATCTAAGACTTTCGTGGAAAATTGGCTCTTCCGCCGAAGGCGGGGTTTGCGGATGGCTACGCCACCCGTACTCCCTATATAGCAATTTTCCGCCTTTAGGGTACCGCCCCATTAAGCCGTGGAGCAGGCATGGCGCTCTTCAAGCGCCTTAGAAAAGAGATATTGCGTAGATTTTGTCGCACCACGTGTGACAAAATCTACGCTGAAACATCTTCCCAGGCGAGCTCCATTCGCCAAGTGAAGCTCGCCAGTCGCCCCACCACGCTTTCGTGGAGCGCTGCCGCCTTTGGCGGAAGAGCCGAAAAATTTTCATAGAGAAGAGATACTGAATGACTGACCCGATGAATTTTCAATCCATTATCATGACCTTGCAGGATTTCTGGGCCAAACAGGGCTGCCTGATCTGGCAGCCCTATTACACCCAGGTGGGCGCGGGGACGATGAACCCCGCCACCACCCTGCGCGTATTAGGCCCAGAGCCGTGGAACGTGGCCTATGTCGAGCCGTCCATCCGCCCCGACGATGGGCGCTATGGCGAGAACCCCAACCGGATGCAGATGCACTATCAGTTTCAGGTGATTCTCAAGCCCGACCCCGGCAACCCCCAAGAGGTGTATCTCCAATCGCTCGAAGCCCTGGGCATCGACCCGCGCCAGCACGATATCCGCTTTGTGGAAGACAACTGGGAATCGCCGGCCCTGGGCGCCTGGGGCCTGGGCTGGGAAGTCTGGCTGGATGGGCAGGAGATCACGCAATTCACCTACTTCCAGCAGGCCGGCGGGCAGGTGTTGGACCCGGTTTCGGTCGAGATCACCTACGGGCTGGAGCGGATTGCCATCGCCTTGCAGCGGGTGAGCAGCTTCCGCGACATCCAGTGGAGTCCCACCCGCACCGACGGCGATGTGAATCTGCAGGGCGAGCAGGAACACAGCCGCTATTACTTTGAAGTGGCCGACGTAGACCGGCTGCGCCAGATGTACGATCTGTACGAGGCCGAGGCGCGGGCCTGCCTGGAGCGCGGCCTGGTGCTGCCCGCCCATGATTACATCCTCAAATGCTCGCACACCTTCAACGTGCTGGATACGCGCGGCGCGGTGGGCGTGACCGAGCGCCAGGCTCTGTTTGGCCGCATGCGCGATCTTTCGCGCCGGGTGGCCGAAGTGTATCTGGAACAGCGCCAGCGGTTGGAATTCCCCTGGCTGGGCGAGGCGCAGACCGACCGACCGACCCCCGGCGACCGGCCGCAGGCCGGCGCAGCCGGTCAACACCCGGCCTCAGTGGCCCTCCGTCCGTCGCCCTTCCTCTTCGAACTGGGTGTGGAAGAACTGCCCGTAGCCGACCTGCAGGCCGCCCTGGAACAGCTTCGCCAGCGCGTGCCAGAGCTGCTGAAATCGCTGCGCCTGGAACACGGCGCGGTGCAGGTGCTTGGCACGCCCCGCCGCCTGGTGGTACAGGTGGACGACCTGGCCCCCGCCCAGCCCGATCTGGAGCAGGTGGTCAAAGGCCCGCCGGCCGGGCGAGCCTTCGGCCCCGGCGGCCAGCCCACCCCGGCTGCCGAGGGCTTCGCCCGCAGCAAGGGCGTGGCCCTGGCCGATTTGCAGGTACGCGAGATCGACGGCGGGCAGTATGTGACCGCCCTGGTGCGCCAGGCCGGGCGACCCACCCTCGATGTGCTGGCCGAGGCCCTGCCGGGGCTGATTGCCGGGCTGCGCTTCGATAAGTCGATGCGCTGGAACGCCAGCAATGTGGCCTTCTCCCGCCCCATCCGCTGGCTGCTGGCCCTGTACGGCGAGCAGGTTGCGCCGTTCGAGTACGCCGGGCTGCGCAGCAGCAACCGGACGCGCGGCCTGCGCTTCTTGCAGCCGGTCGAGCAGGCGGTCGATTCGCCGGAAGCCTATCACCGCTTCCTGGCCTCTCAGGGGATTGTGCTGGATGAGACCCGGCGCAAGGCCGAAATCCAGCGCCAGGTGCAGGCTTTGGCGGCCCAGGTGCAGGGCGCGCTGCCCGAAGACCCCGGCCTGCTGGCCGAGGTGACCAACCTGGTGGAGGCCCCCACCGCCCTGCGCGGCTCTTTCGCCCCCCAATACCTCAAGCTGCCGCGCGAGGTCTTGATCTCGGTGATGAAGAAACACCAGCGCTACTTCCCGGTGCTTTCAGGCGACGGACTGCTGCCCTATTTCATCGCGGTGCGCAACGGCGACGGCCAACACCTGGATGTAGTGACCGATGGCAACGAACACGTCATCCGGGCCCGCTTTGCCGACGCCAACTTCTTCGTGCGCGAGGACCTGAAGAAGCCCCTGGCCGATTATTTGCCCCGCCTCGACACGCTCACCTTCCAGTTCAAGCTCGGCTCGATGCTGGATAAAACCCGCCGGGTCACCCTGCTGACCGACGAGCTATCGAAGAAGTTGGGCCTGGACGAAGCCGAGCGCCAGATCGCACACCGGGCGGCCGAACTGTGCAAAGCCGACCTGGCAACCCACATGGTGGTCGAGATGACTTCCTTACAGGGCCAGATGGGCCGTTTCTACGCCCTGCACGCCGGCGAGAGCGCCCCGGTGGCCGAAGCCATCTTCGAGCATTACCTGCCTCGCTTCGCGGGCGACGCGTCACCCGCCGCCCGCCCCGGCCTGGTAGTGGGCCTGGCCGACCGGCTGGACAGCCTGGCGGGCCTGTTTGCGGCCGACCTGGCGCCTTCGGGCAATAAAGACCCCTTCGCCCAGCGCCGGGCCGCCCTGGGCCTGGTGCAAAACCTGCTGGCCTGGAACCTGGATTTCGACCTGCAGCCGGCCCTGGAGGCGGCCGCCCGCTACCTGCCCATCGCCGCCAGCCCTGCCAGCCAGCAGGCCGTCTTAGAGTTCATCCTAGAGCGCCTGCGGAATGTGCTGCTCGAACAGGGCCGCCGCTACGATGTGGTGGACGCGGCCCTGGCGGCCCAGGGCGGCAACCCGGCCCGCGCCGCCCGCGCCGTACAAGCCCTGGAAGCCTGGATCGCCCGGCCCGACTGGAATACCCTCCTGCCGGCCTATGCTCGCTGTGTGCGCATCACCCGCGACCTGAAAGAGCGCTGCCCGGTGGCCCCAGCCGCCTTCAGCGAGCCAGCCGAGGCCGACCTGTACGCCGCCCTGCAGCAGGCCGAGGCCGCCCCTCGCGCCGCCGGGTCGGTGGATGATCTGCTGACCGCTTTCCTGCCCATGATCCCGGCCATCAACCGCTTTTTCGATGCGGTGCTGGTGATGGCCGAAGACCCGGCCGTGCGCCAGAACCGCCTGGGCCTGCTCCAGCGCATCGCCGCCCTGGCCCAGGGCGTGGCCGATTTCTCCCGGCTGGAAGGATTTTAACCTTCCGTTTTTGGGGTTTGCGGGTGGCTACGCCACCCGCAAACCCCAAATCCAGGTCAAACCCCGCCTTCGGCGGAGAGCATCCTTTTTGAAGGCGCTGGAAGAGCGCCATGCCTGCTCCACGGTTTAATAACGAAACGCTTGCTGTCATTCAAGGAGCCAAGACCATGAAGCTGGAGACACGAATTGAGGCGGTGACGGTGTATCCTGACCGGGCGCGGATAACGCGCCAGGGGACGGCCTCTCTGGAGGCCGGGACGCAGCAGATCGAGATCGAAAACCTGCCCCTGCGCCTGGACCCGGCTTCGACCCGCTTGGCAGCGCACGGCGCGGCCCGCGCTCGCCTGTTGGGCCTGGATGTGAAACGCGCCTTCTATGCCGAAGCGCCGGTGGAGCAGGTGCGCCGGTTGGAGAGCCAGGTAGAGGCCGCCCAGGATGAACTGCAAGCCCTTCAGGCCCGCCTCGCCCTGGCGGGTCAATCTCGCGCCCGCCTGGAGGCCATTGCCAACCATACCGAGCTGTATGCCACCGCCCTGGCCTCCGGCGAGCAGACCGTCGAGGCCCAGGCGGCCATTTTCGACGAGCTGAACCGCCAGACCGCCGCGCTGGACGCCGGGCTGCAAAAGTTGAACATCGAGAAGCGCGCCCAGGAGCGGGCTTTGCAGGTCATCCAACGCCAGCTCGAGCAGCTGCGCAGCCAGCGCCCGCCTGAACGCTACACCGCCGCCGCCGAGGTAGAGATCTTGACCCCCGGCGACCTGACCCTGGAGCTGACTTACGTCGTCTCTGGGGCGGGTTGGACGCCGCTGTACGACCTGCGCCTGAGCGAAGACGGCCAGCCAGCGCTGGAGATGGGCTACCTGGCCCAGGTGAGCCAGCAGAGCGGTGAAGACTGGCCCGGCGTGGCCCTGACGCTTTCGACCGCCCGCCCGGCCCTGGCCGCCCGGCTGCCCGAAGTGGAGCCGTGGTATGTGCAGCCCGCCCCACCCCCGCCGCCGCCCGCGGCGCCTGCCCCCCGCATGGCCTTCAAGGCCCAGGTGGCCGACGCAGCCATGCCGGCTCCCATGACGTTGGGCGAGATGGGCGCCGGCGCGCCCGCCCCGGCCGTCGAAGTCTACGCCGAGGTGAGCCAGTCTGGCGCGGCGGTCACCTATCGGGTGGGCGGCAGCGCCGATGTGCCGGGCGACGGCGCGCCGCACAAGGTGACGGTGGCCCGCTATCCCTTGAAACCCCGGTTGGACTATGTGTGTGCCCCGCTGCTGGTGGAGGCCGCTTACCGGCGAGCCAGGTTGAGCAACGACAGTCCCTATACCCTGCTGCCCGGCCCGGCCAATCTGTTCGCCGGCGACGAGTTCGTCGGCGCAACCGGCCTGGAATTGACCCCGCCCCAGGCTGAGATCGAGCTGTATCTGGGCGTGGACGACCGGTTAAAGGTCGAGCGCGAGCTGAAACGCCGGGAGGTGGATAAGACCCTCCTGGGCGGCAAGCGCCGGGTGAAATTCGGCTACGAGATCCGGCTGGAAAACCTGCTGGACTCCCCGGCGGCCGTCACCGTCCACGACCGCCTGCCCGTGGCCCGGCATGAGGAGATCAAAGTGCGCCTGGAGAGCGCCGAGCCAAAGCCCACCCGGCAGAGCGAGCTGAATCTGCTGGATTGGGAATTGAGCCTGGCCCCTAAAGAAAAATTGACCCTGCGCTTCGATTTCAGCGTGGAATATCCACAGACGATGGACCTGCGCGGGCTGCCGTGATCCTGTATGCGGGGGGCGCGATAAGATCACGCCCCCCGCACAACCGCCACACGTATGGATTCCCCCGGTTTGCCCTTAGATCAATTATTGGGCTATGTCGAGCAGGCGGTGCGCGGCGACCGACGCCTGCTGGTGGGGCTGTTCCGCCAGTTCCAGCGCCTGGCCCATCATCCCAGCGCCCCGCCGGAAGAGCGCCGCCTGGGCGAGGTGCTATCGCGGGTGCTGATGGGCGACCGCTCGCCCGATCTGAGCGGCCTGCCCGACGACATGACCGAAGAAATTAGCCTCTGGCTGGCCCACCTGCGGGCTTAATCCCCGGCTTTTTCTGCGCTGGCCCACAGGTTGAGAAACATCTCGAAATACCCAAAGCGCACTTTGTGCATGGCAAAGCCGGCCTGGCCGAAATACCAGCCCAACAGCGGTAACGTATAAGCATAGACGTGTTCGTTGATCTCCTCGGCGCTCACCAGCCCGACGCGGGCCATAAAGTGCAGCAGGCCATCCGACCAGGCCGAGGGGGTGGTGATGACCAGCCGCCCGCCGGGCTGCAGCACCCGGTGGATATCGCGGAACAACTGGGTCAGGCTGCGCGGGTCCAAATGCTCCACCACGGCCAGCATGGTGACGGCCGAGAAGTAATTGTCCTCGAAGGGCAGGGCCGGGCTGTGGTTCAGATCGACGGTGAACCAGTGAATATCTTGCGGAGTCTGGGGTGGATGGAGCTGATCGACGGCAAACTTTTCCACAAAATAGGTATGCGAAAGGAAATAAGGGAACGAGCCGCAGCCAATGTCAAGGATGCGCCCCTGGCGCAGGGAGGCCGGGATCAGTTGGTTGGCCTTGCGGGCCCGCAGGCGGGCCAGCAGCCCTTCTAGCAGGCCGTGGCCGCGGGTGAGGGAGGTAGAAATCGATGGTTGAGTCATGGGTCAGATGATAGGTGGATATGAATGCAGAGAAAGTTTTTATTCGGGCAGGGCCTGGGCGGCCTCGGCGTCTACCAGCCAGGTGAGGTTGCCGCTGGCCGGTTGGACGCGCATAGCCGGCAGCAGCGGGCTGGCCGCCGCCCCGCCGGCGGATGTGCTGACCACCTGGGCCAGTCGGGCAGCTTTGCTTGCCCCAGACACCAGGAAGATTACCTGCCCGGCGGCGTTAATGGCGGGTAAAGTCAGGGTCACCCGGTCGACCAGCGGCGGCGGGGGAACGCGGTGCGGCGCCGCCACAGCCCAGCGCTTGGCCTCCTCCAGGGCCGGGGCGTTGGGGAAGAGCGAGGCGGTATGCCCGTCCTCGCCCAGGCCCAACAGCGCCAGGTCGAAAGATGGCTGGCTGAGTGGGGTAGGCTCGTTGGGCCGGCGGCCAAAATGCTCATCCAGCGCCTGGCAGTAGGCGGCCGCGGCGGCCTGGGCGGGCAGCTCGCCATGGATGCGGTGGATATTCTCTACCGGCACGGGCAGGTGGGCCAGTAAAGTCTGGCGAGCCAGGGCGTAATTGCTTTCCGGATGATCGGGCGGCACGCAGCGTTCGTCGCCCCAGAAAAAATGCACCCGGCTCCAATCCAGCCGGCTGGCCTGGGCGGCAATGTGCAGATAGGCCAGGCGCGGGGTCGAGCCGCCTGCCAGGGCCACCCGGAAGCGCCGGCTGCGCGCCAGGGCCGCCTGGCCCAGTTGGATAAATCGGTCGGCGGCGGCCTGGGCCAGCGCCCAGGTAGTAGGATAGACGTGAATCTCAGGCATCCGTGTGATCGCAGCATAACTGCCAGGTGTATCCGTCGCGCTGCGCCAGCGCGTCGGCTTCCGGCGGCCCCCAACTGCCGGGCGGGTAGGTGGTGACTACCTGAGCGTTGGCTGACTGGACGTGCGCGGTCAGCGGGTCGATCAGCTTCCAGGCTTGCTCGATCTCATCGCTGCGGGTAAACAGCGACGCGTCGCCCTTGAGCGCGTCGAGCAGCAGGCGTTCGTAGGCCTCCGGGATGGCCTTTTGGAAGGCGTCCCGGTAATTGAAATCCATCACCACCGAGTGGGTGTCCTGGAATGAATCCGGCTCTTTGGCTTCGAATGCCAGGTGAATGCCCTCGTCGGGCTGGATGCACAGTCCCAGCTGATTGGGCCGGAATTGGTTGTTGTGCACTGCGTCGAACATCAGGTGCGGCGGGCATTTGAACTCGATTACGATCTCCGACGCCTTGAGCGCCATCGACTTACCTGACCGTAGATAGAACGGCACACCCTGCCAGCGCCAGTTGTCAATGAACATGCGTACAGCAGCGAAGGTGGGGGTCTGCGAGCCTGCCTCAACATCCGGTGTATCGCAGTACCCCTCGTACTGGGCAGCTACGACATCGGCCAGCTCGATGGGGCGCACTGCACTCAAGACCTTGACCTTCTCGTTTCGCAGGTGGTCAGCGTCGAAAGAGGCGGGCGGCTCCAGGGCCGTCAGGGCCAACAACTGCATCAGGTGGTTTTGGAACATATCCCGCAGCACGCCCGAGTCGTCGTAGTAGGCGGCCCGGTGTTCTACATCCACGGTTTCGGCTACCGTGATCTGCACGTTGCTGATGTAATTACGGTTCCACAGCGGCTCGAAGATCAGGTTGGCAAAGCGGAAGAACAGGATGTTTTGAGCTGTCTCCTTGCCCAGGTAGTGGTCGATGCGGTAGATCTGGCTCTCTTTGAACACGGCATGGGCAGCCCGGTTGAGGGCCTGGGCCGAGGCCAAATCACGCCCGAAGGGTTTTTCGATCACGATGCGGCAGTCACAGCCATCCACCGAGGCCATCCTGGCCTTGCCCAGATTCTGGATGGTTGGCTCGAACAACTCTGGCGCAATCGCCAGGTAATACAGGCGGTTAGACGGCGCAACCTCGATTTCCTCCAGAAAACTCTTCAGGCGCAGGAAATCCTCCGCCCGGTTCAAGTTCACCACAAAGTAGCGCAGGCAGGAAGCGAACGCATCCCAGGCGGCCGGGTCGAAGTTATCGGGGCTGAATTCCTGCACCGATTGGCGCATTTGCTGGCGGAAGTCGTTGTCGCTCATGGCGCGGCGGCCTGAGCCGACGATGCGGCATTGGCCCGGCAGGCGCTGTTTGCGATGCAGAGCATACAGGGCTGGCATCAGCTTGCGATGGGTCAGATCGCCGGTGGCCCCAAAAATGACAAATGTAGTCGCAGATTGGCTCATGTGCCGCCTTATCAGGTTTGTGGAGGGGGCTGCCCCAAAAGAAGTATTTGGGACAGCCCCAGGGCTAAATAGAGGATTTTGGGAGTATGTTGACCCCCACGAGTGGGGGTCAACATACTCCCAAACCCACTTTTTAGACAGCCCTCTCTCATCGAACTATTCCAGGGCGTAGGTCAGGCGGGCCAGGCCCACCTGCACGTCATCGCTCAGGTGGAAGCGGATCACTTTGCGTCCGGCGTTCAGCAGGGCCTGGCAGTCGCCCAGGGCCTGGGCCAGCTCCAGCACGCCAAAACTGATGCTGGAATGGAAATCCAGCGCCTCATCTGGCACGGCAATATCCTGTGGATGATCGGCGGTAATCTGGATGAACAGCCCATCGCCGCCATCGCCCTTGTGAAGCTGGCCGGTAGAGTGCAAGAAACGCGGGCCATACCCGGTGGTCACGGCCCGGTGGGTCAGGTCGCGCAGCCGGTTGCGCAGCGCCAGCAGCGAGGCGTCGGTGTCTTCGGCCGGGGGGACATAAGCCTGGACCGTAATATAGGTCCCCGGCCGGGCCTGGTCGATGAACCGGCTCCACACCTCGGCCAGCGAATGGGCCTGCACCTCTCCATACACGGCCACGCCGTCTTCTTGAAGCGCGGGGAGCGTTTCGGGCAGTTGGCCTTCCTGCTGGTAGGCAGCCATCATCTTGCGGGCCTGCAATTTGGAGGCGTCAACGTTGGGCTGATCGAAGGGCTGGATGCCCAGGCGCTGCCCGGCGATGGCCGTCGCCATCTCCCACAGCCAGAACTGCCCGCCCAGGTCGGGCAAATCGCATACTTCGATCTCGACCGCCGGGTAGCCGGCATGTTCCAGAGCCAGCAGACTGACATCGTGGGTGTGATCCCCCGCCAGGCGCAGGTAGACGAAGGCCCGGTCGTCGCTATAGACTTCCGGCCCGGCTACCGAGCCGCCCACCACGGGCAAAATGCCCCGGCCCTGGCCCTGGCGGTCGCGCTTGCCGGTGCTTTCAGCGATAAGCTGCTCGGCCCAATCGCCGAAGGCGCAGATGGCCGGCGAGGTGATGATGGTCAGCTTATTGCGCCCGGCCTTTGCCAGCTCGCCCAGGATTGCGCCCAGGCGAACGGCCGGGTTGTTGGCCGCTGCGGCCTGAGGGCCGCATTGTTCGGCCATAGCCTGCGCCTGATCCAACAACTGGCCGACATCCAACCCGGTCAGGGCAGCCGGGGCCAGCCCAAAGAACGACAGAGCCGAATAGCGCCCGCCGATGTCAGGGTCGTTCAGGAACACGGCCCGGAAGTGATGCTGCCCGGCCAGCTCGGCCAGCCGGCTGCCAGGGTCGGTGATGGCGACGAAATGCTCGCCGGCCTGGTCTGCCCCCAGGGTGGCCGCCACCCAGTTGTAGAAATAGCGGAAGAAAGAGAAAGTTTCGACCGTGCCGCCCGACTTGGTGGAGACGATGAACAGCGTGCGGGAGGGGTCCAGGGTGCGGGCATAGTGCAGCACAGCCGCCGGGTCGGTGCTGTCCAGAACCGAAAGGTTCAAATAGCCAGTCTTGACCCCAAAGGTCTTGCGCAGCACTTCGGGGGCCAGGCTGGAGCCGCCCATGCCCAGCAGCAGGGCGCAGGTGTATCCGGCCCGGCGCGCCTCATCGGCCAGGGCCTGCATGCGCTTCACTTCGGGCTGCATCTTTCCGGCGATGCGCAGCCAGCCCAGCCGGCTGCTGATCTCGGCCGGGTCGGGCGACCAGACGGTGTGATCCAGCTCCCAGATGCGCGGTACGATCCGCTGGCGCTCGATCTCCTCCAGGGCCGTATCGACGGCGGCCTGGTATGGGCCTAAGCTGGCCTTGAGCGAGAGCGCCTCGCCTTCGCCTGGAACGGCGGGCGCCCCGGGCTGAACAGCCGCTTCGTCTTTCAGCATGCTCCAGCTTTTCTGGGCGATGCTGTGCAGCAGATCGGCATACGATTTCTGAAACGCAGCCACCCCGTCTTCTTGCAGCTTGCGGGTGATGGCTTCCAGCGAGATGCCCAACTCGGCCAGCCGCATCAACTGGCGGCGGGCTTCACCGACTTTCTGATCGAGGCTGCACTCGGTCTTGCCATGATCCATCACAGCCTTCAACGTGTTTATGGGCAGGGTGTTGACCGTATGCGGGCCGATCAGCTCGTCCACATACAGGGTGTCTGGATAAGCGGGGTTTTTGGCGCTGGTGCTGGCCCACAGCGGGCGCTGCGGGTGCGCCCCCAGGGCGGCCAGCCTTTGCCAGCGCTCGCTGGCGCATTCTTCTTGAAAGCGCCCATAAGCCAGCCTGGCGTTGGCAATGGCGATCTTGCCCAACAGGCTGCGAGCCTGTTCGGCCCGCGGGGTATCCGGCTCGCGGTCAATGATGGCCTGAAGCTGCTGGTCGGCCAGGCCGTCCACCCGGCTGACGAAGAACGAAGCCACGGATGCCAGGCGGGTCACGTCGCCGCCGCAAGCGGCATACTGCTCCAGCCCGGCCATAAACGCCTGGCTGACTGCGTCGTATTGGGCCAGCGAAAAGATCAGGGTCACGTTGACGTTGATGCCGCGCGCCAACACGGCCTGGATGGCCGGGATGCCCTGCGGCGTAGCGGGAATCTTAATCATCAGGTTGGGCCGGTCAACCGCCGCAAACAGGCGGGTGGCTTCTTCGATGGTTTCATCGGTCTGGTTGGCTAAAGCGGGGTTGACTTCCAGGCTCACGTAGCCGTCCAGCCCCTGGGTCTGGATATACACCGGACGCAGGATATCGGCTGCCTGGCGGATGTCGCGCACCGCCAGGGCCTGGAAGATCTCGGCCGGGGCTTTGCGAGCCAGGGCCTGCTGGCGCAGCAGGTCGTCATAATCGGCGCTGCCGGCAATGGCTTTCTCGAAGATGGTGGGGTTAGAGGTCAGGCCGCGCAGGCCCTGTTCCACCCAGTGCGCCAGCTCGCCCTCGGTCAGATATGAACGGCGGATGTCGTCCAGCCAGACGGCCTGGCCCTGGCGAGCGAGTTCGTGTAATTTCGTCATCGGCGGGTTCCTTCCTGTTGCTCAAACGCGCCCCTGCAAGCGTGGGAGCGCGCCCATATTCTAAACGGTTTTCAAGAAATCGCGAATGCTCAGGGCGGCGGCGGCGCCTTCGCCTACGGCGGCGGCAATCTGGTTGGTGCTGCCACAGCGCACGTCGCCGGCGGCAAACACCCCCGGCTGGCTGGTTTCAAAGGGGAACAGGCGGCGCTGGTCGTACAGGCCATACTCAATGTCCAGGTTGCCAGGGCCGCTGTGCAGCAGATCGTGGCCAGTCAGCAGGCAGCCGTTGGAGCCGCGCGCCAGGGTATCTTTGAGAAAGCCGGTATTGGGGTCCAGGCCGATAAACAGAAAAACCGCCTCCGGTCGCAGCGCCTGGCGCTCTTGGGTGCGAGTATTGCGAATGTGGACCGCGTTCAGCCTGGCCCCGTCTCCTTCGAAGGATTCGACCACGGTGTTGAACCGCACCTTGACCCGCGAGTATGGGTCTAGCACATTTTCGGCTGCAATGCGGCTGGCAGTAAGCTGCTCGCCGCGCACCAGCATAGTCACCTGCTCGGCAAATTTTGCCAGGTGCAGGCTTTCCTCGGCGGCCGAGTTGCCCCCGCCCACCACCACCAGCTCGCGCGCCCCCTTATAGAACGGGCCGTCGCAGGTGGCGCAGAAATGCACTCCCGCCCCGGTATACTGATCCTCGCCGGGAACGTTCAGCCGGCGGTAGGCGGCCCCGGTGGCAACCAGCACCGCCCCGGCGTGGAAGTGGCGGCCTTCAGCGTCCATCACGCAGCGGCAGCCGCCTTCGTTGGTGATGCTGGTCACTTCTACCGCCTGCAAAATCTCCACGTTGAAGCGGCGGGCCTGCTGCGCCACCCGGTCGGCGAATTCCTGGCCTTTCAAGCCTTCAGGGAAGCCGGGGAAGTTATCAATTCCTTCGGTCAGCCCGGCCTGCCCCCCCAGGCCAGAGCGTTCGATCAACAGAGTCTCGGCTCCTTCACGAGCGGCATAGATAGCGGCAGTCAGCCCGGCCGGCCCGCCGCCGATGATAATCAAGTCGTAGTAGGGCAGCTTGGGTTCGGTCTTCAACCCCAGCTTGCGCGCCAGGGCCGCGTTCGACGGCTCGACCAGCACGGCGCCATCCGGGAACAGGATGGTCGGCACGATGCGCTTGCCCCGATTGAGCTGCAAGACCCGCGCCTCCGAGGCCGGATCCTGTTCAATATCTACCCAGTCATACTCGACAAACTGCTCGTTGAGGAATTTCTTCGAGCGTTTGCAATCCGGGCACCAATACGTGCCATAGACCGTAATTCTCGAATGCGTCATGCGCCCACGCCTCCTGCGGCGGGGCGCTCCGGCCGCCCGGTTTGGCCCCGCTCACGCTTCTAATTATAGGACGTTTTTGCTCTGAATGGGCGTGGTTTTTAACTTCCTTTCACAAGACAGCCTACAGCGTGGGTGATCTGTTTTCCAGAGGTACTATTTTGGAAAAATCCCCGCCTTCGGCACAAGAGCCAGAAATGTTACGTGGATCTTGTCGCCCTTCGGGCGACAAGATCCACGATTAACCCTCTTCCGGCGAAGCTCGCCAGTCACTTCCACCCCGGTTGCGTGGGGAGATACCTATCTCCGGATGAACGGCAGCAGGAAGAAGTGCGGCGACTGCCAGAAGGGTTCCGGCTCGCCAATGCTTACTTCGTCGATGCTGTAGCCGTCGTCGGGGATGGCGTAATTATCGTAGAACTGGAACTTGATCTGAAAGTGGTCGTTCAGCTTCAGGCCATACCCGCCCAGGTGCAGCGCTTCGCGCCGATAGCTGGCCGGGCCATCGTTGAACGACAGGGCCTTGACCCAGCTTGCGCCGTAGTTATTGCTGAGGAACACCCCATCTTCGGGGTGATTCTCGTCGCCGATGCTGCGCCAGTAGAACTCCAGGCGGGCGTCGCCTCGGTTTGATAGATTCACAGTCAGGATAGCGGCGGCAAATGAGTTGATGCCGTCGTCGGCGCTGTCGTCCAGCAGCAGGCTGTAGCTCTCAGCATAGGCGGGCTGCTCGCTGCTGGCCCGCACCCGGCCCTGGGCGGTGGTATAGACGCCCCAACCGGCGTTGCGATCCAACGCGCCCGATTCAAATCCATCGGCCACGGGGAAATGGGCCGCAATCACCGGGGTAGGGATCGGTGTCGCGGTGGGGATGGGCGTCGCCGTGGGCAGTTGGACGGGCGGCAGGGTGGTGGGGGTAGCGGTAGCGGTGGGGATGGGCGTGCTAGTCGGCTGCACCCCATTGCGGGCCCGGAAATTCGCCACGCTATAGGCGCTGTCGTTCAGCGTGCGGTGATCGTCGGCGTCGCAGGGCGGGTGATTCTTGTCGCTCAAACTACAGAAGGTGTTGGTTCCACCGGCCACGCCCATCGGCGCACCGCCGTAGGTCACAGCCGGGTTGGCCCAGTAGGGCAGGCGCGTGCAATCCACGCCGCGAGCGGCGCATTCGTTGCCATAGGCCATAATCGTGCGCCAGCGGGCCGCAGCGTTTACATAACCGTGGGCGTAGCTGGCAGGGGTGGTCAGGTTATCCACGTACCAATCGTGGCGCGCCCCCATGTTGTGGCCCAATTCGTGGGCAAAGCTGTAATAGCCGGTGGCGCATTCGCTGGCGACCACCGAATAGGCGTAGCTTTCAAAGCTGGCGCTGATGGCGCTCATGTGGTAAGCGATGCCGCAGTATTGCGAGGAAGTCACCAGCAGGTTTACCACGTCGGCCATAGCGCTGTTGCGCAGGGGTAGGACGGTATCCATATAGCCGTCGGCCGGGTTTTGCAGCCGCTCCAGGTCGACGTTCATATCGCCCGACTCGGTGTAGGCCACCGCCAGCGTACCGACCAGGTTCAGGCGTTGGGTTACGCCGCTGTTGACGTATGACTGGTTCGCCTCGGCTACAGCCAGGGCGATCAGGTTTTGGATGCCCACCGCGCCGCCTTCGGCGCTGCGCGCCGCGGGGGTATAGGCCACCAACACGTCGATGATCGAGCCGTCATCGGCCTGGGGGCTTTGCGCGCCGCTCTCGGCTCTCTCAGAAGCAGGCTCGACGGGCAGGTTGATCTCGATGGGAGGCATCTCTTCGGGGTAGGCCGACTGGTCGATCTGCTCGATGCGGTAAACGCCCTCGCCAGCATAGCGCACGTGATACAGACCGCCGGATGTGCTGACATCCAGGCTGGCCTGGCCCTGGCTGGCGGCGATGAACACCTGGCCCAGCGCCACGCCTTCGAGGTCGCCCACCCATACGGTTTGCTGGCCCATGTGCTGGACGGTGTGAATATCGGCCTGGAACTCCAGGTCGTTGAACAGGTTGAGCGTCACGCGGCTGCCGGGCGCCGCGGCCTGTAAGGCGGCAGCGTCGATAAAGACGTAGCGCTGGCGGCCCGGCGCCGGGGCGCGCGAGGCCAGGGCTTTGGTCGGCGGATCAGCCTCGCTGAACAGCGGCCGGCCGCCTTGCTGGTAGCGCGCCGCGTCGGACGCGCCCACGCTTAGCCCCAGCGCCACGGTCCCCAGCAGGCACACCCGGGCGTATCGTGCAACGATATTCATTTGATTTTTCTCCAATAAAACTACATTTAAATGGTTCTTGCGGGGTAGCTCGCCATGAAATTGTGGTGGACGTGACTGGCGAGCTTCGCCTGGCGAGCCTCGCTCGTCAGTAGCCCCGCCCCGGTTGAGTGGGGAGATGCCCAACCCGCAACCATCCAAATATAGGTCAAATCCCACCTCCGGCGGAAGAGCCGTTTAAATTTTACCATCCGAACTTTACTGCGGCTGGCCGAAAAAGGCAACCGTTATGGGGCAGGGTTTGCTCTTCTGTAAACAAAGGCGATCTATGCGGTAAATTTCCCGGCCCGCAAGCCTGGAGGTGTATTAAATATATGTTAGAATCGCCCCTTGTGCGCTTGCATCAACGGCGGCAGGATTGCATTGCTTTCTGGCGCATGGTAGAATGAAATGATTGGACTGGAAATATCTGCTTTATAAAATCCGGCGCAGTAAGCGCCGTTGGAGGTTAAACTTATGGAACAGCAGGTAGGAACGTTTGCAGTCAAAAAAGGGCTGGCCCAGATGCTCAAGGGGGGTGTGATTATGGATGTGGTCACGCCCGAACACGCCCGGATCGCTGAGGAAGCCGGGGCCGTGGCGGTGATGGCTCTGGAACGCGTCCCGGCCGATATTCGCGCCGACGGCGGCGTGGCGCGCATGAGCGACCCGGAACTGATCCTTAAAATCATGGATGCCGTGTCGATCCCGGTGATGGCAAAATGCCGCATCGGGCATTTCGTCGAGGCCCAGATTTTGGAAGCTATTGGGGTAGATTACATCGACGAATCAGAAGTGCTGACCCCGGCCGACGAGGCGCATCATATCAATAAGCACACCTTCAAAGTGCCGTTCGTATGTGGCTGCCGCAACCTGGGCGAGGCCCTGCGGCGGGTAGGCGAAGGCGCGGCCATGATCCGCACCAAGGGCGAGGCCGGCACGGGCGACGTAGTCGAAGCTGTGCGCCACGCCCGCTCGGTGTTGGGCGAAATCCGCCGCCTGGAAAACATGCCCGAAGAAGAAGTGATGGCCCTGGCAAAAGAACTGGGCGCGCCGTATGATTTGATGATGGAAACCCGCAGCCTGGGCCGCATGCCGGTAGTAAACTTCGCCGCGGGCGGCGTCGCCACCCCAGCCGACGCGGCCCTGATGATGCAGCTCGGCGTGGACGGCGTGTTTGTTGGCTCGGGCATCTTCAAATCGGGCGACCCGGCCAAGCGGGCCGCGGCCATCGTCAAGGCCGTCACCCACTACACCGACCCGTACATCCTGGCTGAAGTCAGCCGCAACCTGGGAGAGCCGATGGTCGGCCGCCAGATCTCCGCCATCCCGCAGGGCGAGCTGATCGCCAACCGGGGCTGGTAAAGGATTTTTCCGTTGGGCGGCGCGCTCCTGCGCCGCCCAACGGGAGAGAGCGCTATGAAGATTGGCGTGCTGGCCCTGCAGGGCGACTTTGCTGAACACATGGTGATGCTGCGCCAGATCGGCGTCGAGGCGGCTGAAGTGCGCCTGCCGCGCCATCTGAATAACTTGGATGGGCTGATTATGCCCGGCGGCGAATCAACCACCATCGGTAAGCTGGCCGTGGCCTATGAGCTGATGGAACCCCTGCGCCAGTTTGGCCGGGAAAAGCCCCTGTGGGGCACCTGCGCCGGAGCGATCTTCCTCTCGAAAGACGCCCGGCGGGATCAACCTTTGCTGGGATTAATGGATATCACGGTGGAGCGCAACGCCTTTGGCCGCCAGGTGGATAGCTTTGAGGTAGACCTGGATATACCGGTTCTAGAAGCCATCGCCCCCCAATCCGGCCCGTATCACGCGGTGTTTATCCGCGCGCCGCTGATCGAATCGGTGGGGAAAGATGCCCGTGTCCTGGCCTGCCTGGAGGATGGTCGGGTAGTGGCCGCCCAACAGGGTCGCCTGTTAGCCACTTCCTTCCACCCCGAGCTGACCGGGGATGAT
This sequence comes from uncultured Anaerolinea sp., assembly GCA_964416275.1. Lineage (GTDB taxonomy): Bacteria > Chloroflexota > Anaerolineae > Anaerolineales > UBA4823 > RBG-16-57-11. Next base: position 3,790 of record CAYQDU010000023.1, on the reverse strand, counting down.
CGTTTCCATCGTTATTTTTTGAGCCTGGCGGAGACCGCGGATCGGTAAACTGAACCGACACATGAATGTGCGTCCATTTGACTGGCGCGATCTACCGGCGCTCAACCGCTATCGGGATGCAAGCGTATTTCTGGACACTTCCCTGGTTCTGACGCGCGGCCCGCTGGTGGTGCCAGGGGCGCTGTTTTCTTTGCTGGCCCGGCACATGGGCGTTTTTACGTGCGTTATCAACGAAAATCACGGCGGCCCGCCGGTCATCGGCCAGTTCATCCACCCGGCTGGCTCGCCGTTTTCTCACCTGACCTTTCTGACCCCCGATGAAGCCCTGGATACCCCCTGTGTTCGCACACTGATCGAATATATGATGGCGCTGTCTGGCAGGCGCGGCGCGCTGCGCCTGCTGGCCGAGGTGGACGAGCTATCCCCGGCTTTCGATGCGCTGCGGAGAAGCAGCTTCAGCATCTACACTCGCCAGCGAGTCTGGCAGTTTACCGGGTTCCCGGTCGGGCGCGACCGGGCTTCCACCTGGCGGGAGGCTCTGCCCCAGGACGAACTGCCGATCCGCATCCTCTACAATAATCTCGTGCCGGGCATGGTGCAGCAAATTGAGCCAAGCGTTGCCCAGGCCTGGCGCGGCCGCCCGAAAGGAATGGTGTACTATGCGCAGGGTGAACTGTTAGCCTTTGTTGAACTGACCTACGGCCACCGCGGCGCCTGGGCCCAACCGTTTGTGCACCCAGACGCGGAAGACATGGCCGAACATTTTTTAGACCTATTAAGCAAAATCCCCAACCGCCGCTCCCGCCCGGTTTACGTGTGCGTGCGTTCTTACCAATCCTGGTTGGAGGCGGCGATTGAAGCGTTGGGCGCGGAGTCTGGGCCGCGCCAGGCCGTGATGGCGAAGCAGTTGACCGTGCAGCAAAAGGCCGGTCGCACGTTTGCGCTGCCAGCCCTGGAGGGTGGACAACCAGAAATAACCGCTCCCGTTGCAAGACTGGAGACGAAGCAGGATTATGGAACACCAGAAAATCACCGATGACTTACAGGCGCTGCTTGAAGTGCTGCCTCCGGCCATCGCGCAGGCTGTATCAGAAAACAACGACAGCGAGAACCTGTTAGAGATCATACTAGACCTGGGCCGCCTGCCTACGGCCCGGTTCGTCAACCGCGAGGTGACCCTGCGGCCGGTAGAAGTGCACCACGAAGAAATCGACTATGTGGTCGAGCGGATCGGCGAATTCGACGCCGACAACCGGGCCGGCCTGGAGCGCACCCTGCACCGCATTTCGGCCATCCGCAACCGGCGCGGCTACATCGTGGGCCTCACCTGCCGGGTGGGCCGGGCGGTGTATGGCACCACCGACATCATCAAAGATCTGATCGAGAGCGGCAAGAGCCTGCTCTTATTGGGCCGCCCGGCGGTGGGCAAGACCACCATGCTGCGCGAGGCTGCCCGCATCCTGGCCGAAAGCAAACGGGTCATCATCGTCGATACCTCCAACGAAATCGGCGGCGATGGCGACGTGCCGCACCCGGCCGTGGGCCGCGCCCGCCGCATGCAGGTGGCGACCCCTTCCCTCCAGCATGAGGTGATGATCGAGGCGGTGGAAAACCACAACCCCGAAGCCATCGTCATCGACGAGATCGGGCGAGAAGCCGAAGCCGACGCCGCCCGCACGATTGCCGAGCGCGGCGTGCAGCTCATCGGCACCGCCCACGGCAACACCCTCGACAACCTGCTGCTCAACCCCACCCTATCGGACCTGGTGGGCGGGATCGAGTCGGTCACGCTTTCCGATGAAGAAGCCCGCCGGCGCGGCACGCAGAAGACCGTACTGGAGCGGCGCTCGCCGCCCACCTTCGACGTGCTGATCGAAATCCAGAGCCGCGACCAGCTAGTGGTGCATGCTGATGTGGCCGCCTCGGTAGACGCGCTGCTGCGCGGCTACCCGCTGCCGCCCATCATCCGCTCGCGCGGCGCCGATGGGGCCATCCGCATCGAGCAGGCCGCCCTGCCGCCGTTGCCCTCCGGCTTCGGCCCCCAAGGCGGCCGGCCTGGCGCGCCCGGGAACGCCTCCAGTGGGATGCCTGGCGGCCCTGGCAGCCGGGGCGGGTTTGGGCGCGGCGCGGGCGGCCCGCAGCGCGGCCAATATGGGCCAAACGCCGGTTCCCTGGCTGCGCCATCGACCAGCGGCTACGAGCGCGGCCGCCAGCCGCCCGACCTGTATGAGGCCGAAGAAGAAGAACCCCAGGTCAGCGGCCGGGAGGAATACATCCCCGGCAGCCGGGCCAATTTACAGACCGTGCGCATCTACCCCTATGGAGTGGCCCGCAACCGTCTCTCGCAGGCCGCCCGCCGCCTGAGCGTGCCGGTCATCATCGTCACCGACCCCGGCAGCGCCGATGTGCTGGTGACGCTGCGCTCGTATTACCGCAAGCGCCAGCGCACCATCACCGAGGCCGAGCAGCGCAGCGTGCCGATCTACGTGCTGCGCTCGAACACGGTCAATCAGATTCAGCAATTTCTAGGCGACCTGTTCAACCTGTATGTGGATGAGATGGGCGACGCCGGGTACGACGCGCTGATGCAGGAGACCCGCAGCGCCATCGACGCGGTGCGCAACGGCGAGCGCTGGGTAGAGCTGCCCCCGGCCGCCTCGGCGGTGCGCCGCTTGCAGCACCAGATGGCCCGCGAGGCCAACCTGGTGTCGCACTCTTACGGCAAGGAACCCAACCGGCGGGTGCGCATCTTCCGCGAGCAGTAGTTTGTCTCTGGGGGGTGGGCCAACTTCGTTGGCCCACCCCCCAGAACGATAAAATAGAGATTGGAGGCAGCAGAGCTGCCCCCAATCTCTGAATTAAAAAAACGGCTCTTCCGCCAAAAGCGGTTATATCTTGGGGAAAATGTGTGGCTACGCCACACATTTTCCCCAAGATATAACCGCTTTCCCGGCCAAGCCGGAGAACCCAAAAAATCAATGGAAGCCTGTATGAAACAAGGTTATTTCATCACCCTGGAAGGGCCAGAGGGGGGCGGGAAGACCCTGCATACCGCCGCCCTGGGCGACTATCTGCGCCGCCAGGGCTGCCTGGCCCTGCTCACCCGCGAGCCGGGCGGCACGCCGATTGGCGACCAGATCCGGGGCGTACTGATGGAACTGAAGAACACCGCCATGCACCCCCGCGCTGAAGCCCTGCTGTTCCAGGCCTCCCGCGCCCAACTGGTGGCCCAGGTGATCCGCCCGCAGCTCGAGGCCGGGGGGATTGTGCTGTGCGACCGCTATGCCGATTCGACCCTGGCCTACCAGGGCTATGGTCACGCTCAGTTTTCGCTGGACGAGCTGCGCGCCTTGATCGACTTCGCCACCGGCGGCCTCAAGCCCAACCTGACTCTGCTGCTGGATGTGGATATAGAAGTGGGCCTGAAGCGCAAGGTCAGCGGCGGTGAGTGGAACCGCCTGGACGCTTACGACCTGGAGTTCCACCGCCGGGTGCGCCAGGGCTACCTGGCCCTGGCGGCCCAGGAGCCGCAGCGCTGGGTAATCATCGACGCCAGCCAACCATTGGAGACCGTGCAGCAGGCGATATGCGCGGCGGTCATGCAAAAGCTGCACATGGGGTAAAATTTTTTGGCCGTCCCGGCAGGCGGTATCCCCCCATTAAATCGGGGCGCAGGCCCGGCGCTCTCTGAGCGCCTTCAAAAAGAGATGTTGCGTGGATTTTGTCGCACAAAATGCGACAAAATCCACGATTAACCCTCTTTCGGCGAAGCTCGCCAGTCACCTCCACC
>CAYQDU010000022.1:0-34112 GCA_964416275.1 uncultured Anaerolinea sp. | reverse complement strand
CAGATCATAGGAAACCGGGAACAGCCCCGGCGCGCCCGATTTGGCCGCCTGGGTGGGCGCAAGCGAGACCTTGTACGTCGGCGCGACCCCAAACTCAATCGCCCCGATGTCGCAGGTCTGGTTGAAGGGACGCTTCGTGCCGATCTCATCAGTGGCCGGGCAGCCGTCGTTGTTGCCGCTGTCGATTGCCAGGCTGGCGCTGGGCAGCGAGAAATAGGTCAGCCCGGCCTGAATATCCAGGGCCGGCAGGTTCAAAATCGAGAAGGTGGACGGCTTGGAGTTGGTTACCCCAAACACGTTATCTTTATCGCCAGATTGCAAGGTCAGCGTGCAGACTTTAGCCCGATTGCCGTTCGAGTCGCCAATCAGGTTATTGCCCAGCGAGGTGATCGTCCCGGAACAATCGGGGGCCTTGATCGAGTCGGTGTTGTCGGTCAGGATCGTGTTCTTCAAGGTGATCACGCCGTTGCTGTTGTAATTCTCAATCCCGCCGGTGAATTGGGCCGAGTTCTGGGTAATGGTCGAATTCAAGATCGATACTCTCCCCGCCTGCACGCTGAAGATCGCCCCGCCTTCAGCGGTGTTGGTTCCTGGCAGCAGGGTAGCGGTGTTGCCGCTGATGGTCACGTTGGTCAGGCTCAACTGATTAGCATGTCCCAGGTAGTTGCCGTTGTGGATGGCGGCCCCCAGGGTGGCCTTGTTGCCGGTCAGCGAGACGTTGACCAGGGTCATCAGTTCGGCATTATAGATGCCGCCGCCGTAGCCGTTAGGGTGGGTAGCCGTGTTGTTTGAGACTTCCACATTGGTGAGGGTCAGCACGCCAAAATTCGAGTAGATGCCGCCGCCGCCGGTGGCCTGGTTGGCATACGGGGCCGGACGGCAGCAGTTCGAGGTGTTGCCGCTGATCTTGCCGTTGGTGAACGTCACCGCGCCCAGGTCTACATCCACCCCGCCGCCATCCACCGAGGTGTTGTTGCTGATCTCGAAGTTGCGGATGTCTACCGTCAGGACGTATTTGGTGATGTCGGTATTGTTCAAGAATCCGCCGCCCTGTACCGGGGCGTAGTTATTGGTGATCTTCAGCCCATCGGCGTACAGGTTGCTGCCGTTGAACAGGCCGCCGGCCCCAAAATACATCTCCTGGCTGGTCGATTGGTTATTGCTGATGATGACGTTATTCAGCCACAGGGTGTGGGCGCCGTTCGGCTCATCGCCGGGGAAGTAATAGCGGTTGTAGATGCCGCCGCCTTCGAAGGCTTTGCAGTTTTTCACCGTCACGTTGGACAAGTGCAGGTCGGCCTGTGAGAAGATACCGCCGCCGTAGCGTTCCGGGTCGGTCGTGTATGGGTTGACCGCGTTCTGAATGGTCAGATCGGAAACCATATGCGAACCAGAGCGAGCGTTGAAGCGAAAGACCCGGGTTGCGCCGCTGCCGTCGATGAAGGTGGCATCGCGCCCGGCGCCTTTGATCGTAACCGAGTTCTTCACTTCCAGTTGGCTGTTGAGGTAGAACGTCTGGGCCGGCAGGGTAATCGTATCGACCACGCTGCTGGCGTTCGATTCTTCAATCGCCGCCCGCAGGGTGCAGCTTCCATCCCGCGCCTGGCAGGCCCCGTCTCCAGGCTTCATATCCGGCCAATCGTTGACGCTGTCTACCACGAATGCTGCGCCGGGTTCCAGCGGCGCTTCCGCCGCCGCTCCCGCCGCCGACCAGGCAAATGGAGCCGTCAATAGAGCCAAAAACAGGAACAGGCGCAAGACTTTCATATTCATCTACCCTTCTCGATCATGGTGGTTGAACGCCGGGCAGGGGTTATAACCCTCTGTCATATTATTTAGTCGCTATATTATGGCACAAGAGTGCGCCGGGTAGGTTAACGATTCCGTAAGACCCCACGTCTTTCTTAAAGCCAGGTGCGATAACGTTCAGAAAGGCCGGCGTCAGACCCGGCCCCAGGGCGCGCCCATCCTTGTGATACAATTCCAGTTCCGGGTATCCTGACCGATGATCTCATCTACAACCACCACATTAATTCAACCCATCCTCCAGCGCGCCGTCCAGGAGCCAGATCGCCTGGCCCTGGTATTTCTAGACGACGATGGCGGCGAAACCCGCCTCAGCGCGGCCCAATTTCACGCCGGAGCCGCCGGGTATGCCCAGGCCCTGCAGGCCCTGGGCGTGCAGGCCGACGATCTGGTGATCCTGGTCTTGCGCCATTCGTTAACCCTGCTGCACGCCTTCTGGGGCGCGATGTACCTGGGGGCAATTGCTTCGATCTTCCCCTTCCTGACGGAAAAGCTGGACCCCGATCTCTACATGGCGCGGGTTAAAGCCCTGGTAGAGCATTCGCAGGCCAAAGTAGTCATCACCTTCCCCGAATTCAAAGACGCCCTCGCCGGGTTGCTGGCTGGCAGCGGGTGCGCGGTGCTAAGCAGCGCCGACGTACCGCCGCCCGACCCGGCCGCCGCCCGCCGCGACTGGCCCGAATTCGACGGCGAAAAAATCGCTTTCTTGCAGCACAGCAGCGGCACCACCGGGCTGCAAAAGGGGGTGGCACTATCGCACCGGGCGGCGCTGAACCAGGTGCGGGCCTACAGCCAGGCCATCGATCTGCGCCCCGACGATGTGCTGGTAAGCTGGCTGCCCCTGTATCACGACATGGGCCTGATCGCCGGGTTTGTCATGCCGCTGGCAGCCGGCGTGCCGCTGGTGTTGATGTCGCCCTTCAAGTGGGTGCGCGATCCCAAAGTACTGCTGCATGCCCTCCACCGTCATCGCGGCACGCTGTGCTGGCTGCCCAACTTTGCCTACAACCACTCGGCCCGCGTTATTCGCCCGCGCGACCGGGAGGGAATCGACCTGAGCCGCGTGCGGGCCTTCATCAACTGCTCGGAGCCGGTCTTTCTAGAAAGCCACCAGGCGTTTCTCGACCAGTTTGGCCCCCAGGGCGTGCGGGCCGAACAGTTGGCGGTGTGCTACGCCATGGCCGAAAACACCTTTGCCGTGACCCAAACCCGCCTGGGCCAGCCGGCCCGGGTAGACTGGGTGCAGACTCGCGCCCTGCAAGAGCAGCGCCAGGCCGAGCCAGCCGCCCCCGACAGCCCCGGCAGCACCCCGGTGGTGAGCTGCGGCGCGCCAATCCCCGGAACCGAGATATGCGTGATGGACGAACACGGCCGCCCGCTGGGCGAGCGCCGGGTGGGCGAAGTGGCCCTGCGCAGCCCCTGCATGTTGAGCGGTTATTACCGCCGCCCCGAGATCACCGCCGAGGCCATTCGCCAGGGTTGGTACTACACCGGCGACATGGGCTACCTGGCCGAGGGCGAACTGTATATCAGCGGGCGCAAGAAAGACCTGCTGATCGTGGGCGGCAAGAACGTCTACCCGCAAGATCTGGAAGCCATTGCCAACAGTCTGCCGGGGCTGGTCCCGGGGCGCAGCGTGGCCTTTGGCCTGCTGGATAAGAAACTGGGTTCCGAGAATATCGTCATGGTGTGTGAACTGGAAGACGCCGGGCTGTCGGAAGACCAACAGCACGCCCTGGAGATGGATCTGCGCCGCCGGGTAGTACAGCGCACCGAAGTGGCCCTGGGCGATGTGCGCCTGGTGGGGCGCAAGTGGCTCATCAAGACCTCCAGCGGCAAAATCTCGCGCCCATCCAATCGCGAGAAATATTTAAAAGAATTTGGACACGGATAAGACGGATCGCTGCAGATTCTCTATCCAAAACAGAATCCGCAGCGATCCGTGAAAATCTATGTCCCATACCATCAGGAGATACACAATGGACGAAATCGAAACCAGCCTGGCCAAATATATCGTCACGGAGATTATGAAACGGCCCAAGTATTCCTTGCAGGCCGACGAAGCCCTGATCTCCAGCGGGTTGATTGATTCGTTTCACCTGGTTGACCTGGCTCTATTTGTCGAGGAGACCTGCGGCGTACATATCGACGACTCGGAGCTGAACGCCGACACCTTCGATACCCTGCAGCAGCTGGCAAACCTGATCCGCACCCGGCAGTAGCCGTTAAAACAGTCGATGGGATGCGAGCGGCTCGCATCCCATCGACTGTTTTATAGAGATATTCAGGGGATTTTGTCGCACGAAGTGCGACAAAATCCCCGCTTAACCCTCTGTAGATCCAATGGATGTGAAGTTGTGGGGCTTCGCCCCACAACTTCACATCCATTGGCTTTATACTTGCATTGCCAACTGCAAAGCCGCCTCCCAGACGGGCAGGCGCAGGCCGAACACCTGGCTGAAGCGCTCGCAGTTGAGGGCGCTGAACAGGGGCCGTTGGGCAGGGGTGGGGAAATCGGCGGTCAGGGCCGGAATCATCTGGCGAGCGGTTTGCTGCTCTGGGTGCGGATCGGCGCGCAAGATGGCCTCAGCCCATTCCAGGCGGCTGGCGCAGCCATCCCCGGCCAGGTGATACACCCCGGCCCGCTCGCCGATCCAGCCGGCCGGGTCCTGCCCGGCGCGAGCCAGCAGCAGAGCGGTGATCTCGGCCAGCGCCCGCGCCCAGGTGGGGTTGCCCACCTGATCGGTCACCAGGCGCAGGTTGGGCTGCTGGCGCGACCACTGCAAGACCTTGGTCACAAAGCTATCCCGCCGCAGGCTGTAGACCCAACTGGTGCGAAACACCAGGGCCGGGCCGCCCACCTGCAGGATGGCCTGTTCGCCGGCCAGCTTGCTGCGCCCATACTCGTTCAGCGGGCTGGTCGGGTCGCCTTCGACGTAGGGGCTGCCCTTGGCTCCGTCGAAGACGTAATCGGTGGAATAGTGGATCAGGGCTGCGCCCAGATCGCGGGCCAGTTCGGCCAGCTCACCGGGAGCGCGGCTGTTCACCGCCTGGGCAATCTCCGGTTCGCTCTCCGCCTTGTCCACCGCGGTGTAGGCGGTGGCGTTGACAATCACCTGTGGACGGGCCTGCAAGACAAAGGGCCGCCAGCTATCCGAGCGGGCCAGATTGATTTCTGGCGCATCCAGGGCAGCGATTGGCCCCAGCGGCAGCAGCGCCCGGTGAAGTTCCCAGCCCAACTGACCGTTTTTTCCAAGCAGCAGCAGGCGCATGGCTTCCTAGCCTTTCGGAGGGTTATCCAGGTCTTCCAGGTTCGGCACGTCGTCTTGCAGCAGGCGGCGCAGATAATCGCCATACTGATTATCGCGGTAGCGTTGAGCCTGGCGGCGCAGCTCAGCCTGGTCGATATACCCCAGGCGGTAAGCGATTTCTTCCGGGCAAGAGATCATCATGCCCTGGCGTTCTTCCACGGTCTGGACGAAGGTGGCGGCTTGCAAGAGCGATTCGTGCGTCCCGGCGTCCAGCCAGGCCACACCCCGGCCCATCACCTCGACGTGAAGCTGGCCGCGCTGGAGGTAGACCAGGTTCAGGTCGGTGATCTCCAGCTCGCCGCGTGGCGAGGGCTTCAGGCGGCTGGCGATCTCGGTCACCTGTTCGTCGTAGAAATACAGCCCCGGCACGGCGAAATGCGAGCGCGGCGCTTTAGGCTTCTCCTCAATGCTGAGGGCCTTACCGCTGGCGTCGAACTCGACCACGCCATAACGTTCAGGGTCGCGCACCGGGTAGGCGAAAACGGTAGCGCCCTGCTTGACCTGGGCCGCCCGGCGCAAGCGTTCGGGCAGGCCATGGCCAAAGAAGATATTATCGCCCAGGATCAGGGCCACCGGCTGCCCGGCGTGAAATTCCGGGCGCAGCAAGAAGGCTTCGGCCAGGCCGCGCGGCGCGCTCTGCTCCACGTATTCGAACTTCATCCCCCACTGGCTGCCGTCGCCCAGCAGGGTACAAAAGCCGGGCAGGGCTTCGGGCGTGCTGATGACCATGACCTCACGGATCCCGGCCAGCATCAGCATCGACAGCGGGTAATAGATCATCGGCTTGTCGTACACCGGCAGCATCTGCTTGCTGACCCCCAGGGTCAGCGGGTAGAGGCGGGTTCCATACCCGCCGGCCAGGATAATGCCTTTCATGCAGCCTCCCTATCTGATCTTTGGCTCTTCCGCCGTAGGCGGGAATCCTTCTATATTTTGGGAAAGTGTGTGGCGTAGCCGGCGCCACCCCATTAAACCGTGGAACAGGCATGGCGCTCCTCGAGCGCCTTCAAAAAGAGTTGTTACGCGGATTTTGTCGCCCGAAGTGCGACAAAATCCGCGATTCAGCCTCTTTCCAGGCGAGCTTTGCTCGCAAGCGAAGCTCGCCAATCACCTCTACTCCGGTTAAGTGGGGAGCTATCGCGTAGCCGCACATTTCTCCAAAATAGTACCTCTATGTGCGCGCGGCGTAATTCTTATCCAGCCAGCCCTGGTATTCCTGCTGCTGGCGGATGGCCTGCACCCATTCGGGGTGCGAGAGATACCAGTGCACCGTCTCAAACAGGCCGCTGTGCAGCGATTGGCGCGGCTGCCAGCCCAGGTCGGCCCGGATGCGCCCGATGTTCATGGCGTAGCGCCGGTCATGGCCTGGCCGGTCGGTCACGTGCTGGATCAGATGAGCGTGCGGGGCGTGAGGCGAGTTGGGGGCCAGCTCGTCCAGCGCATCGCACAGGGTGTCGATCACGGTCAGGTTGGTGGGCTGGTTGTCGCCGCCCACGTTGTACGATTCGCCCGCCTGCCCCTGGCGCACCACCTTCCAGATCGCCTCGCAGTGATCGCCCACGTACAGCCAATCCCGGATCTGCTGGCCGTCGCCATACACCGGCAGCGGTTTGCCGTCCAGGGCGTTGAGGATCATCAGCGGGATGAGTTTTTCGGGGAACTGGTAGGGGCCGTAGTTGTTCGAGCAGTTGGTGATGGTGAAGGGCAGGCCGTAAGTGTGGCCGTAGGAGCGCACCAGGTGATCACCGCTGGCCTTGGAGGCGGCGTAGGGCGAGCGCGGGGCGTAGGGCGTGGTCTCGCTGAAAGCCGGGTCTTCCGGGCGCAGGGCGCCAAAGACCTCATCGGTTGAAACGTGGTGGAAGCGCACCGAGGTCGGGCGGTTGGCAGCCTCTTTCGAGAGCCAGGCCCTGCGAGCGGCTTCCAGCAGGGTGAAGGTGCCGAAGATATTGGTGCGGATGAACTGCTCTGGCCCCAGGATCGAGCGGTCGACGTGGGTCTCGGCGGCAAAATGCACCACCGTGTCGAAATGGTGGCGGGCGAACAGATCGTTCACCAGGTCGCGGTCGGTGATGTCGCCGTGGACAAAGGTATAGCGGGCCGGGTCGGGCAGGTCTTTCAGATTTTCCAGGCTGCCGGCGTAGGTCAGGGCGTCCAGGTTGACGATGTGGGCTTCCGGCTCGGCGGTTTGCAGAAAGCGCACGAAGTTGGAGCCGATGAACCCGGCCCCCCCGGTCACTAAAACGGTATGCAGGGTATGCTCGCTCATAAGCCTCATTCGAAAGTCTCGGCCTGGGATAAGGGCAGCCCCTGGGCGTCCTTGGCCGAAAGGAGCGGGGGCTGGGCATTGACCAGCGGCCAATCGATGCCCAGGGCGGGGTCGTTCCACAGCAGGCTGCGCTCCCACTGCGGGGCGTAGTAATCGGTGGTCTTATACACCACCTCCGCCCAGTCACTTAAGACGTAGAAACCATGCGCAAAACCCGGCGGAACCCAGACCTGGCGGTGGTTTTCGGCCGACAGGGTGACGCCCACCCAGCGCCCAAAGGTGGGCGAGCTGCGCCGGATGTCAACCGCTACGTCGAACACCTCGCCCACTACCACCCGAAACAGCTTGCCCTGGGCCTGGCGGATCTGGTAGTGCAGCCCGCGCAAAATGCCCTGGCGCGAGCCGGAATGATTGTCTTGCACAAAATCGGCGCAGATACCGGCCTCGGCAAAACGCTGGGCCTGGTAGGTTTCCATAAAGAAGCCGCGCGCATCGCCAAACAAGCGGGGTTCCACCAACACAACTTCAGGAATTTCAGTTGGAGTAAATTGCATAGGTCGTTTTATTGTCTGCTATTGCGCTTCGCGGTAAGCCTGGATCACGGCGCCCGGCTCGCCCACCTGCATCAAATGACCGTGGTGCAGCCAGGCCACCTGGCGGCACATCTTCTCGATCAAGTCCATATTGTGCGATACGACCAGGATCGTGGCCCCCTGGTTGAGAAATTCCTGCATCCGGGCGGTGCTTTTGCGTTGGAAGGCTTCATCGCCCACCGCCAGGGCTTCGTCAATGATAAGAATATCGGGGCTGACATCGGTCGCCACCGCAAAGCCCAGCCGGGCCCACATGCCGGATGAGTAGGTGCGCATGGGCGCGTCGATGAAATCGCCCAGTTCGGCAAAGTCGACGATGCGGGTGAATTTCTCTTCCATCTCGCGGCGGGTGTAGCCCAGCAAAGCCCCGTTCAAAAAGACGTTTTCGCGCCCGGTCAACTCGGGGTGAAACCCGGCCCCAAACTCCAGCAGGGGGGCCACGTTGCCCCGCACCACTACCCGCCCGGTGGTTGGGCGCAGGACGCGGGCGATCAGCTTGAGCAGGGTGCTTTTGCCAGCCCCATTGTGGCCGATCAACCCCAGGGCCTCGCCGGGCGCAACCGCCAGGTTCACATCCTGCAAGGCCCAGAATTCGCGATGCTTTAACCGCCCTTGCAGCCAGCGAATGGTATATTCCTTGATCGAATGGATGCGCTCTTGGGGGGCGCGGTAGCATACGCCCACGTTTTCCAGCAAGATCGCTTCCCGGCCGGGAATGACAGCCGGCACATCCGGCCGGGAAACCCGCAAAGTGGCCGCCGTCGGTTCAAGAGGAGGAATGGCAGGTAGATTAGACACGGTAAGCAAACTCATCGGCTTTCAAAGAGAATACAAACCAACCGACCGCTAATGTGACCAGGGCGATGCCGCCGCACAGCAGGAAGTCGTGCAGCGGAGGGATGATCCCCTCGTAAATAGGCGCTCGGAACAGGTTGATCAGATGAAACATGGGGTTAAGCTGCACAATCCAGGCATACTCCGCCGGCAGCAGGTCTTTGCGATAAATGACCGGGCTGAGATAGAACCAGGCCGAGAGCAAGATGCCGTACATTTCGGTTACATCGGTAAAGAAAATTGCCACGGTAGACATGGTTAGCCCCACGCCCAGGGCAAAACAGGCCAGGAACAGGGCCGGGATGGGCAAAATCAACATACTGGGCTGCACCGGCACGCCGCTGATGAACATCACCACCAACAACGGAACCATCGCCATCACCAGGTTAATCAGCCCGGTGGTAATAGAAGATACGGCAAACACGGTGCGGGGGATGTAGATGCGTTTGAGCAGCCCCCCACCCCAGATCAGGTTGCTCATACAGTCGGCTGTGCCGGAGGCGAAGAACGTCCAGCACACCAGGCCGCTCAGCACGTAGACGGCGTAGCCGCTGGTGGCCCCAAAGACCCGCGAGAACACGAACGACAGGATCAGGGTGGTGCCGAGCGGGTTGAGCATGGTCCAGGCGATGCCCAGCACCGAGCGCTTGTAGCGCACAACGATATTGCGCCGGGCGGTCTGGATCACCAGGTTGCGATAATTGAACAGCTCGCGCAGCTCTTCGATCGCCGGCGCGCCGCGCCGGGAAGAATCATAGACAGGAAGCGAATCAGTTTTCAACATTTTCATCCATCAACCAATTTTTTAACTTATGGGTTTTCCGCCAGAGGCGGAGGGGTTGGTGTGCGGCTACGCTGCGCGCCGACCCCAAAATACAAGAATTTTCCGGCAAAGCCGGAAGGGCATCACCCCACACTACCGGGTTGGGGGCGGCCGGCGCTCTGCAAGCGCCCTGCCCTCTCCACGGCGAAATGAGGCGGCACAGCCGGAAGAATCCTTTGAATAAGCCTGCGAAGGGACATTATAGCATACGACGCAAACGCAGACGCAGGCGCAGCGGCAGCCAGGCATAGATCAGCGGGCGAATCTTGGCCTTGAATACCAGCGGCGAGAGCCAGCTTCCGCCCTCTCGGTAGTGGACGCGCAGCATCTCGGGCCAGCAGCGGTCATCCGAGGCCACCGACTTGCCGCTGGAATGCAGCCGAAAATTGGCCCACAGGCGGGGGTGATAGGCCAGCGGGGCCAGGCGGGCCAGGCGCACCCACAGATCGTAATCCATGGCAAAGTAGAATGTTGGGTCGAGCGGGCCAACCTGGCGCCACAGGTCGGCCCGGAAGAAAGCCGCCTGCTGTGGGATGTGAACGTATCCCCGGCGCAGGCGGCGGTAATCCGTCTGGCGAGCGGGGAAGCGGTTGATGACCTGCCCGGCCTCGTCTACCAGGTTAGCGTCGCCGTACACCATGCCCGCCTCGGGGTGGGCCTGCAAGAATTCCACCGCCTCGGCCACCGCCTGGGGGTAATAGGTGTCATCCGAGTTGAGCCAGGCCAGGATTTGCCCGCTGGCGCGGGCGAAGCCTTTGTTGATCGCGTCGGTCTGGCCCTGGTCGCGCGCTGAGACCCACCAGCCCAGCCGGTCGGCGTAGCGCTCGATGATCTCCCGGCTGCCATCGGTCGAGCCGCCGTCAATGATGATGTATTCCAGGTTCGGGTAGGTCTGCCCCAGCACCGACTGGATCGTTTCTTCGATGAAGCGGGCCTGGTTGTAGGACGGGGTGACGATGGAAACCAGGGGATTTTCGATTTCCGATTTCTGATTGAGGGTCAAGGATTGAGGCATAACGTGAGGTTTGTATTTTGGCAGGCGCCTCACCCCTTGCCCCCCTCTCCCGTTCCGGGAGAAAGGCCGGCGATGAGGGCAGCTGCACGCCCATCTCCTCGATGGGGAGATGGGCCGGGGGCGAGGGGAATCACTCCCACCCAATATCCGGATAGTAGCGCCCGGCTACGTTTTCGGTCAGGGCGCGGATGCGCTGGATTTCGGGCGGGGTCAGGCGTTTCTTCCAGTTGTACAGGTTGGCCCGGCTGTCCAGGCGCACGGCGTGGACTTTGCGCCGCGAAAGCTCGGTCGGGTTCTCGGAACTGCTGGAGGCCAGGATGGTCTGTTCGACTGCGGGGGTGAAATCCAGGCCCAGGTGGGCGTAGAGCGCCCGGTAGCCGGGGACTGGGTCGAGCGACAGGTCTTCGTGGCGCACGATCTGGAAATCGGGGTTCTCGCGCCGGTAGTGATCGACCACCTGGTAGACCAGCCGCCAGAGCAGGCTGGCCTGTTCGAGGATGTCGCCCTGGGCGGCGGGGAGGCTTGCCAGGCGTTCCATCTCCGGGCGGTAGCTCGCCAACCCGCATTGATCGAATAAATCCAGCAGCAAAGGCTGGGTCAGCAGATGGCTGAAATCGAAGGGCCAGTTCAGGCGCTTAAGACTGCTGGCAAACCCGGCCGGGTGGCGCACGGTAATCACCACCCGGCAGCCCAGGCGGCTGGCAAACCAGGGCGCGGCAAAGATGGCAAAGGGGTCTTTGAGCAGCGGGCGCTGGCGGGTCAGCCGGCCGCGCAAGAAAATCCCCAGGTCGCGGCCCATGCGTCCGGCATCGTGCAGCGAGCGCAGCGAACGCAGCTCGGCCAGGGGATGATAGCGAAAGGCCAGCATCTGGCGCAGGGCGGGCAGGTAGGCCGCTTCGTTTTGCTCGCAGATATATTCGTACCAGTAGGCCACTGGCGCGGCCAGCACGCCGGGGCGGTGCAAAACATTGAGCGGCTCGCTGATATAGGCCACGTCCGGCCCGGCGGCCAACATCTTGCCCACCCAGGTGGTGCCGGTGCGGTGCGCCCCGGCGACAAGAATCGGAGGTTTTACCAATCCAGGCATATTCCCGGCCAATCCTGTAAATCGAAACCCGCCCCGGCCAGGGCTTTCAGCTCGGCAGCCAGGCGGCGGCTGTTTTGAGCTGCGGCTTGCGCCCGGCGCGCATCCAGCGGGCGCTTCAGCCCGGCCAGGCAGGCCAGGGCGTAAGCCATGCGGTGAGCGTGTTTGAGCGTATACCCCGGCCACTGGCCCAGGGCTTTGAAATACATGCGTAAGGCTGGGCCGGGCAGGCTGCCCTCCAGCAGATAACGGGCTGAGAGCCGGTAGGCCCCGCCATACACCCGCCGCCGGTCGGCGGCGATGCGAGCGGCTAAATCCGGCTGGGTCTGCATCCAATCCAACACCTGCTGGATTTCCCGGCCCACTTTGTCGGCCATCGTCAAATTCTTGGCCGCCGGGTGATGCCGGGCGGCGGCCAGCGGACGGTACGCCCCTGCGCCCAGGTAGGCCATGGGAGCCAGGCGAGCCAGGCGGATCCAAAGCTGATGATCGAGCAGGAAGTGATGGGTGGGGTCAAGCCAACCGGCCTGCTCCAACACGCTGCGGCGCATAAACACCGCCGGCTGGCAGATGATGCGAAAGCGCAGCAGGTCGTCCAGCCCCCACTCAGCGAAGCGCAACCGGTTGAGCGGGCAGCCGTGCGGGTCGATGGTCAGGGCGTCGCCGTACACCAGGCCCAGTTCAGGCCGGGCAGTCAGGGCCTCTACCGCCCGGCGCACCGCGCCGGGTAGATACACGTCGTCGGAGTTGATCCAGGCCACGATCTCGCCCCGCGCCCGGCGCAGACCCTTGTTGATTGCCTCGGCCTGGCCGTGATCCGACTCCGATACCCACCAGGCCAGCCGGTCGGCGTAGCGTTCGATGATCGCCGGCGAACCGTCAGTCGAGGCCCCGTCTACCACCAGATATTCCAGGTTGGGGTAATCCTGGGCCAGCACCGAGCGCAGCGTATCATCAAGGTACGCCGCCTGGTTGTAGGAGGGCGTCACGATGGAAACGAGAGGATTTGAGATTTCTGTGTGCAATACCGTATCCAACTATTTCGGGGAGTGTGATGCGGCGCAGCCGCACCACACTCCCCGAAAACTTCACCTCTTCCGCCGAAAGCGGGATTTGATCTATATGGGGGTTTGCGGGTGGCTACGCCACCCGCAAACCCCCATATAGAAACTTGGCTTTTCCGGCTTCGCCGGGAAAGAAGCTATATTTGGGGATTGTTGCGTGGTATAGTCACGCAACAATCCCCAAATATAGAAAAGTTCTCGCCTTCGGCGGAAGAGCCAGAAACTTTCAATGCACGGCTTTCGACTGAGAAGAAGTACTATTTTGGGTGCACGAGGTCGAAGATCAGGTAGCCGGGGGTTTGGGCGATCAGGGGATAGCCCTGGGTGAGCTTTTGCTGCAAGGCGGGCTGGTCTTCATATTGATTGAACGAAGTAATCAGGAAGTAGCTCTTGCCCTCGGTGCGCTTGGCAAAGTAGGCGTCGAATTCTTTGCTGCTGCCGCGCAGATCGCCCAGCTTGATCTCGCCCCGGTTGGGCCACAGGATCACCTTGCGCCAGCCGTAGTACATCAGCCGGTAGCCGTAATCCTGGGTCAGGGCCAGGATTTTGCCGTCCGCTGGCAGGTAGGAGGCGATCTCCGCCCAGTAGGCCGGTTCGTTGCGATAATTGCGCCCATAGAACGGCGCCAACGCCTGCCACGAACCGAGCGCCAGCAGCAGCAGCCCCAGCCCCAGGGCGACCTGCCGCCACCAGCGGGGCTTATCCAGCAGCCAGGCCAGGCCGGTCTGCAGGGCGGGGACCATGCTCAGCGCAACCAGCCAGGCCAACTGCAAATGATAATAGCTGTGGGTGTCCATCTGGTAGGGCAGGAACAGCCCATAGGCGATATAGCCCAACCACAGGCCCACCAGCAGCCAGCGGGTGCGGGCGCGCCCCAGAATGATCCCGGCCAGGGCCAGCAGCAGAGCCAGCGGGGTGAGCAGCTCGCCGGTCAGCGCCAGCCAACCCAGGTAGAAGCGCGGGTTAAGCAGCAGATGCGAGAGCGACAGCGTCCAGGTGGACAGGTATTCCGAAGCGCGATCCTGGCGGCTGAGGTAATAGATCACCGTGGGGGCCAGCGCCAGCGCCGCCATGAGCCACACTTGCAGGCTGGCAAGTATGCGCAGGATGGGCCGATAGAAGGGCCGCTGGCGTCCCAGGCCGTAGGTATAGAACACCACGCCGATGATCCCACCCGCCACCGTGTAGATCGAGATGGCTTTGGTGAGCAGGGCCATTCCGGCGCACAGGCCGGTGAGCAGCGCCCACCGCCCGCCGAGGGCCAACCCCAGGCGGCGAACAGGCGTTGACGGTTGAGCGGGCTGCGTCTGCTGCGCCTCGCTCCAGCGCGTCAGCGCATACACCGTCAGCGCCATCCACATGACCATCGCCGGATCGGGCTGGAACGAGCGGCTGGCCTGCACACTGAACGGCAGGACAAGGTAGAAGGCCAGGGCGACCAGGGATGACAGGTTACAGATCACCGGCCAGCGTTCGTCGTCTGCGGCCTGGGCTTTGCCAATGGTTATCATGCGCCTGGCCGCCCCCCACAGCGCCAGCCCGCCGATCAGCCAGAACAGGGTGTTGTAGATGCGCCCTATCCAGAAAATCTCGCCCCCGGCGGCCAGGTAGGCCAGGGCGCACAGGCTTTCCAGGATCGACGGCTCATATTGGCCGGTCGAATCGCGAAAGGCCATTGCCTGCTGGCGGATGGCCGGGTCGGCGCCGGGCAGCCACGCGTAGTAGATGCCGCGGGCGATAATCATGCCGCGCAGTTGGCGGGTGGGGTGGAAGTCAATCGGCTGGTCGGTCAGGTCGAACAGGCGCAGCCCGGCCCCCAACAGCAGCAGCAGGGCCACCCAAAGACGCACGTCGCGCCAGCGGAGTAAGGTATGGGGAGTTTGCCGGGCGGCAGAGCCGCCCGGCAAACTCCCCAGAGAAGAATTTTCTGATGGAGCGATCATGCTCTTAGAACAGCTTGTCGTACGGCATCTTGGGAAAGATGGTCAGCTTGCCGCCGACGGTGGCGTCAATCACCTGGCGGCCGGCGGCCTCGTAGGCCCGGCGCGCCAGGCGGTAGCCCTGCTCGGAGGTGTCCAGGTCGGGCAGCTGCCAGCGAAAGCCCTTGCCGAAATAGCCGGTGTGGAAGTGATCCTGATCGTCGCCCTGCGAGACGACGGTGGTGTTGGGCTTGCCCTGGGCGGAGTAATTGTGATCCACGCCGATCAAGATGGCCTGCTGGAAGCCCATATGATAGGCCAACTGCAAGGCCACATAGGTGACGGTGGCGCCCTCCCACAGCCGGCCGCGGGCGTCGGTGGCAAATTTCGGCCCCATGTAGGTGGTGTGCAGGAAGTTCAGGTCGGGGGCTGGGCCGATGGCCTCATGCGAGCGCCAGCACACAAAGCGCGGCATAGTGAGATTACGGATGTCTTCGGCGCACTGTTCGATCACCAGGCTGTTGACAGTCAGGAAGTAGGTGGTCTGAAAGCCCATCTCTGGGAAACCCAGGTAGATGCGGTTCATGCCAAAGGTATATTCGTTGCGCAGCTTGCTCAGGTCGGTCTGCTTGAGGCTGGGGCCGTTGCCGATGATAAAGCAGCGCTGGCCGCGATGGAGGTCTTTCAGCTCGCCCAGGCGTTGGATGCTGGCCCGCCGCCAGGGGTGAAAGGTGGCCGAAGGCCACAGGCGGGCGTTGTTCCAGCCGATCCAGGCGCCGCGCGCCGTGCGCCACAGCGGGCCGGGTAGAGCTTGTTTGAAGGTATCTTTAAAGCCGGGCATGGGTTATTCGGTGCTGAGGCGGGCGGTAGCCCCGCCATCCACGATCAAGGCCTGGCCGGTCATGAACGAGGATTGTTCGTTATCGGCCAGAAAGTAGATCGCATGGGCCAATTCGGCCGGTTGGCCCACCCGCCCGTTGACGGTCCTGCGGGCCAGGTTGTCCAGCCGGGCGGTCACGTCGCCGCCGTCCAGGTGGCCCCGGCCCAGGCCAGAGCGCAGCATGGGTGTATCCACTGCGCCGGGCAGGATGGCGTTGCAGCGGATGTTGTCTTTGGCGAACTCGATCGCCACCACGCGAGTCAGGGCCAGCAGGCCGCCTTTGCTGGCGGCATAAGCGGCGATGCCCACTGAGGTGGCTACGGCATGCACCGACGACACGTTGACGATGGCCCCACCCCCGGCGGCTTTGAGCAGCGGGTGGGCCAGCTTGATGCCCAGGAAGACCGAGCGCAGGTTAGAGGCCATCACCGCGTCCCACTCTTCCACACTGGTTTCGAGCAGCGGCTTGGAGATTTGCAGGGCGGCGTTATTCACCAGGGCGTCCAGCCGGTCGGTAAAGGCCCGCGCCTGGCTGAAGATGGTTTCCATATTTGCGCCCAGCGAAATATCGGATTGGATGAACAGCCCGTTGGCTGGAAAGCCGGGGCCGAAATCGGAGCGGTCTACACCGATCACGCGCCAGCCGCGTTCGGCAAACAGGGCCACGCTGGCCCGTCCAATGCCCCCAGCCGCGCCGGTGATTAACATCGTTTTGGGTTCCGTCATGTGGATTTTCCTCATCATGTGGGGTTTGCGGGCGGCTGTGCCGCCCGCAAACCCCACATACAACGCTTCCCAGCAAAGCCGGGAGAACCAAAATCATTTCTATGGGAATTTGCGTGGCTGCGCCACGCAAATTCCCATAGAAATATTAAAATCCTTCGCCGGGGGCGGGAAAGCCCAGGCCCAGCAGCAGGTTGCGGATGGTGTTGCGATGCACCCGTTCCCAGGCCGCCGGGCTGGAATTGGCGTTGTGCGGAGCCAGCAGCACGTTGTCCATGCCCAGCAGCGGGCTGTCCTGCGGCAGCGGCTCCACCTCGTACACGTCCAGGGCGGCCCCGCCGATCTGCCCGCTGTGCAGCGCGGCGACCAGGGCGGCTTCGTCCACCACTGGGCCGCGGGCTGTGTTGATCAGCACGCCGTGCGGCTGCATCAGGCCAAAGGTGCGCCGGTTCATCAGGCGCAGGCTGGTGGGGTTCAGGTCGCAGTGCAGGGTTACAAAGTCGGAGCGAGCCAGCAGGTCATCCAGCGAGGTCAGTTCGAACTCGTTTTCGCGCACGAAATCGGGGGCCACTTCTACAATGTCGTTGCCCAGGATGTGCATCCCAAAGGCCCGCGCCCGGCGGATGACGGCCTTACCAATCGTGCCGACGCCCACCACGCCCAGGGTGCATTCGCTCAGGCTGCGGCCAGAGATCTTCTGCCATACGCCGCCCTTCATGGCCCGATCCATCCACGGCTGGCGGCGGGCAAAGGCCAGCAGATAGCCGAAGACGGTATCAGCCACCGGCAGGGTGAAGGCATTGGGCGTACGTCCGATCTGGATGCCCAGGCGGGCGCAGGCCGCCTGGTCAATCGAGTCGATCCCGGTACCCCACTTGGAGATGATTTTCAGGCGCGGGGCGCAGGCTTCCAGCACGGCGGCGGTATAGCGGTCGTCGCCGCACAAGGTCCCGTCGAACTGGCCGGCCAGGGCCAGCAGTTCCGGCTCGTTCAACCGCTCTTGCACCGGGGCGACGACCAGGTCGATGCCATAACCGGCCAGCAGCGGCCGGTAGCGGTCGATAACGGGGATCATATAGGGGGCGGAAACCAGTACAGTGGGCATACAATCTCCTTTTAGACCTGGCTCATCAAAAAATCGGTGATGGCGAAATCGATCTCTTCGTCGATGTCCCAGGCTTCGGCCCGCTCGATCTCGAACAGCATGGGACGCTCGCCCAGGCGATTGCGCCGCTGGAGCAGGGTGGCGCGGGTGAAGATATACAGGCACGAATTTTCTTCGTACACGGGCGGCAAATCTTGGGTTTGCAGCAAGATGGCCGGGTTATGGTTGATGGCCCGGCCCAGTTGATCCCACAGCCGGGTTTGCAGCCGGGTGACCGAAAAGAGCGAGTCGTAGGCCGGGTAGCCGGCCAGAAAGGTCTGGATGGCGCGCGAGAGGGTGGCCGGGCGCAGCAGTGGGTTGGTGCTGTGGGTTTGCAGGTAGAACCCGGCCTCCACCTGGGCCGTGTCGTAGGCCAGGATTTCGTTCATGGGGATGGTATCGGCGCGCAGGTGTGCGGGGCGTTCGATCACCTGCACGGTCGGGAAATCCTGGCCCAGCCCGGCCATAATCTGCGGGCTGTCGGTGTCTACCACCACCCGGCTGATCTCCGGGCAGGCCAGGAGCGATTCGACGATGTGCTGGTACAGCGGTTTGCCGCCCAGCGGGCGGTAATTTTTGCCCGGCACGCGCTGCGAATGATGGCGCATGGGGACGAGCGCAACAAGTTTATCCATATTCAGACCCTTCTTATCGGGGTACTGGCAATGGCAAAGCTATCGCCAGTACCCCGATATATCTTCCCAGTTATTTTCGCGGGGTAGCTCCCCACACAACCGTGGTGGGTGTGACTGGCGAGCTTCGCTCGCCTGGAAAGAGGAGTAATAGGGGATTTTGTCGCATAAAGTGCGACAAAATCCCTGGAATACTTCTTTCCAGGCGCTCGCAGAGCGCCATAGGCTACTTCACGGTTCAATGGGGTGGTACCATGAAAATAACCGGGAAGAACAAACAAGAATTCGGGGTTATTCGTGTGAATCTGTGTCCAGGTGTTTTTCGTATCGAATGGGAGACACCCCGCGTTCGGCCTCGGGGGCGGCGTGCAGGCTGCGCGGGTAGTAGAACGTCTGGCGCAGCGAGGCCGTCACCGGGCCGGGGCGGCGGTAGCCCTGGTAAGTTCCCCAGAACTGGGCCAGGCGGAACCAGAAGATGCTGCCCAGGCTGCCGCCCAACTTCCCGGCGCGGGCGGCGTGAAACAGATCGCTGGCAATGTTGCCAGTTGAAAGACGCACGAAGTCGAGCAGGTGGAAGCGCTCTTTAGGGAAGATGCGCTTGAAGGCCATCGCCTCCCGGCGGTAGCGGTTGTACACCCCATGCGGCGTCTCGTTGTGGACGTGGATCACCTCGGCCTCGGCGGCGTAGGCCATCGCCCCACCCTGTTCCAGCAGGGCCTTGGCCCAGGCCAGGTCTTCCAGGCCGGTCAGGGTTTCGTCGTAGGGCCGGGCCTGCCACAGGCTGCGCCGGATGGCGGCGTTGGCGTTGTTGCAGAAGGGGTGTTCCTGGCGCGGCCGGGACTGGTTGGGGAACCAGTGGGCGAAAATCTGATGCTCAGAAAACTGGGTGCTCGTCCCGCCGCGCTGCTTGCCGTATACCAGGCCGATCTGCGGGTCGGCGAAGGGGGCCAGCAGGCGCTCCAGCCAATCCGGGTAGACCGGGTAGACGTGGGCGCTGGCGATCACCGCCAGATCGCACTCGGCGGCCGCCAGCCCCCGGTTGAGCGAGCGCCCGAAGGTGAATTCCTGCGGGGCGATGGACACTACCTGCACCGGGTAGCGCGCTGCTGCCTCCAGCGTGCCGTCGGTGGAACCCGAATCGACCAGGATGACCTGGGGGTTAGCTATCGTCTGTTGCAGGATGCCGTCTAACAGGCGGGGCAGGTGGCGCGCTTCGTTATAGGCGCGGATGATAATAGAGCAGGGCATCATTAATCACCACCCGCTATCCTTCTCATATCCCAACTGCACTAGCAAATCCCCCGTGATTTCTTTAAAAGCGGCTTTGTGGGCCTCGCTGAAGGCGGCCTTCCAGCCGCCGGTTTTGCCGCTGCGGAAGGTGGGCGAGCGCTGCGGGTTGATGCTGTCTTCCAGGGCCTGCAGGGCCGCCGGGCGCGTCACCGCCGGGCGGAAGCCGCGCTCCTGGGCGTGATCCAGGATGCGCCCCAGCGCCGCCGGGCGGTCGGCAATCAGGTCTTCGTAGCGCAGGCACAGCGCCGCCGGGCAGGTCAGCCAGCCCAGGAACGGCTCAAAGCGGGCGCGGATGTCGGGCAGCGGTTCAGGAACGGTCTGCCCGGCAGCCTGCGAGAGCGCCGCCGCCGGTACGCCCTGGATGCTGGCCTGCAGGCGCTCGTCAAAGCTGGCGAGCTTTTCGTGATAGTAGCGGTAGTGGATGTGGTTGGGCGCCATTTCGGCCACGTAATGCACGTGCGACACCACCACATCGCGCGGGTCGCGTAAGATGAAGAAAGCGCACATCCCCGCCCGGCTCAGGCGCGCCATCACTTCGGGGAAGGCGTGCAGGTGACCGTAGCCAATATCGCCGGGGCGGAAGCGCTCCAGATCGGCCAGGATTTCGGCCAACGTCCGTTTGCGCCCGCTGAAGCCATCGAACGTGACCACCGCCGGCAGGCCGCTGTCCACCGCCGGGCCAATGCGGGTGAAGCCCTCCATCACCTGGGTCAGCAGGTGCGTACCGCTCTTGGGGAACGAATTGGCAAAGAACACCGGCGACTCTGCCAGCGAGCCATAACGCAGGCCCTGGCGCAGCCGCCGCCCCGCCCGGCGCAGCAAACGCGCCAGGAATTTAGGGTTGATTATGGATGATGGATGATTGGACACGGGTCAGGGCGATTTCTCCCCTCTCCCTATGGGAGAGGGGCCGGGGGTGAGGGCAGCATCTCCCCTCTCCCCAGGGAGAGGGGCCGGGGGCGAGGGGTCTACCAGTTCTCATCCTTCTCATACCCCAACCGGATCAGCAAGTCGCCGGTTTGGGCTTTGAAGAAGGCTTTGTTGGCTTCCGTAAAATGCTCTTTCCAGTTGCCAGGCTGGCCCTTGCGGAAGGTGCCGGATTTCTTGGGCGCGATGGCCTGTTCCAGCAGGGCCACTTCCTGATCGCGCGGCAGCACGGGCTGGAAACCCCGCCCCACCAGGTATTCCAGCAGGCGGTTGAGCGTATGTCGGCGATCCAGGATCAGATCCTCGAAGCGCAGGCACAGCACTTCGGGAACTTCGCGCCAGCCCAAGTAATTCTCGTACTTGGTCAGGATGGGCGAAAGCTCGGCCCCTGGCTCCTCTACCCCCTGGATGGCGGCGTTCAGGCGGGCCTCCATGCTGGTCAACGTTTCGGTATAGTAGCGGTGCATCCCGTGACCGGGGTGCATCTGGGTGGCGTAGAAGACGTGCGAGACGAGCATATCGCGCGGGTCGCGGTAGACAAAGATCGTCGCTCGGCCCGGCCGGGCCAAAATCGAGCGGAATGGCTGGCGGCACTGGACGTAGCCATAGGCCAGGTCGCCGGGATGCATCCGTTCCAGGTTGGCCGCCACCACCGCGTCCGATTGTTTGGCGTTGGCCTGGTCGCGGTTGACCGGCGGAAAACCGGGGTTGACAAACGGCCCGATCTGGGTCAAACCCTGGACGACCTGGTTAATCAGGTGCGACCCCGACTTGGGCATAGCGTTGCCCAGCACCGCCGGGGTGTGGGCCAGGGCCGCTGGGCCATAGCGCAGGGCGGTGGTCATCCGCCGCCAGCGCCAGCGGATCACTTTCAGCGGTTGTTTGATCGCAGCAGGTAGAGGCATAGAGGTATGATTACCCTTGATCTGGGTCTGGAAGCGGTCGGCTGCGCCGACCGCTTCCAGACCGGATCAATATCTTTAATGGTGTGGATCGGTATTCACCGGCGTGCGGCTGAAGGCTGCCAGGTCTTTGGCGGCCAGCAGGCTAACCACCTCCCATACGGCCTGAAAGGGGATGGACAGCTCGGCGGCGATGTCGGCCACGGTACGCGTCCCATCGCAGCGTTCCATGATCTCGAACAGGCGGCGGTGACCTTCAGGGTTGACGGTATAGTCGATCCAGATGCCGTAGCCAGAGCAGAAAATCTCGCCTTTGAAGCGGTTGACCACGTACTGATTGCGCTCCCAGGCTTCGATCAGGCCCAGAACCACCTGTTTGCTGGCTTCCAGCCGTTCGGAGGTGACAATAGCCGGGGTGTCCTGGCTGGAGTGGTATTCCGGGTAGGGCCAGGTGGGCGATTCGCGCCGCTCGACCCGCGAGAGCGAGAGCATCGGCACGCGCACGCCGGGGGCGTTGAACTGGCGCTCGTCATTGTTAATCACGCTGCGATAGGGCGCGGCGTAGCTCTGCGGGTCAAGGCCGAGCAGGGCGGCGACGAACGTGCGGTCAGGCTGGCTGGCAGACAAGAACGAGCCTTGCAGGGCATGAGGGTGGTCGTTGCCCAGCATTTCCAGAAACAGCCCGCCGCGCATGTGCGGGATCAGGCTTTCGTTGTGACTGAGATAGGCCACCGAGCCAATCGTCTCCGGCAGGATCAGTAAGCGATAGGTGTAATACGGCTGCGGCCCGGCCAACAGGGCGCGGGCCACGTCCAGGCCCACCAGCACGCCGGTCAGGTCGTCGTTCACCATCGCCGGGTGGCACAGATGCGCCACCAACACAAACGACTCATCCGATTGGCCGGGGATGACCACCTCGCCCACCTTGAGCGTTCCCGGCTCGAAGCGGGTGTGGAGGGTCACCCGGTATTGATCGTCCGTCAGGGCGTCGCGCTGATGTTGGGTGGCGCACAGGCCCCAATCGCGCTGGTAATACTTGAACACAAAGGGGATGGCGTCGGGCAGGCGTGGGTGAACATGCAGATGCCGCAGCAGTTCTTCCCGGCTGACCACGCCCTCAAAGGGCAGCGAATAGGACACTACGTGCAGCGGGTGGTCGGCTGCGTCGATCAGGCGGCGGCCGTCCAGGGTTTCCAGAACAGCCTGGTCACATTCCCACTTTTCCGGCACGCGCCAGGTCCAGCAGGCTTCGCCGCTGGGATATTCGTGGATGGTCATGCGCCCGTCTATCTCGTCACGCAGGCGGTACAGCGCCTGGTCGTACCCGTCGGACACCAGGTTGCGCGGCAAGTGCCACAGCTCAAGCAGTAAGTCGTATAGGGAAGTCATCCGTTCAATTCTTAGACATGGGTTTACTATCTCAGGATAATTGCAGGTGTAGCGCTCCACAAAACCGTGGTGGAGCGACCAACGAGCTTCACCTGGTAAGCTTCGCTCGCCTGGAAAGAGGGTTAATCGTGGATTTTGTCTTTAGCGGATAACGAACGCCCACGGGTCGCGCGCCAGGAAGGCGTCTGCGGCGGCCACGAAATGCGCCAGGCGGCAAACGGTGACCTGGCCGTAATTGAGCGTTATGCTGGGCCATTCGCCGCGCCCTTGCAAATAGGGCAGCAGCGGGTCGAGGGTCAGGTTGGGGTTGAGGTCCAGGTTGCGCACGAACATGCGGTAGGTGCGCTCTTGCCAGCCGGCGGGAGTGCGGTAGGGGCCGGTGAAGTCTTTCCAGTAGCGATACGGCACGCTGGCCCGCTGTTCGCAGTAATGGAACATCGAGATGGCCTTGGAATCGGCTCCCAGGAGCAGCAGCTTGAAAT
The DNA here is from genome assembly GCA_964416275.1 of uncultured Anaerolinea sp. Classification (GTDB taxonomy): domain Bacteria; phylum Chloroflexota; class Anaerolineae; order Anaerolineales; family UBA4823; genus RBG-16-57-11. The sequence goes on along the minus strand of CAYQDU010000022.1, from coordinate 11,028 downwards.
CCAGTTCGAGCATGCGCTCGAAGGCCGAGCCGGGGTCGAAAGCGCCGGGGGTATCCCGCCCGGCCAAATCTTCGGCGCAGCGGCCCAGGATTGCCAGCGATTGCAGCGGGTGGGGCGTACGGCGGGCTTCCGGGCGACAGCGCACATATTCCGAGAATGCCCCCATCCCCACCGAAGGGGTGGCCTGTGGGTCGTAGGGCTGGCCTTTGGCGAAAGCGAAGTTGAAAGTGGGCACGGCCAGCGTGCCTTGTGGGCCGATCACGGCTTGCAGCGCCGCCAGGTACATGCCCACTCCATTTGCCGGTCGGCCGAAATACTGCACCGCTGAATGCACCAGCAGCCCGTCGCCGGGGCCGACGCCCAGCCCGTCCAGGGCGGCGGCGACCTGTTCTGCGTTAATCGTCAGCATAGCAAATTTTTACCGCTGTGCAGGTTCTTAGCGAGAACGGGGTCACTCCGGGCGATAATCTTCCCACGCCAGGCGGAGCTGATACAGCTCTTTCTTCATCCCCAAATATTCGATCAGCTTGATGATCGGCTCGTTGCCGAGCAAGACCTGGGTCTCAATCGAATAAACCTTCTGCTCACGACACCACTCGATTGCCAGGCGCAGCAGCTTTTCGCCGATCCCCAGGCGGCGCACTTCCGGCTCGACCCACATATCCTTCAGCTCACCCACCATCACTCCGCCCAGGTATTCAGCCACCCGTTTGACGCGGGCCACGATGAACCCCACCACCTGGCCCTGGTATTCGGCCACATACAGCACGCTGAAACGGCCCAGCGTGCGACGGAACATATCCAGCCACAGCATCCCAACGTTTTCGACCGCCGGGAAGGTGTAGGTGTGCTGGCGCAGCAGGGCGTCCAGTTTGGCGTACATGGCTGCCACGGCTGGGAAATCGGCCTCAGTGGCCGGGCGATACACAACTTCGTTGGCAGAACCTTCAGGCGACATAATTCTTGCGCACTTCCTCCGGCCAGTTAGCCGGGTCCAGGCCGTATTGGGCCAGGAAGGCAAAGGCGATCCGCTCCAGGCCAAAGGCGGCACAGCCGGTATGGGCGGGCTTGCCGTCCGGCAGGGTGATGCCCAGGCTGCGCCCAAAGAAATCCTGGTGATAATTGTATGATCCGACCGCCAGGGTAGCGTCTTTATACGGCAGGGCTGCCCGGATCTCATATTTAAGTTGGAATGCGCTCTGGAAAGCCACCTGCTTGCGAAATTCGCCAATGAAGAACGGATCGCTGGCGCTTTCCAGGCGGTAGGCCAACCCCACCCGCTCGAACACTGGCTGCATATACTGGCGGGCCTGCTCGCGGCTGTCCAGCACGAATTCCCGGCTGCCCACGAAGATCACCTCGCGCATGGTGAAGTTCCACAGCCGTTCCAGCGAGGCGAGGTTGATCGCCTCGTAGCGGAAGCAGTTGCCCACCGCGGTAGCCACCAGCCGCCCGTTGGGCAGCGGTTTATCGGCCAGGGTGAAATACAGGTGATAGCACACCGCCGGTGAAAGCAGGGCTTGGATGCGGGCAAACGACTCCAGCGAGGTATTCAGCCCGTGTTCGTCGCAGGCCGCCTGCTGAGAAAAGCTGTCGATCACGTCCAGGTCTTCACGCAGGTGCGATACAAAGGTGAGCGAGTGTGGAAAAGCCCGGAAATAGTTGACCCGTTCCAGATAGGCGGCCGGGATGAGGGTAGGAAAGCGATAGGGCGCCGCGCCGAACGAATCGGCCAGGCCCAGGAACAGACTCTCAAAATAACCGATCAGGCGGGTCAGCAGCGGGCCGAGGGCGTAAACGCCGCTGGTCTCCGGATGAACCTCGCCGCGCTGGATCAGTTCTGGCAGCGGATCAAGGCGGTAGGGCGCGGGACGATCCAGGTGATTCTCCAGAACCTGCACCTTGGGCTTGAAAGCGCCCTTAGCCATCGAAACCACCACCCGCTGCACCTTCTCCTCCAGTTCGGCCCGGCGAGCGTCCGTCAGCACGGGCGGCCGGTCGTCGAGCAAGTCTTCCTCGCGCAGGCCGGCCGGCAGGGCCACGTGCAGGCAAATACGATCCGGGCTGACGCGCGCCTGGATGATCCACTCATCCACATACGCCAGCTTAGACTGGATTTCGCCGGTCAGGTACTCGGGAATTGGCTCCGCTGGGGTCAGTTCCAATGTAGCAACCGGCCGTTCGGGATGGGGAAAATCATTGCACATGGCCTTGCGCCTCCAGGTAACGGCAAATTTCGGGAATGCTGATCAGTTGGGCGATAGTGTCGGCGTCTACGGCCACCCCAAACTGTTCTTCCAGGCGCAGCATGACTTCCATGTGACCGAGCGAATCCCATTGGGGCAGATCGCCAAACGCCAGTTCGGGCGTGACCATCTCCGGCGGCGTCTGGATAGCCTCGGCCACCAGCGCCTGCACACGCGCGTTGAGATCAAGATCGTTGTTCATATTCGTTCCACTCTCAGATGACAATATTGGCGCTCCCGCCGCAGGCGGGAAATCTTCAGTCTACAGAAATTTCATTTCAAGCGGGCTTGATCTTACACACCCCAACCGGCTGGTACTGCGGGTTCCATACCCCGCCGGGCATGCCTTTGTTGTCGGAATGGAAATAGAAGCTCGCCAGGTTATCGCGCAACTCGGCGCAATCCCGCAGATCGGCAAACAGCCGATCATAATCGGCGTAATTCGAGGGCGCATCGGGCGGCAGACCGAACAGGCGGCGCAGGGTTGTATCCGTATACAGCCAACCGGCCGAAGGATCGTGCCAGGTATCGGCGTCGCGCCCGGCGGTCAGGGTCGCCAGCAGGCGGCCGCCGGGCTTGAGCTTGCGGGTAATCTCGGCCACCACCTGCTGCAAACCTGCGGGGGTGTTATGTTCCAGGGCCGAGATAGACACCACCGCATCCAGCGAGTTGTCGGGGATATCGGGCATATTCGCCAGGTCCTGGTTATAGATCCACACCCGCCCGGCGACCGGGGCGGCGCTCAGGTATCCATTCAGATCGCGGGCCTGGGCCAGCAGGCGTGAGGCCACCCGGCGCGGCAGGCTGCCGCGGGCCGGGCGCTCAAAGCCGTTCAGGAAGCTCTCTGCGGGGGGCAGCAAATCTGCCGGGCGCAGGCCGGCCACCCGAAAGCGGCGGCGGAAGCGCAGCGGCAGCCCGGCCCGGCTGAGGCGGTCTACCGAATAGACCTCCGCTCCCTGTCCAGCCAGATACCACTGCAAAATGCCCGTTCCAGCCCCGGCTTCCAGAATACGCTGGCCCGGCAGCGGCCCCAGGCGAGCGATGACCCAGCTCAGGTCGAGCAAATAGTGCCAGCCAAACTCCAACCGCAGCGAGCCAGCCAGGCGCTTCAGGTCTGCGACCAATGCCCGGTTCTCGTCGAGCAGGCGGGTGGAGAGCAGTTCGATACATTCGGTAGGTTGCAGCGCAGTGGTTGGGTTCATTGGGGGTTATCCAGCTGAAACAGGGGCGGGGGCGGTTCGCCCTCTTTCGTACGCAGGCGGGTCTTCTGATCCAGCCCGCCGTCGGCGATGCCTTCGATCAGCGCCCGCATGGTGGGCGAATTTTCGGCCAGCAGGGCCTGCCAGGGGAAGGTCCGCAACTGGGCGTAACCCTTGCGGCGCACTTCGCTCAAATAATCTTCAAAACTGAGGGAAGTGCGGAACAGTTGATAATACAGAAAACGCCGGGCGTTGCGCCGGAATTCGGGCGGCGCGGCGACAGCCTCGGCCTTCAGGAATTCTTCCGCCTTCTGACAATATTCTTCGGGCGTGAGCGGGAAGAACACCATCGGGTACTGGGTGTAGCGGGCTTTGCCCCCGCACAGCACCGCGGCCCCCATCAGGGCCGCCTCCAACCCAATGGACGAATTGTAGACGATGACAAACTTGGCCCGCTGGATCAACTCATACGAGCTGACGTACTCCTGCGAATCGATGAACACCACGTTGGGCAGGTCTTTGACCCCATTAGCGGCCACCCAATCGCGCACACTCTCGCGGCTCTGCTTGGCCGTGCCAGGGCGCATCTCGTCGGGATGGGCCCGAATCACAAACAGCGTCTCTGGATGGCTGCGGATCAGGCCCAGGATCGTGTCCAGCCAGGCAAACATGTGCGGAAAGACCTGGTTGGCGTGCACCTGGCTGGTGTCGTAGATCACATTGGTAAACACCGGCACGATCTGGCGGAATCTGGCCGCCTTTTCCAGAAAGGCCCGATCCAGCCCGCGCATTTCCGGCCAGAAGCGGATGCCGGCCATCGTAAACTGGCCCTGCATGCGCTTTTCCAGGTAGGCGTCCAGGCGGGCGTTCTGCTCGGCGGTCAGTTCGAAGTCTTTGGGGATGTGGATCGGGTAGGCGGTGGCTTCGCCGTCCGTAAAGAAGGCCGAGAAGCGCTGGAAGCCCACTTCGAAGGTGATCACCCGCAGCCCACGCGCCTGGGCCACCCAGCGGGCGGTGGCCTCGGGGTACATGATGCCGTTGAAGATCACCGCCGCCGATGGCTTGACCTGGTCGAGAAAGGCCGAGAATTCCTGGGCCACGTTGTAAGCCGAAAGGATGTACTGGCGCAGCAGATAACGGGTCGGCCCGTCGTCGGGCAGGGTGTGGCGGCGCAGCGTCCAGCGCAGGGCGGGCAGCACCAGCCGCCCCAACGGAATCGACAACCCCGGCGTGACCAGCGGCCCCTTGACCGTGTTGTACTCGAACACGCTCAACTGCTCCACGCTCAGTTCATCCAGGGCGGCCTCCAGGGTCGGGTCAGCCTGGAAGCCAAACCAGTGCACGTCGGAGGCGGCGTACAGGCGGCGCGACTGGCGTAAACAGGCCTGGCAGGGTGGAGACTTGTGATAGTTATCTCGGTTGACGCCCAGCACGCAGTGGCTCATGCCGGCCTGACACACGAAATGGCGCACCGGCACGCCGGCCAGGCGCAGCGCCCAACTGGCGAGCAGCGCGAACGCCGCGTTCTGGCTCAGCCCGGTAATGCGCGTCGAGGCGTTGAAGAATGCCACCGGCTGAGCGGTGGAAGTCTTCGGCACATGCTGCGCCACCTGGCGGGCCATGCGTAAAACTTGAAAATGTCCCCGCCAACCTAAGATTCGGTCAATCCAATTCGTTTTTGGCATAGCGATGTAGGGGGATTTTGCGGGCTGCGCCCGCAAGATCCCCGGCAAGTTTCTTCTATCGTTGCGTGAACTATGCAGCACAGCCGCATAGCTCGCTCACTAAGTCGCCTGGGCCGCCTGATAGGCTTCGGACAGGCGCTGGATGGCGATCAGGAAGCCTTCGCCCTGGCGCTGGTGGCCGCGCCAGATTTCGGGGATCATCGTGCCGCGGTAATCGCCCAGGACGCGGAAGAAACGCACCCAGTCGATGGCGCCTTCCCCAATCTGCAGGCCCTCGCCGTCCAGCCCGGCCCCGTCCGAAAGATGCAGGTGGCCGATGTAGGTCAGGGCGGCCTGCACCTGCTCGTAGAAATCGACTTTGGCCCAGTTGCAGTACAGCTTGTGATGGGACGAATCATAGCAGAAATTCAGCCCCATGGAGGCCACAAAATCACGGATTTCGTACAAGTCCATAAAGGCGTTGGTTAGCCATTGACCGCCAAAATACCAGGGATGGGGCGGCAGGTTTTCCAACAGCAGATCGACGCCTTCATAATCCAGTTCGTTCACCGAACGGCGCAGGTTCTCATACAGCCGGTCTTTGTCGTGGATGGGATGATCCAGGCTGGCCGCGCCGGGGTGGATGATGACTTTAGGCTGACCCACAAAGCAGTCGGCCATCTCGCGGGTCAGGTTGATCGTCTTTTGGAGCAGCTTGAGCGAGCCGACCCGCTGGCGCTCGTCCAGGGCGCACAGATCGACCAGCACCCGATCCCAGAATTCCGGGGCATGCACTACCAGGCGCAGGGGCAGAGCCGAGGCGGCGGTGAAATCGCCGCCCGGCCAATGCTCGTCCAGGTCTTGATCGGTGAAGTGGAACTCCAACATGCGCGGCTTATAAGCCAGCATTTCAGGGTAATCGCGGAAGCGCACAGTGAAACCGAAATCCATCGGCAGCAGGTGTTCGGTGTCGAGCGTAATGCGTACGCCCAGGTCGCGGTCCAGAAACGGCTCTTCAGCCTCGATCACCCGCTCGGCCACCCGGCCCAACAGGCGGGTGTAGTTCTGCGGGGTCAGACCCAGGGCCGGGCCTTTGACCGCCACCAGCGGGGCGGTGATGGTCTCGCCCGGCTCAATCCGTCGGGCGGCTACCAGGCACTTGCCCAGCACTTCGCGGTTGAGGATCTCGCCGCGCGAGATGTATTTTTCCGTTCCCGTTCCCAGGGCCGAGGCCACCTGGCGGATGTCGCGCACCATCTTCTGGAAGCCCTGCGGCTCCAGGCTGGCGGCGTGGTCGGGGCCATCCATAGTGCGGTCAAGGGTCAGGTGGCGCTCGATGATGCTGGCCCCCAGGGCCGAAGCCACCGTCGAAACGGCGATACCGCGCTCGTGGCCCGAATAGCCCACCGGCACGCCGAAAGTGCGCAGCTTGTCCATAAAGCGCAGGTTGATGTCTTCAAAGGCGGCCGGGTAGGTGCTGTTGCAGTGCAGCAGGGCAAACTCGGCCCCGCGCTCTTTCAGGAAGTCCACCGTTACTTCGACTTCGTGCATGTGCGACATGCCGGTGGAGAGCAGCAGCGGTTTACCTTTGGCGATCAGGTGATCCAGCAGGGGCAGGTTGGTCAGGTCGGCCGAGGCTACTTTATAGGCCGGCACGCCCAGCCCTTCAAGGAAGTCGGCGCTTTCCGGGTCGAAGGCGGAAGCCAGGAAAGTGATGTCCCGCGCCCGGCAGTGTTCGACGATGCGTTCGTAGGCTTCGTCGCTCAGTTCCGACTTTTGCAGGTAGGGCAGCAGGTAGCGCAGGGTCTTCTCGCCCGAATTGGCATTGTCCAGGTATTTTTTAGCGTACAGGCTGTCCAGCTTACGCTTCTGAAACTTGACCGCGTCGGCCCCGCTGTCTACGGCCACGTCGATCAGCTTGAGGGCCAGGTCGAGAAAGCCGTTATGGTTCACACCGATCTCGGCAATAATGTAGGTCGGTTGGTCGTCGCCAACCAGCCGGTCGCCGATCTTGATTACAGGCATGAAGTCTCCTTCTTGTGAAACACAGATTCGCACGCCGACGGCGGGAAATCTTTTATGGGAGAGATCAGGGGGCTACGCCCCCTGATCTCTCCCATCCACATCTTTTCTAGAGAGGCTGCAGATAACGGAGCCATCCGCAGCCCCCAAACATAGAAATTTTCCCCGGCAAAGCCGGAAGAGGTGGCTCTCCACTCCACCGTGGTGGAGGTGACTGGCGAGCTTTGCTCGCCCGGAGAGAGGGTTAATCGTGGATTTCGTCGCACGAAGTGCGGCAAAATCCACGCAATATCTCTTTTTTAAAGACACCCGAAGAGCGCCATGCCTGCTCCACGGTTTAATGGGGTGATACCCCGGAAGCGTCTTTAGATGTTAAATCCCAAATCGTCGCAGGTGATCTCGCCCGATTCGAGCAGGCGTTCAGCCCGCCGCCAATCGTCGGGCGAGTCGATGTCGATCCACTCGCTGGGTTCGATGACCAGCGGCAGGATGGCATCGCCGGTCATCGAGCCTTTTTCGATGATCGTATCGACCCAGGCTGCATCCACATAACCGGTCTGCCAGTATACATCGGGGAGCTGCTGCCGGGGCATGTTGTACGGCTCTTTGTGGCCGGTCTGAATCAGCGGGCGCATCAGCCCCTCCGGGCCGATAGTCCACATCTTGAACGGGTTTTGAAAGGGCGTACAGACTGTGCGCACCGAATCGGCTTCGGGGCGGGCCAGCAGGGCATACACCGCCTCGTCAATGTGACGGGTGCGGCGCAGCGGCGAAGTGGGCCGGAGCTGCACCACGATCTGCGGGCGGTAGCCTTCGTTCTGGGCCAGCCATTGCAGGGCATGCTCGAATACGGGCAGGTCGGGGGTGGCATCCTGCGAATATTCGGGCGGGCGCAGGAAGGGCGCCTCGGCCCCATAGGCGCAGGCCATTTCGGCAATCTCCGGGTCGTCGGTCGAGACGATTACCCGGCTGATCGTTTCGGCAGCCAGCCCGGCGGCAATGCTCCAGGCAATCAACGGATGCCCGGCGAACGGGCGAATGTTTTTGCACGGGATGCTCTTTGACCCGCCGCGCGCCGGGATAATCGCAAGCGCTTCGGTCATAATAAGGTTCCTACCAGGCGGTCCAACCGCCGTCTACCACCAGGTTAGCCCCGGTCATGTAGCTGGATGCGTCGGAGGCCAGAAATAACAGCGCGCCGTTCATCTCGTCCTGGTCGGCCATGCGGCCCAACACAGCCCGCGCCGCATATGACTGCACAAAGGCCGGGTCGTGTCCGTTATACACCCCGCCGGGAGTGAGGGCATTGACGCGGATTTTCTGCCCGGCATAATAAGCCGCCAGGTACTGCGTCAGGCCCAAAATCCCTGCCTTAGTAACGGAATAATAGACCGGCTTGTACTGCGGCGGCTGGCCGGGGCGCTGATACAGGCGTTGGTCGGGGCCAACCAGGCCGTAGATCGAACACAGGTTGATGATGACCCCGCTGCCCTGGCGCAGCATGGGCTCCACCGCCGCCTGGCAGCACAGAAAAGCCCCGGTCAGGTTCACCGAGAGGGCCTGCTCCCAGGCGGGCAGCGGGAAGGTTTCAAAGGCGCCGTCCAGCGGGCGGCTTTCGGCGGCGCTGTGCTGCGGGTCGAACTTGGGGTCGAGGGCGGCGCTGTTCACCAGCACGTCCAGCCGCCCGAAACGATCCAACGCAGCGGCAACCATCGACCGGGTAGAGGCCGGGGCGGTTACATCAGTCTCAACAGCCAGCGCCTGCCCACCCTGGCGTTGAATAGCCTCGGCCAGGCGCTCGGCGGCCGGGCGGTCGCGCTCGGCGATTACCACCCCGGCCCCGGCCTGGGCCAGCGTGCGGCAAAACTGCGCCCCCAGCAGCCCCGCCCCCCCGGTGACGATGGCGGTGCGGCCGGTTAAATCAAATAATTGGAGAATAGAACGCTCTGGTTCGGACATACAGGGGAAGGATGGGGGGGCTGGAGCCGCGAAACGGCCCCAACCACCCCCAGAGAAGGAGAAAACTAAGCTGCCGCTTCGGCTGCTTTGCCGTTGCCGTTGGTGACGGCGGGTAGGATCAGGCCGCGATCTTCCAGGCATTGGATGATCTTACGGGCGTTTTCAAGCGGGGTGAAGTTGACCGTGTCGAGGGTGATTTCAGGGTTGACCGGCTCTTCGTAGGGGTCGTCCACGCCGGTGAAGCCGGTGATCTGGCCGCGCCGGGCGCGGGCGTACATGCCTTTCACATCGCGCTGCTCGCAGACTTCGATGGGGGTATCGACAAAGGTTTCGATGAAGTTCTCGCCCACCATCTTGCGCACTTCGTTGCGGGTGGCGCGGTAGGGGCTGATGGCGGCGCAGATCACCAGGCCGCCATGCCGGGCGATTTCGCTGGCCACATAGCCGATACGCAGGATGTTGGTGTCGCGGTCTTCCGGCGTGAAGCCCAGACCCTTCGAGAGGTGGGTGCGCACCACGTCGCCATCCAGCACGGTCACCTGGCGGCCGCGTTCCAGCAGCAGCGAGGTCAGGATTTCGGCGGTGGTCGATTTGCCCGCCCCCGAAAGTCCGGTGAACCAGATGCACACGCCCTGGCGGTGGCGGGCGGGGTACATTTCCTGCAGGATTTCGGCGGTTTCCTTGCGGGTGAACCATTCGGGCAGCAGCTTGCCCTTGGCCAGGTACTGCTCGCGCACCTGGGTGCCAGAGATGGTGAAAACCTTAGCGCCTTCCGGCACCTTGTTGGCTTCTTCGTAGCGTTCTTCTTCGGGCAGGTAGAGCAGTTCTTTGAACTCGACCGGCTTCACGCCCACTTCGTTCTGATACTGCGAGACCATTTCCTGGGCTTCGTAGGGGCCGTAGAACGGACGGCCCTGGCTGTCGTTGCCGGGGCCGGCATGGTCGCGGCCCACGATCAGGTGATTGGCGCCGTAGTTGCGGCGGATGAGAGCGTGCCACAGGGCCTCGCGCGGGCCGCCCATGCGCATCGCCAGCGGGAACAGGCTCAAAACGGTGCTGGCCTGGTCGTAGTAATTCTCCACCAAAGCCCGGTAGACCCGCACGCGGGTGTAGTGATCCACATCGCCAGGGCGGGTCATACCCACCACCGGGTGGATCAGCAGCGAGCCGCCCACTTCCTCAGCCGCCCGCTTGGTCAGCTCTTCGTGAATGCGGTGCATCGGGTTGCGGGTCTGGAAGGCGACCACGTTGGAATGGCCCATCTTTTCCAGCAAGGCCCGCACTTCGGCTGGGGTGCGACGCAGTTCGACGAAATCGTAGTACAGGGGCAAGTTGATGACTTTGAGCGCTCCCGACACGTAGACCTTACCCCAGCGCACCATTTCCGAAACGATGGGGTGCTTGGGGTCGGTCGTGCCGTACACCAGGCGGGTCTCACGCTGCGGATCGTAGTGGAACACTTCTTCGATCTGCATGATCGCCAGGGTGTTCATCCGGGCGTCGCACAGGGTCACGGCTTCGCCGTAGGTGGGCAGGGCGCCCTCATCCAGCGGCAGGGTGACGGGGATGGGGAACAGCGTGCCGTTTTGCAAGCGCATCTCGGTCAGCACACGCTCGTAATCGGCCTTACCCATGAAGCGATCCAGGGGCGAGAAGGCTCCGGTTGCCAGCAATTCCAGGTCGCACAGAGCGCGGGCCGAAATCTGCACCGAGGGCAGCTTGTTGGCGCGAGCGACCAGTTCTTTGCGCTCATCGCCGGTAGCCAGCAGATTGACCAGGCTTCCCCCGTATGGGCTGATCAGCTTGCTATTTTTGGTTTTCTCAGGCATGAATAACAGTCTCCTTGCATACATTAATTTGACAACATGCATGTTGCCAATTATCTAGGAAATGATAATACAAGACCAATAGGGTTTCTTGGTTTTCTACCAATGTTTT
>CAYQDU010000021.1:0-34493 GCA_964416275.1 uncultured Anaerolinea sp. | reverse complement strand
CATCCGCGAACTATTGGAAACGCAGAAAATCATCTCGGTCATCGACCGGCGCTTCCCATTTCGAGAACTGCCCGAAGCGCTGCGCTACCTGGGGACGAATCACGCCCGCGGCAAGGTCGTCATTTCAATGCCTCCAGCCAGCGAGTGAAGCCGGTAGGGGGCAGCATTTTGCTACGCTGCCAGGGATTGGAGTCATTCCACCTGGACTTGGCTTATCGACAGCGGCCAAATGCTGCCCCCTTTTCTAACCCGGCAGGTTTATTCGCCCTCGACGGGCTTCCTCTTCATAACCGGAATCCAAATCTCGCTGCGGAAGGTGGGCGAGGTTACATCCTTGCCCTCATTCCACAAGATTTCCGGGCCTGGCACCTGCTCATAACCAGACGATGGAAACCATTCCGAGTAAATCCGGCCCCAGATGTTTTGCAGCGTGTCTGGAAACGGCCCGACCGACTCGAACACCGCCCAGGTCGCGGCCGGAACCTCCAGCCAGGCCAGGTCGCCTGGGGCGGCCAGGGTGGTGGCCGCGCCAATGTAATGATCCAGTTCGCCGCCATCCAGACGGCCTTCCGAGAAATTGGTCGAAGCGCTGATTAACCCGCCCGGCTCGATATTCGAAAGCGCCTTCAAACGGGCGATCTGGTCGGCATCCAGGCTTTGCCACATGGCGGCAATTTCCGGGTTCACACCCTGGTAGATCAAAGGCACCCGCTTCATCAGCCCAATGATCCGAAAACCGTCCTTGTCTACGATCCGATACTTCATCTCATTTTCTCCTCGCAGAATGAGTTGAAAGGTCAGACGTGGATATGCCTTCAACGATGACCCGCCCCGGCGAGCTTCGACCGGCGAAACGCCGTGCAGACCGGTGAAGGCGCGGGTGAAAGCATCGGGTGAGGTATAGCCATATTTCAGGGCGATGTCAATCACCCGCGCCTCGCCCTGCGCCAGGTCGAAGGCGGCCAGGGTCAGGCGTCTGCGCCGGATGTATTCCGAAAGCGAAACCCCGGCCAGGAAAGAGAACATGCGCCGGAAGTGATATTCCGAGCACAGCGCCAGCCGTTCCACCTGCTGAATGTCGATTTCGTCGGCCAGGTGGGCTTCGATATAAGCCAGGGCCTGGTTCATTCGTTCCAGTGAATCCACGTTCTCACCTCTTATAGGGCCTGATGATACCGGAAATTCGCTCGCTCTGCCCGACAATCGATGCCCGCAATTGCAAGGCATCCCATCCACAAGAGAGCAGAAAAATTCAGGGGTCTGCGGGTGGCGTAACCATCCGCAGACCCCTGAATAGAAATCAAATTCAGCCTGCAGCAGAAGAGCCGAACTGCTTTACACCACGAACTGCCCGTCTTTATAAAACAGGGTTCCATCTACGGTAATTTCGCTCTGGGCCATATCGCACAGCATATCCCAATGCAGCGAAGATTCGTTCTGGCCGCCCAGTTCGGGAAAGCCGCGCCCCACCGCCAGGTGGATCGTGCCGCCCAGCTTCTCGTCGAACAGCATATCTTTGGTGAAGCGGCGAATGGCGTAATTCGTGCCGATGCCCAACTCGCCCAGGTAGCGCGCCCCGGCGTCAGTGTTCAGCAATTGGGTCAGCAGTTCCTGGCCTTTGGCGGCCTGCTCGCTCACTACCTTACCGTCCTCAAAGCGCAGTTCGATGTCAATCACTTCCTGCCCGCCGAAGATGGCCGGGTAGTGGAAGCGCACCCAACCGTTCACCGAGTGTTCCACCGGCGAGGTGTAGATTTCGCCGTCGGGGAAGTTCTCCTGCCCGCTGGCGCCATGAAACTCCCGCCCTTCGATGGACATCTGCAAATCCACGTCTTTGCCCCGGATGACTACCTGGCGCTTACCAGCCAGCCAAGCGCACAGGCGGCGCTGCTTCTCGCCTTCGGCCCGCCAGGCCGCCGCCGGGTCCGATTGGTCGAGCATCCCGGCCCCGTAGACGAAATCCTGGTAGTCGGCCAGGCTCATATCGGCTTCCTGGGCGCTGGAATGGGTGGGGAAGACGGTATAACACCACTTGAGATCACGGGTCCCCATGCGGCGGATGAAGGTATCGAACAGCTCGGCCCTGGCCCGGCGGGCGCGGGCCAGGCGGGCCGGGTCGACCCCCGAAAGTTCGCGCGTGTTGTGGTTGGCGTCGATGTCAAGGATCGCCCGATAATTCTCGTTAATCAGGCGGTTGATGGGCGAAATGTAATCCAGTTGGTCGTCGCTGGCGTACTTGTAAAACACTTCCATCTGCCCCGGCACGCTGTTGAGGATCAGGGGCTGCGCACCGGCCAGCAGGGCGGCCTTATACACGGCCAGGGTCAGTTCGTCGGCCAGCGGGCTGGTGCGGATAACCAACTCCTCTTTGGGCCGCAGCTCAAGGGAATAATTCACCAGCACGTCAGCCAACCGGGTGATTCGCAAGTCGGTCATATCGGCTCTCTGCTATCCAATCTTTTTCTGCGGGGCCAGGCGGCGATAGAGATAGTTCATTTCCCACAGGCGAGCGCGCACCATCTCATCGGCGTCTCCGGGCTGCATGCGCCACTGCCAGTTGCCGCTGGGGTTGCCGGGGTAATTCATGCGGGCTTCGTTGCCCAGGTTGAGAAAATCTTGCATCGGGGCCAGGGCATACACCGCCACCGACCCCCATACCACCCGGATCATGTCCCAGGCAATATCGTGACCATCCCGCGCCAGGTAGCGGCGGGTAAAATCGCGCACCTCGTCCGAGACGCGCTCATACCAGCCGCGGGCGGTATCGTTATCGTGCGTGCCGGTGTACATCACGCAGTTGGGAGTCAGGTTATGGGGCAGGAAGGGATCGTTCGGCCCGAAATCGAAGCCAAACTGGATCACCTTCATCCCCGGCAGATCGAAAGCCTCGCGCAGCTCAACCACGTCGGGCGTAATTACCCCCAGGTCTTCGGCGATGAAAGGCAAATCGCCCAACTCGCCCTGCACGGCGCGGAAGAAATCCAGGCCCGGAGCGTTGACCCACTTACCGCGCACGGCGGTCTGGGCCTTGCCCGGCACTTCCCAATAGGCGGCAAAGCCGCGGAAGTGATCCAGGCGCACCACATCCACCAGGCGCAGCGCCGCCCGGATGCGGCGCAGCCACCAGGCGTAGCCGGTGGTCTGATGATCGCCCCAACGATAGAGCGGGTTGCCCCAGCGCTGGCCGGTGCGCGAGAAATAATCCGGCGGCACGCCAGCCACGACCGTGGGCTGGCCGGTTTCGTCCAGGAAGAACAATTCCGGGTTGGCCCACACATCGGCGCTGTCGTGGGCGACGAAAATGGGAATGTCGCCAATCAGGCGAATGCGCCGGCGCAAAGCCCGCTGGCGCAGAGCAGCCCACTGGCGGAAGAACAGCCACTGGCGGAATTTCTGGCGCTGGATGGTTTCGGTCTGCTGCTCGCCAAACTGGGCCAGGGCCTCAGGCTGGCGATCGCGCAGGGGGACCTCCCAGGTCGTCCAGGGCGCTCCCTCGTGCCGATCTTTGAGGGTCATAAACAGAGCAAAATCATCCAGCCAATCGGCCTGGCTGGCGCAGAACTGAGCGAATTCATTGTGCAGCTTGGGACGGCGCAGCTTACGGAAGCGGGCATAAGCCTGGTCGAGCAGAGCCAGCTTCCAGGGGATAACCAGGCCATAATCCACTTTGCCAGGCTGAAATTCGGGGTGATCTTCCAGGTCGGCCGCGGTTAGCAGGCCGTCTTTGAGCAACAGGTCGGGGCTGACCAGGTACGGATTGCCGGCGAAGGAAGAAAAACACTGGTAGGGCGAATCGCCGTAGCCGGTGGGGCCAAGCGGCAGCACCTGCCACAGCGAACAACCGGCTGCGGCCAGGAATTCGATCCATTCATGGGCCTGCGGGCCAATATCGCCAATGCCATACGGGCCGGGCAGACTGGTGGGATGCAGCAGAATACCAGAAGAGCGGGTTAATTTCATACAGGTCTCACAGTTCGGTTAAATTTCGTACGGCAGGCGGCGAGTTTGAACATAATCGCCGGAGCGCACCAGTTGAGAAGGATAATCGGTTTCCATCACATCCGAGCCAACCACCGCCCCCGGCTCGATCACCATACCCGGCAGGATGTGGCTGTTCTTGCCCACCATGGTGATGATCGGCTCCAGCCCGGCCCGGCGCGCGCCCACCCTGGCCCGTTCGCCGATAATCACGCGCTTGTCGATAATCGCGTGTTCGACGACTGCATCGCTGTCGATGGTCACATCGGTCAGAACAACTGATTCGCGCACCACCGCTCCCGGCGCCACACGCACCCCCGGCGAAAGGACGCTGCGCTCGATGCGAGCGTTGGGCGCAATCACACAGCCATCGGCGATCATACTGTCGATCACCTCGGCGCCCCCAGACATGCGCACCGGCGGGCGTTCTTCGGTGCGGGTGTGAATGATCCACGAGCGATCGTTCAAGTCCACCGGCGGTGGATAGGCCAGCAGGTCCATGTGGGCCTTCCAATACGACTCAATGGTTCCCACATCCACCCAATAATCTTCATACGGGTAGGCAAATACGCGCTTGCCTTCCGCCACCAGGCGCGGCAGGATGTCTTTGCCAAAATCGTGCGACGATTCGTGATGGATGTGATCTTCCCACAGCGCCCGGTCCAGCACAGGCGTATTGAACAGATACACCCCCATATTTGCCAGGTCTGAAGGTGGGTTGGCCGGCTTTTCCACGAACGAAGTGACGCCGTTGTTTTCATCCACCCCCAGGATGCCAAAGCGAGGGGCCTCATTGAGCGGCACCCGAATGGCTGCAATCGTCAGGTCGGCCTGGCGGGTGAGGTGGTACTCGATCAGTGGGCGGTAATCCATGCGGTAGATATGATCTCCCGATAGGATCAAGACCAGGTCGGGCGAGCCGCGCTTGATGAAAGAAAAATTCTGCTGTACGGCGTCGGCGGTGCCCATATACCATTCCGAGCTGCCGCGCGCTTTATAGGGGGTCTGAATGCTGATCCCGCCGGTGAAGTTGCGATCCAGGTCCCACGGCACACCCGACCCGATATGCTCGATCAGGGAGTGCGGGCGATATTGGGCCAGGATCATAACGTCAACAATATCCGAGTTGACGCAGTTGGATAACGGAAAGTCGATGATGCGATATTTGCCGGCAAACGGGACCGCCGGCTTGGTGCGTTTGGCCGTCAGCACGCCCAGCCGAGAACCTTCTCCGCCTGCCAGGATGATGGCGCGAGTTTTCATGAAGCACCTCCGGTGTAACCCTTCTGGTTTCTTTGAATGTAACTCCCTTGTGTCATTGCTATTGTACACGATTTTACAGGGTTCTGGCGCGCCGCCAGAATTTCGATAGCGCCCACGCAGCCGCATGGCGGGTACAATACTTCCAAACACAACGAGAATCAACGCTGTTAGCCATTTGTAAGCATTCTTCAAAGAAAACTGAGTATAATTACATCGATCGTTATACCCCTTTAACGCTATTTGGCTCTTCTGCATTTTGGGAAATGGTGGGGCATAGCCTCACCATTTCCCAAAAGTATAACTTTTTCCCCAGCGAAGGCGGAAGAGCCTGCTATTTTCAGTGATGGAGCTATGCATGGGCTTGCAAGCCTTTAGTATTCATGCCCACTTTTATCAACCCCCTCGCGAAGACCCATTAACCGGCCAGATTCCGGTTGAGGTCAGCGCTGCCCCCTTCTCCAACTGGAATGAACGCATTCACGCCGAATGCTACCAGCCCAACGCCGAGCTGCATAATTACGAGCGGATCAGCTTCAACTTCGGCCCCACGCTGCTTTCATGGATAGCCGCTTATTACCCGTCCACCCTGAACCAGATCGTCCAGCAAGACCAGGCCAACCTGCGCCGCTACGGGGTGGGCAACGCCCTGGCCCAGGCCTACAACCACACCATCCTGCCGCTGAACAACTATCAGGATAAGCTGACCCAGGTCTATTGGGGCCTGGCCGATTTTGAATATCGCTTTGGCCGCCCGGCCCAGGGTATGTGGCTGCCTGAAACCGCCGCCGACACGGAAACCCTGGAAGTTCTGGCCCGCCTGGGGATGATGTTCACCATCCTGGCCCCCTGGCAGGCCGAAGGCTCTATCGACCCAACCAGCCCCTACCGGGTGGAATTGCCGTTGGGCAAAGCCATCACGGTTTTCTTCTTCCAGCAAGACCTGAGCGGGCAGATCAGCTTCGACCCCAACGCCACCACCAACGCCGACCGCTTTGCCGCTCAACTGCTGCGCCCGCACTTCAACCCCGAAAAAACCGCCCGCGGCGAACCGCAGATGCTTCTGATCGCCTCAGACGGCGAGCTGTACGGTCATCACCAGATGCTGCGCGATCACTTCCTGGCCCGCCTGGTGGATGGGGCTGCCAGTTCTATCGACCTGCGCCCCACCTACCCGGCCTACTATCTCAAGCAGCATCCAGCGCAGGATACCGTGCGCATCCTGGAACGCACCTCATGGAGTTGCCATCATGGGGTAGGGCGCTGGACGGGTGAATGCACCTGCACCCCCGGCAACCCGGCCTGGAAAATGCGCCTGCGCCAGGCCCTCGAAACGGTCTCTCAGGAGATAGACGGACTGTACGTGGACACCTTGCGCCCGCTGATTAAGAACCCGTGGAGCCTGCGCCGGCGTTACATCCACGTTATGCTCGGCCAGATGACCCTGGCTGCCCTGCTGGCCGAAGAAAGCGATAAGACCCTCACCGCGGCCCAGGTGCGGCGAGTCACGCTGTGCCTGGAGGCCCAACGCGAGCGCCAGCGCATGTTCACCTCATGCGGGTGGTTCTTTGAAGATTTTGACCGGATCGAGCCGAAGAACAACCTGGCCTACGCTTCTCAAGCCGTGCGCCTGATGCACGAAGCCAGCGGGGTAGACCTGGCCCCGGCCCTGCTGGAAAGCCTGCAAGGCGTGGCCAGTCAGCGCAGTGGGCTAAGCGCCATCGAAGTCTGCATGAATTCTCTCAGATAACTGCAGAGCAGACCCTGCGGATACCACCCCATTAAACCGCGGGACAGGCATGGCGCTCTCCGAACGCCTTCAAAAAGAAAGGTTACGTGGATTTTGTCGCACTTCGGGCGACAAAATCCACAATTAACCCTCTTTCGGCGAAGCTTGCCCATCACCTTCACCACGGTTGGGTGATGAGCTACCGCCTTGCGGCCCGCACTGTTTCAGCGCTCAAAGAACTAACCGATCCAGCCGGTATTCCGAACGCTCCTGAGCGCTCAGCAGCAGCAAAACCGCCTGGTAGGCGCTGCGCAGCCACTTGACGAACCCGTCTTTTGCGGTTTCGCCAGAGCGCGCCAGGCCCTCAATCACGGCAAATGCAAACGTCCACCATACCAGGTCTTCAAAGGCCTCTTTGTTGAACCATTCTACATCCTGATAAGCATGCGCCATCAAGTAGCGCCGGGCGGTCTCGTCGCTCGTCCAGCAGTCCAGCAAGCGCCGGGAGACCGCTTCGGGGTCAACCTTGCCGCTCTTGTCAGGGGCCAGCCAGCCCTGTTGGGCGATAAGCAGCCGGTGCAGCAGCGAGAGGCGGGTCAGGGTATATTTATCGACCCCCATCTCCCCCAGCGCCTTGCCGACCTGCTTCGAGAGCAGCCAGTCATCCAGCCAGCGCAAACTGCGCGCTACGGGATCAACAACCGCCGGCTCTGGCATGCAGCCCAACGGGGCCACTACCAGGCCGCTCAACAACGGCCCCCACACGCCCGGCTTCCCCTGCGCCAGGGGCGAACCGCCCGGCCCGGCCAGCAGATACTTCACCGCCTGGCGATATTCCGGCGCTTTGGAGGCCGGCTCGCGGCTCAGGCTGCTCAGGGTCAGCGCGCTGCGCAGCGCAGCCAGCATCTGGGCCTGTAAAGCTTCGATTTCGGTCACACATTCCAGGCCGGGGTTCACCACAGCGGCGCGGCCCGCCGGGCTGGCGGCCGCTTCGGCCAGGATTGGCTCGCCACCGGCGTCCGGCCGCGCCTGTTCGGGAGCGCTGGATGCGGTTTCGGCCAGCGCCTCAGCGGGCGCCTCATCTGGCTTTTTGGCCGCCAGGAAGCCGCCTATCGCCGCCAGCAGGTCTTTCAGCTTGCGGTCGGCTTCTTCAAGCGCCAGGTTGAACTTCATCGCCTCGTAGGTATCGGCTTCCGGTCGGTTCTGGATCAGCCAGTCGAGCATGCCGGGGTTGACCAGCTCGCGGAATGGGAGCAGCACCGGCTGCAAGTCCATCTCGCGCAGCGCGTCTTCGACGCTTTGTACGCCCCGGCCGCCCAGGTTAGCCGCCAGGCGGGCATAGCGCCCATCGACGTCTTGCACGGCGCGGAAATCCATAAAGACCAGGCAGCGGTAAGCGTTCAGTTCCCAATACAGCCCCTGGTGGGCCAGCTCGGCCGCCGGGCGCAGATATTCCAGCCTTGAAAGATGCTCCTGGAAGATAACGTACTGACCAGGCGCTCCGCTCAGCCCCAGCTCCTGGCCCAGGGTGCGCTGCGTCAGGCGTTTATCATCGCCCTCCGGGAAGGCCGCCGAAAGGCTGATCCAGCCTTTGGCGGTAGCAAAGCGGTTCTGATACACCACCAGAGCAAACTCCTCTCCAGCCCGGTTGGAGTAGGCAAATACGTCTTCATTAACGCTGCCGTCGGCCTGGTAGAAATCGTACAGGCGGAAATTGGCCGCATCGGCAAACAGGTAGCGCTTGCGCATCAGCGGGAAGATCTCACGCTCGTGGCGGGCCACCAGGTCGGCGTCGAGCTGCTCGTGCCACTTGGGATAGCGGAACTCCATACCGTATTTCTCAGTGAAGCCTTCGATCTGACCGTGGCCGAGCATAGGCAGGCCGGGCAGCGTCACCAGCAGGGTGCAGATGCCGAAATACTTATCGCCCTTGCCGAACTGGTCTACAGCGGTGCGCTCGTCGGGGTTGTTCATAAAGTTGACGTACCGCTTCAGCACCTGCGGGTCGAATTCCAGCGTGTTCTTGATGACCTGGCGATATTCCTGGTTCTTCTCGTCGCGCAGCATGTTCATGAAGGCGCTGTTATACACCCGGTGCATCCCCAGGGTGCGGACGAAGTAGCCCTCCATCAGCCAGAAAGCTTCGGCCAGCAGGAGCGTATCGGGGGCTTCCTGGGCCACCCGGTCTACCACCATACGCCAGAATTCCTCTGGGAAGGCTTCGTCGAACTGGGGCTTGGTCAATCCATGCTCGGCCCGGCTGGCGATGTCGCCGCCCGTGCCGGGTTCGGGGAACCACAGGCGCTGATAGTGGCGCTTGGCCAGGGTCATCGCGGCATCGAAGCGGATGATCGGGAACTTACGCGCCACGTGCAGAATGGTCTGGATGACCGCCTCGCGCACCTGCGGCAGCAGATAGTTGAGCTGGGCCGTGTCATTCCAGGGCATGCTGGTCCCATCATTGCCGTGATACAGATAGCGCGCCTCGCCCGTCCAGTGATCGATGCGTTTGAAGACCACTGCTGCATCGGTGCTGTCGTAGTAATGGTCTTCCAGATGAATCCCCACTCGCCCATCCCACGAGAGATCAGGCCCATTGAAGGTATAGGACGGGAAAGGAGGATAATCAAGCTGGATAAACCAATCCGGGTGTTCGATCACCCAGCGCGAATCAATGCCCATGTGGTTTGGCACCATATCCGAAGCCAGGCGAATGCCGCGCTTCCAGGCCTGTTCGCGCAAGGTCTGGTAGGCTTCCTCGCCGCCCAGGTCGGCGGCAATGTCGTAGCTGAACAGCGAATAGGCCGAAGCCACCGCCTCGGGGTTGCCGCGCATTTGCTTGATGCGCTGCGAGGCGGGGGAGCGTTCCCATAAGCCAATCAGCCACAGCCCGGTCACGCCCCAACGGCGCAACTGATCCAGCTCTTCCGGGGGAACCTGATCCAGGCGGTTGATTGGGCGCTGGTATTTGCGGGCCAGTTGATCCAGCCAGACGTAAGTATTCTTTGCCAGCAGCACCAGGTTGGGCATCCAGTCCAGGTCGGGGCTGAAGTTTTCCGGCTCGTCCCAGAATTCGGCCCCGCTGAATTCCAACACCGGGGCCGGGCCAGGCCCGCCGCCGGGGAACACGGGCTTATTTTCTTCCTTGACCATATCCAGGCTGCTGAGCAAGCGCAGGCGGATGTCGTGCAGCCATTCGGCGTACTCGCTGCCCAGGAATTCCAGTTGAGCGATCAGCGAGCCGGGATAGGCCCGCGCCGGCGAGAGCAGCACGTCGAGCAGCGACAGGCGGCGCGGCCCAACCAGCGGTTGGGTGGCAAAGAACTGCCGCAGGCTTGCCATGATCTGCGGGTAGGCGGTATGAGCCTGCAGAGCCTGATCGTCAAATAATTCCTGATAGGGCTGAAAGGCCGGGTTCTGGTTCGCCAGCCACAGCATGAGCATTTCTTCCAGCGCAATCTGGCGATTAGGCAGCAGCGCCCCCTCTGGCGTAACCGACTCGCCGGCCAGATATTCGTCCACCGTCTCCTCGCGCCGGTAAACGGCCACGGGCGGAAATTCGTCGGTGAAGCGGCGCAGGGTGGCCTGCACCTGGTCAGGGCCTACGTTTTGGTTCAGCCAGTCGAGGGCATCTTGCAGGACGCGCGGCTGCTGCCGGCGATATTGACGGAAGATCTGGTGCAGAATTTCGTCGATCAGCCCCAGAGCGTTGATCTGCCCGGCCTGAACGGCCTGCTCTGGGTAGCGCGCCAGATCGCGCTGGGTGTTCATTTTTTGGGCAAACTGACGAGCTGCCAGAAAATTGGCAAAGATCACGTTGCCGGTGGTGGTGAACAGAGTCTCATCAAACCGGTAGCGGTCGCGCGCCCGGCGCGAAACGTGAAATTCATACATGGCAGGTTGAGTCATACGTGCTTTCCTTTGTGAGATCGTTCGATCCTTTAGCATAACCGGTTGTTTTCGCCAGGCAAAATTCCCCACGCAAAAAGCGACCGGAAACAAGCTGTGAAAATCAAATTTGGGCGGCGGGCAGACCCTCGCCTGCCCCAACCGGTGGGACGCGCCGGGCTACCAGGAAGGTAATATCGTCAAACTGGGGCGCGCCGCCCGTATGAGCCTGGAGGGCTTGCTCCAGAACGGCGGCGATTTGGGCCGCCGGTTCGCCGCAGTGTTCCAGGGCAATTTGTTCCAGGCGGCCCAGCCCAAAATCATCGCCCTCCGGCGAAAGCGCGTCGGTCACGCCGTCGGTATACAGCACCAGAAAATCGCCGGGGGCCAGGGCCAACCGGCGCTGCTCGTAAGGGCCTTCCTCTACACCCAGGGCCATCCCGGTGCGGCTCAGATAACTGAGGGCGCAGCGGGTAGACCCGGCATCGCGCTGGTAGAAGAGAGGCGGGTTATGCCCGGCGTTGACATAGGTGATCTGCTGGGCGGCGGGGTCGAGCAAAGCAAAGAACAGGGTTACAAACATAGCCGAGGGCGAGTCGGCGCAGATCAGATGATTGGCCCGGCGCACGCCTTCAGCCGGCGGCACAGCCCCTTCCAGGCTGGCGCGCATCACGCTGCGGGTCAGGGTCATAAACAGGGCCGCCGGCATGCCCTTATCCGACACATCAGCCACCAGCATGCCCATCTGCCCGTCTGGCGCGGGGATGAAATCGTAGTAATCGCCGGCCACCTGGCGGGCGGGCAGCCAGCGGGCCACGAACTCCCAACCGGGCAGGTCGGGGGTGTGGGTGGGCAGCAGGCTGGCCTGCACCTGGCGGGCCATCTGCATCTCGCTCTCCAGGCGGCCTTTTTCTACCGCCACCTGATACAGGCGGGCGTTCTCGATGGCAATCGCCGCGCTGGAAGCGATTGCGCTGAGCAGGTCCAGATCGGCCGGGGCGAAAATTTCGGCCTGCACCCGGCTATCGACGTAGATCGTCCCCAGCACCCGGCCCTTGACCTCAAGCGGCACGCACAGAATCGAGCGCAGCCCTAATAGACGCACGCTCTGGCGCATGTTGAAGCGCGGGTCAAGCTGGGCGTCGCTGGTCAGCACAGCCTGGCCCTGGCGGGCCACCCCCTCAACCGTGCTGAGCGAGAGTTGGAACATGGGGTCTTGAATGGTATGCTGATCCATACCACGCGCCACCCGGAAACCCAACTGCCCCTGCTCGTCATACAGCATCACAAACCCGCGCTCGGCGCGGGTGGCAACGATCACTTCGTCGATAACCCGGTTCAGCACCTCGTCCAGGTCGAGCGACGAATTGAAGGTTTGCGACAGGTGATACAGCAGGGCCAGGCGGTCGCCCGTAGGAGGCGCATCTGGAGGCGGAGAGGAAGATGAGACGATCATACCAGATTGATTATCTCATAACCCAGATAAGCGGTAAAGCCTTCGGCGGCGGGAGAATAGGCCTTTCTTAAATTCGTTACAAAGACGCACCGTACGTTGTCAGTTGGGCGAAAGACGGGCGTTAAGCGCCTCAGCCTGGCCGGCCAGGCGCGTCGCGCCTGACTTTAAGAAAGGCGGAGTGGGAGAATCGGAGCTTGTTAATTGCCAGGCGGGTTCACACACACTGCGCCTTAAAGCAGTCGGGTGCGGTAGAATCAGGAACCATCCATTCGCGATCAGGAGAAGCCTTTGATGTCCTACGAATTGATCCTCGCAACCGAAGAGCTGGCGGCGCACCTGGACGATCCCAACTGGCTGATCGTCGATTGCCGCTATGATCTGAACCAGCCCGACGCAATGCAGCGCTTCTACACCCAGGCGCACATCCCCGGCGCGATCTACGCCCACCTGGATCACGACCTGGCCACGCCGGTCATCCCCGGCCAGACCGGACGGCATCCGCTGCCCCCGCGGGAAGAGGCCGCCCGCCATTTTGGGCAGATGGGCATCGGGCCGCACACCCAGGTAATTGTCTATGACGACCAGGGCGGCTCGCTAGCGGCCGGGCGGCTGTGGTGGATGCTGCGCTGGGTAGGCCACGCCGCCGTGGCGGTGTTAGAAGGCGGCTGGCAAAAGTGGCTGGCCGAAGATCACCCGACCCGCGGCGGGATCGAAACCCATCCAGCGCAACTCCTGCCGCTGCGCCCGGCCCTGGAACGGGTGGTCGAAATCGCCGAACTGACCCGCAGGCTTGACGACCCGGCCTATGTGGTGATCGACGTACGCTCGCCTGAACGCTACGCCGGAGAGATCGAACTCATCGACCGCATTCCCGGTCACATCCCGGGGGCCGTCAGCGCGCCGCACCAGGGCAACCTGGAGCGCCCGGCCGGGTTGTTCCGCTCGCCAGAAGAACTGCGGGCGCGCTACCAGGCCCTGCTGGGCGACCGCTCGCCAGAGCAGGCGATCCTGTACTGCGGGTCGGGGGTTACGGCGTCGTTCGGCATGTTGTCTATGCGCCTGGCCGGGCTGGGTGGGGCGGCCCTGTTTCCTGGCTCTTACAGCGAATGGGTAGCCGACGTGACCCGCCCGGTAAAGGTAGGCCATACGCCTTAAAATAGCTGGGGATTGGGGATGATTCTACCTGGATGGGTTGCAGGCGGCTACCCCACCCGCAACCCATCCAGGTAGAATCGTTCCCTTACGGCGCGACGGTGTAAACCGGAGGCTGGCCGCTGAAGGCGGCAATTTCCACTACCTGGCCGTTCAGATCGGCCAGCAGCAGGTGATAGGTCTGTTCGCTCTGCTGAACGACGACGAACCGCTCGGCGTTCGCCCAGGTCAGGTCGGCGGCGCCGAACTGGGCTCCACTGTAGGATTGGGGCGCGGCGTCGACCGCGCCGATCCACAATTCCTGCATCTCCCCTAGCCCGTAGGCCAGGTATTTGCCATCCGGCGACCAGCCAAAAAAGCGCAGCAGCGGCCCGGCGGCGTAGACGAAATCGCCCTGCCCATCGTAGGTAGCCAGGTGCAGCTCGCGCCGGTTTTCGGCCGGCTCCCCGGCCACGCGCAAATAGGCAATCCGGTTCAGGTCGGGGGAGTAGACCAACGGGGTTTCCTGAAACGGAACGGTGGTGACCGCGCCCTCCTGCCGCGGCTGGCTGCCATCCACCGGCAGCCGCCACAGGCTGGTGGGCTGAGGCGGGGTTGCCAGCGGGTCAGCCGGGGGGATCGCCACGCGCAAGAAGGAACTATCCGGCGACCAGACCGGCCGGGCGTAGTAATGATATTCGCTGTAGGTTACGACCGGGGTATAGCTCATTAGCAGGCCAGGCTGGCTGCCATCCAAGGCG
The DNA here is from genome assembly GCA_964416275.1 of uncultured Anaerolinea sp. Taxonomy (GTDB): domain Bacteria; phylum Chloroflexota; class Anaerolineae; order Anaerolineales; family UBA4823; genus RBG-16-57-11. Next base: position 20,290 of record CAYQDU010000021.1, on the reverse strand, counting down.
GCCAGCAGCAGTTTATCGGTGCGAGACAGAGCCACGCGAGCGCCGTCGGGTGAAAAAGCGAACTCGCCGCCCTGGCCGGGCAGGAACAAGGTCTTAATGACGCCCGTGTCGGCATCCACCCAATGCAGGTCTTCCAATAGATTCTGGCCCGGCCCGGCGAACACCTGCTGGGTGTCAAAGGCCAGGCCATGCCCGCCTTGCAGCCAGGCAAAACGGCGCGGCAGGATGGCCGTGGCGTTGGGGTCGCGCACCCCGGCCCCGATGGCATCCAGGTCTGCAATGCTCACCAGGCGGCGTTCATTCGCGCCATCCATGTTCACCGCCCACAGTTCAACGTGAAATTCGTCGGCCGGGCGCAAAAAAGCCACCAGCGCACCATCCGGGGAAATGGTTGGGCTATAGGCCTGACCCAGGAAGGAAATCCGGCGAGCGCCGCCTCCCGTCCACAGCCACAGGTCGCCGTCCTGAACGTAGACCACCTTCACCCCGCTCGCGTTCAAATCGCCGGCCTGGGCGGGAGCCAACCCGGCCGGTTGGACAGGTTCGGCTGGGGCGTTAGGCGCTGCGCTTTCTGGCGCGGGCGGGGTTGAGGCAGCCGCCAGGCCCTGGGCGGGCGCAGCCGCGCCGGGTGTGCTGACCATTTCGGCGTTATAGCGGGTCAGGTTGCAGGCCAACAGGCCGGCTGCCAGCCCTATCAGGCAGGCGATGCGGGATAAACGTCGTTGGATGCCCATGTTCTTCTCCTCCAGGGCGGTTCTCACCCCTAAAAATAACGTTCCACCCGGCCCACAGGTTCCCCTACCAGAGATATTTGGGGATTTTGCCACCCAGAGTGCGGCAAAATCCCCGATACTCATTTATTGAAAACGCGAATCATCCAACTGCTTGCGCAGGCGGGCGTCTTGATCTTCAACCTCAGCCAAGGCCCCAGCCTGAGCATCAATCACTTCGGCCGCCTCGGCTGCCCGCAGCGCGGCCAACGGCTGGGCGCTCACCACCGCCCACTTGCCGCAGTAGGGGCAGCGCTCCAGCTTACCGGCGATCAGATTGGGTGCAAAAACGTGGCGCGGGAAAGGCCGCCCGCAGCGTTTGCAGATCGCTCCACCGGCCATCCCATACTGGCGCGGCGCGCCCGGCGGCAGCTGCTTGAGCTTGCCCCCGCCGATGAGCGGGACAAACGCCGAAAGCAGCAGCAGCCCAAACGTGACCGCCAGCAGCGGCCCCGCGATGCTCAGTCCGGCCTGCCAGCCTTCCTCGGCGCTGACAAAGTAAGCCTCGATCTCATTCGAATGCAGCGTCGCCCCACCGGCTGTGAACCCCTCGGCCCGCATGACATGCCGCCCCAGGGGATACGAACTGGTGGTGAAGCGCAGGTTGAAGGGCGCCTGGTCAGCCTCTCCAATAGCCTGAGCGTCTATATAAAATACCACCCGCTGCAAATCGGGCGGGCCTGTCACCCGCATGCTAAACGTGCCTTGAATTTTGCCTGTGCCGGATGAATATCCGAAATCCCGATTCAGGCGCAGTTGCAATCCATCAGACTGGGCTGCCGCCGGGGCTGCCCCCCACCCACCGAACAGGGCCAGGAAAATCAGCGCCGCCCGTAAAAACCAGTTGTTTTTCATTTGCATCGCCTCGCTTACTTCCAGCGCGTCAAAATCGTCTCGCGCTGAAATAACTGTACCGCCAGGTATACCACGAATCCATCCAGGACGACCAGGAAGAGGGCCATCCACAGCACCAGGCTGCGGTTCAGCACCAATAACCCCGCTATCTGCCCGAAAAACAGCCCTAAAAGCGGCACGATGATCACCGCCGAAAGCTGCTCGGCCACGCGCGGGTCGGTGACGCGCGACGATACGATGACGCTGAACGCTACCGACAAAAGCGCCAGCAGCGGCCCTACGATAAACACCGCCAGCAGCCAGCGGGCATCGAGCAACGCGGAGAACAGGGCCGGGCCAGGGGACATCAGCCAGGCGCCGATCAGGAATATGCCAAAGGCGGCATCGGTGGCGATCACCGCCGGCAGCCAGGCCGCCAGGGCCTTGCCCGCCAGCAGCTCAACGGTGGTGATAGGCGTTGCCAGCAGCGGCTCCAGGCTGCGCCCGGTCTTTTCGCCGATGATCGAATAGGCGGCGATGCTAGAAGGGATTGTCAGCGGCAGGATCATGAACAGCAGCATGAACTGACTGACCAGAAAGACCTGGAAACACTCGCCGGGCGGCAGGTTGGCCGGGCAGTAGGCTTCCATCTGGGTCGGCATATCCCCGGCTGCCTGGCTCATGACCGCATCGCCGCGCATCGAAAACAGAATCCCTAACGGGATGGCGGTCATCAGCAGCGGCAGAAACGCCACTGTAAACAGTACCATCCGGTTGCGGAACACTTCCGCCCATTCTTTTTGAAGGATAATCGCGATCTTTTTCATAGGTTTCAAACAGGACACGAATTCATGCAGTTTCTTCTTGATATTCATAAAGAAGAAATCAGCCGCTTACTTGACAAGCTGCAAGTACACATCTTCCAATGACTGACGTAGTTCGCCCATGAACTGAATCTCGGCCCCGGCCCCCACGAGCAGGCGCACGATTTCCGGGTTGTGCGCTTCAGGGTCGTCCAGTGTGACGACCAGTTTGTTGTCGATGGCGCGCGCCTCACTCACATAGGGCAAGGCCCGCGCCTGGTTCGCCAGGGCTTCGTCCAGCCGGGCCAGGTGGAAGACCACTTTGCGCCCAAACAGGCTGCGGCGCAGGGCCGCCGGGCTATCGAGGGCCAGCAAGCGGGTCTTGAACACGCCAATTCGGTCGCACAGCCGGTCGGCCTCGTCCAGGTTGTGGGTACAAAGGAAGATCGTGCGGCCCTGCTTACGCAGATCGGCGATGAAATCCCGCACCAGGCGGGCGGCTTCAGGGTCCAGCCCGGAAGTCGGCTCATCGAGGAACAGCACGTCTGGTTCGTGCAGCAGGGCGCGGGCAATTGCCAGCTTTTGCTTCATACCCTTCGAGAACGTAGCCGCCGGGTCGAAGCGCCGCTCCCACAAGCCCAACAAGCGCAGATATTTTTCCACCTGCCCGGCCGGGTCTTTGACCCCATACAGGCGGGCAAACAGGCGCAGGTTATACTCGGCGCTCAGGTTGTCGTACAGGCCAGGCGTCTCGGTCAACAGCCCCACATTGCGGCGGATATCTTGATCCTGCTGGCCCACTACCGCCCCATGTACCACCGCCCGCCCGGAGGTGGGCGCGATCAGGCTGGTGAGCATGCGCACGGTGGTGGTTTTCCCGGCCCCGTTCGGGCCGAGGAAGCCAAACACCTCGCCCTGCGGCACCTCCAGCGTCAGCCCATCCACAGCCAGGACAGCGTCAAATTTCTTGGTCAGTTTTTCGGTCGAGATCATAGTGTATCGTCTATTGGTATCGCGAACGCTCCAGGTCTTCCAGAGGTTCAACGGGGGTAACGGGCAGCGACGCCGGCGCGTCTGGCGCTGCGTATGACGGCGCGTCGGGGGTAATGCGGCGCAAATACCACAGGATACCCAGCGTAAACAGGCTGAAGGCCGCCACTGCGCCTTCGACGACAAAGATATTCCCCAAGCCGCTGGCGGCAACCGCTATTCCATCCAGCAGGGTGTGCCAGATAATCGCCAGGCCCAGCCAGCGCAGTTGGCGGCGCAGGAACACCTGCAGGACCATCAGCGAGGCGGTCAGGTGAAAGAGCAGGGCAAAGACCCGCTCCAGCGCGCCCATCAGGGTCAGATACCAGGGTGTGGCCCAAAAGGCGGCCACCTGCTCCTGGGCTGCGGCTAACTGCTGGGCGGGGACCACCTGGGCCAGGTCTACGCTTTTCAAGGCGATCATCTGGAACAGGACATAGATCACATATCCACCGAGCAGGATGGCCTCAATGCCGCCATGCCCGGCCCCCAACATCAGCCCTGCGCCCCAGGAACGGGCGTCTTTTGCCATCCAGCGATAGGCGATGTAGCGGAAGCACTCCTCCCACACCCCGGCGCTCAGCCCCAGCACCACAGCGTTGAAGATCAGCGCCCAGGTGCGCGGCCAGGAAGCGATGGCGCTGCCGCGAAACAGGGTTGTGAGCAATGCGTTAAACGGAATATGCCCTACCTGAGACAGCACCATAGCCGCCGCGCCGATGCCCCAGATGCGCCAGGTGGCGCGCTCGGGGTAGCGCCGCCACAGCCACAGCCCCAGCCCAATCGGCATGCCGATCATCAATAATCCATTGAGAAAGCGGGGAAAGATCGTCCAATCCATAATTGTTGAACCTTCTTTGCAAGCCAGATATACACTCCATTTATATACGCACGCAAGCAACGGCCGGTTGCGCTGCGCCGCCCCTACCCCGCCGAGGCAGCTCCCTTCTCAATCGTGGTGGGGCTGACTGGCGAGCTTCGCCGCCTGAAAAGCTGTTCGCACAAACGGGGGCCAGGCAAAATGTCCTACCGTTGATTCGCGCCGCCGTGGCAGCGGTAGGGGCGCAGCATCTGCTGCATCCAGCAAGGGAACGCTAAGAGCCATTGTTAAGTATACTGCCAAAATGGTACAATCAACACAATGGCCCTGCCGTCCGCTGAACCTGACCGCCTGTTAGCCCTGGCCCGCCGCCATGCTGCGGCCCTGTACCGGCTGGCGGCGGCGCGCCAGGGCGCGGCTCCCGGCGAGGCATCTGCCCGCCAGGCCGCCGGGCGGATGCTGGCGGCGGCGCGCAGTCAAGCCGAACGGCATCCCTGGCGCGGGCTGGACGCTCCGCCCTGGGACGATCTATGGCTATACGAAGCCATCCGCCCGCGCCTGCCTCGTCGCCGCCCAGCCGCGCAGAACGCGCCCGCAGACCGCTCCTTCTGGCAGGCCGTAGACGCTCTCGACGATCAGGAACACCTGCTGCTGCTGCTGCGCTACCTGCTGGGCTGGGAACCGGCTGCCGCCGCCCGCCTGCTGCGAGTGAGCGAGGGTGCGGTGCAGGCTCAACTGCGCCTATTCCGCCAGCAGCTTGCCCCCAAATTGGAGGCGAGTGCGCCCATCGCGGCCGACGAACGCCTGGAACAGGCCCTGCAAATCCGCTACCCGGCCCCGGATTTTAGCGATTCCGATCTGCTGGCCCTGATCGGGCCTGGGCCGGCTGCATCCAGCGAAACCTCTCCGGCCCCGCTGGCGCCCGCCGCGCTGCCGCCGGCTCAGCCAGCCAGCCAGTCGGCCCCATCCGCCCCGCTGGCCCCCATCCTGCTGGCGGCCCTGGCCGCCCTGTGCCTGTTCGCCCTGGCTGGGCTGGCCGGGTTTGGCTTGGCCGCCGAAAACGCGCCGCGTTCCACCCGGCCCACCCAACCCCTGGAGAGCAACTTGCCAACCCCCATCACCCCAGCCCCACGCCTGGCCGCCCTTACTCGCCGCTCTACGAGCGACGAAATCCGCCAGCGCTGGCAAGATAGCCCCGGCCTGTGGCGCACCGCGTCCATCGACGTGCAGGCCAGCGATTACGGGCCGCTCAGCTATCTTGGCCCACCGCGTGTCTACCGCTATCAGGCCTGGGTCAGCCAGCCGGGTGAAAGCATCGAACTGTTCGGCCTGCTGGCCGCCCCGCCCACCCAGATCCGCTTTACCAGCGGCAACTGGCAGTTCCAGCGCGACGTACTTGCCGGGCAGACCCACTCCGCCCGGTGGGACGGGTTCGCCGCCAGCCTGATCAACCAGCCCCGCCTGCGCTGGATGCTCTACCCGCTCAGCTCTCCCTGGATGGAACAGCCCGGCCGCTTTGTACCCGTTCAGACCACTACCACCCTCGAGCGTCCGGCCCTGGTGTTCGACTGGCTTGACCTTACCGACCAGCGCCAGGCCCGCCTCTGGCTCGATGCACAGACCGGGCTGATCCTGCGCCTGCAGGAATACAGCGGGCCAGCATTCCAGACCCTGCTGGCTGAAAGCATTGCCATGTCGTTTGGGCTCGACGCGGCCGCTCCGCCGGCCGGGCTGTCGAACGCGGCCCGTGTTATCGACCCGCCGCCTGGCCTGGGTACACCAGGCGACAGCGAGTGGAACGCTATTCCCGCCACACCCACCCCGGCCGCCTCTCCGGTTGCCCGGCCCACCCTGCCGCCAGACCCGGCCCCGCCCGGTTTCGACCCTTCCGGAACCCATCTGACCTTCCAACTGGCCGAGCGCCCCAGTCCGCTGGACGTATACACCCAGACCCAGACCGCCCGCTTCGATCTGCTGGCCGACGGATATCGCCTCGCCAGCCTGGCCTTTGGCCGCCCATGGGGGCTGCGCTGCGCCCGTTCGCCCAATGGCCTGTTTCTGGCCTTCAACAACGCCTCCGACGGGGCCTTGCCAGCCGACGATCTGCTGCGCTGGATCGACCTGAGCCGCCCGGAGCGGGTCTACAAGACTGAGTTCAACTTGCGAGCTGCCGATTTCGCCTTCAGCCCCACCAGTGATCGACTGGCCGCCTTCAGTTCAGCGGGCTATGGCGATTCGCCGCCCGGCCTGTACCAGATCGACCTGCGCAACGGCGAGGTGCGCCTGATTCTGGCCGCCGCCGCCGCCCGCAGCCTGGCCTTCAGCCCCGATGGCGAATACCTGGCCTTCATCGGCCGCCTGCCCGACGACGAGGCCGACTCGCTGGCGACGATCCACCTGCGCACCCGCAGCGTGGCTTACCAGAGCCAGCCCGGCGCCCCGCTGGACAGAGCCTTCAACGCCTCGCCGGCGCTGTTATGGCAAATCCCTTTCCCGGTTGTCCCGGGCGGCATGGACGCCTGCGCCCGGCCCCAAACGAAATGATCTGCGGGCGCGCCGCCATGCAGCCCGCGTTTTAGACATTTCAGGGTCTATGGCGTCAACGCGAACAGGGGCAGACCCATCACCGGATTCAAATCATGCTTCCAGGGCCTTTTTCAGGTTTTCGACATCTGCCAGGCGCTCGAGGTCAAAACGCCGTTCTACCCGCACCTGAGGAGAAAAGTGGAGCCTGAGGATCAGCAAATCATCGAACCGCCTCTCCAGGTCTGCTGAAACAAAGCTGCGCCGGGCAAGATAGCGCCGGACGCCGCCGTATTTACTGCGCTTTCTTTCTGCAATCCCCTCGGCATCCCCAATCAAGATGACTTCCCGGTCGGTTAGAATCGTGAGATGAGACAGCGGAATGGCTGGCGCGAAACGCTTTCCCAACCAACCAAGCAAGCTCAAACGGCTGCCCGGCTGGTAGATCGTCTGAAGCACTCGTTCGCCCGGCAGCAGGCTCTGGCGGGCAAAACTCATCAATTTGAAGTTCTGCCCGGCCAACGGGTCGAATTTAGCCTGCTCTGCCAGCAGCGCAGCCGGCGCAGGGGGAGTAAACGCAGGGCGCATTTTTTGGAAGAAAGGCGTAAAATGGCGCAGAGTGGCCTCGTTAAACGGCACCGTCAAAGCGCCGGCCGTCCCAGATAAGGACCGGCCCTGGATCGAAAACCACGAATAGAGCAGCACATTCCCCACCTCCAGGCTGCAAATATCCGAATAAGAAAATCCATTCGTGACTATCTGGCTGCCAATCTGTTCCAACACATACAGCTTGTCATCCAGATCGCACAGCACGCTTTCAGCCGTTCTATGCGCTTCAGGCGCGCCCTCCTGCGGCGGCGCCAGGAGAGTGTACGGAAAGTCTGCTGCGCCGCCAGCCAGGGCCTGAAAAGAAGCCCTATACAGGGCGGGCAGATCGTCATACGCCTCTATCGGCCTGGCCCAAGACAGCATTGTTTGCCGGGCGCCAGTCATTCGTGAATAAGGGCTTGCTGACATAGGAATTCCTCGCACAATTGATTATATCCGCGATAGACCACTTTCACGATACCACCCCATTAAACCGGGGAGCAGGCCCGGCGCTCTTCAAGCGCCATCCAAAAGAGATATTGAGCGGATTTTGCCGCACTTCGTGCGGCAAAATCCGCAATGACCCATCTCTTGGCGAAGCTCGCCAGTCACGCTCACCACGGTTGTGTGGAGAGCTACCACTTGCACAAAATGCGACAAATTCTGTACAATACATACCACCTATACAAATCATGACCGCTCTAGTATAATTTAGTCGTTTAAGCGGGAAGCGATCACCACCGGGGCAACCCGGTGTTATTCTATGCGCGCCGCCCGGCGCGTTCGTGAAGCGAGGAACGATGGATAAAGAACAGTCCTTAGATTTATATTATCAGATGGTGCTGATCCGCCTGATCGAGGAACAAGCCGCCCAGCTTTATCAGCAGGGCAAGATCGGCGGATTTTTGCACCTGTATATCGGCCAGGAGGCGGTCAGCACGGGGTTGATCTCGGCCCGCCGGCCGCAAGACCGGGTGATTACCGCCTACCGCGATCACGGCGTGGCAATCAACTGCGGCCTGCCGGCGAAAAATGTGATGGCCGAACTGCTCGGCAAAGTCACTGGCGTTTCCAAAGGCAAAGGCGGCTCGATGCACATGGCCGACGTGACCAAGAACTTCTGGGGCGGGCATGCCATTGTGGGGGCGCACCTGCCCATCGCAGCCGGGCTGGCCCTGGGCGACCAATACCTGGACACGGATGGCGTAACCATCTGCATGTTTGGCGATGGGGCCACCAACATTGGCTACTTCCACGAAGCGGTCAACCTGTCTAAAGTGTGGAAGCTGCCCGTGTTATGGGTGTGCGAGAACAACAAGTACGGCATGGGCACCGCGGTCGAGCGGGCTTCGGCGGTTTCGGAAATTCGCAAGAAGGCCGACGGCTACGAAATCCCCAACGACTGCGTGGATGGGATGCACCTGTTGAAAGTGCGCGAGGCGGCCGAGAAAGCCCTGGCCTACGTGCGGGCGGGCAACGGCCCGTTCTTCCTGGAAGTCGAGACCTACCGCTTCCGCGGCCACTCGATGGGCGACCCGGAACGCTACCGCAAGCCTGAAGAAGTACATCAATGGCAGGAGAACGACCCCATTGGCATTTACCGCAAGGCCCTGATGGAACAGGGGATCGCCAGCGAAGACGAACTGAACCAACTGGATCAGCGCGCCGCCGCCGATACGCAAGAAGCGGTTGAATTTGCCGAAAGCAGCCCCGAGCCGGCCCCTGAAGCCCTGTTCGAGAATATCTATGTAGAAGGTCAGGCATAACATGGCACGAATTACCATGCGCGAAGCCATCTCCCAGGCGCTATGGGAGGAAATGGAACGAGACCCGATGGTCTTCATTTTGGGCGAGGAAGTGGGCGTTTGGGGCGGCACGTATGCCGTCACCAAAGGCTTCTACGATCACTTCGGCGGGCGGCGGGTGAAAGATACCCCCATTGCCGAGGCGGCTATCGTGGGCGCAGCCATCGGCGCGGCCCTGGTGGGAACCCGCCCGGTGGCCGAGCTGATGACAATCAACTTCGCTTTTTCAGCCATGGATCATATCGTCAACGAAGCCGCCAAGCTGCACTATATGTTCGCCGGACAAATGACCCTGCCGATGGTCATCCGGGCGGTAGGCGGCGGCGGGCGGCAGTTGGGCGCTACCCACTCTCAGACCCCCGATGCGGTCTTTGCACACTTTCCTGGCCTGAAGGTTGTGGCCCCCGGCACGCCGGAAGACGCCAAGGGCCTGCTCAAGAGCGCCATCCGCACTCAAGACCCGGTGCTGTTTATCGAACACGCCACCCTGTACCAGACGCGCGGCGAAGTGCCGACTGGCGACTATACCACCCCCATCGGGGTCTCAAAAATTCAGCGCCCCGGCAAAGACGTGACCATCGTTACTTACAGCAAGATGCTCGAAATCTCGCTCAAAGCCGCCGATCAGCTTGCCAAAGATGGGATCGAGGCCGAGATCGTCGATCTGCGCACCCTGCGCCCGCTGGATATGGGGCCGGTGCTGGAATCGTTCAGAAAGACTAACCGGGCGGTCATCGTGGAAGAGGGCTGGGAGTCATACGGGGTAGGGGCCGAGGTGTCGGCCCGCATCTACGAGCAAGCTTTCGATTATGTGGATGCGCCGATCAAGCGCGTGGCGCAGAAAGAAGTGCCGCTGCCCTATAACCGCACCCTGGAACAGATGGCCCTGCCCCAGGTTGACGACGTGATCCGGGCGGTCAAGGAGGTGCTGTAATGGCTGAAACCGTCACCATGCCCAAGCTGGGCTTCGATATGGCCGAAGGCACGCTGGTGCGCTGGGTCATTCAGGAGGGCGAGGAAGTCAAGAAAGGCGCAGTGCTGGCCGAGATCGAGACCGACAAGGCCACGGTGGAGGTCGAATCGACCCACGAAGGCGTGCTGGCCCGCCAGCTCGTTCCGGCCGGTGAGGTGGTGCCGGTGAACACACCGATTGCCATCGTGGCCGCGCCGGGCGAGAAAGTAGACGCGGCCGCCCCGGTTGGCGAAAAAGCGGCCGGGAGCGTCGTCAAGGGCGCGCCGGCCGAACAGAAGGAACAGGCCGCCCCAGCCGCCCCCAGCCAGGCCCCCGCGGCCGAACCCACCGGCCCGCGCCCGGCCTCGCCCCTGGCCCGGCGCATGGCGCGCGACCTGCGCATCGACCTGGCAGCCGTGCCGGGCAGCGGCCCCGGCGGACGAATCGTCAAGCGCGATATCGAGGCGTACGCTTCTGCTCCGGCGGTTGCGGCTCAGGCGGTCACGCCTCAGGCGGCAGCCGCGCCGGCCCCGGCTGCCGCCCTCAAGGCCCCGGCGGCTCTGGCGCTGACCCCGCTGGCGCCCCTGGCTGGCGGCCCGGCCACGGCCGACCAAGTCATCCCCCTCAACCGGCTGCGGGCTGCCATCGGCCGGCGCATGGTCGAGGCCAAGCAGCAGGTTCCGCACTTCTATGTCACCCACGAATATGACCTGGGGCCAATCATGGCCCTGCGCAAGCAGGCCAACGGATTGGTCGGCGAGGATGAGAAAATCTCGGTCAACGATTTCCTGGTCAAAGCTGCGGCCCTGGCCCTGCGCCAGTTCCCCAACCTGAACGCCTCGCTGAACGGGAATGAGATCGTGCGCCATGGGGCGGTCAACGTGGGCGTTGCGGTGGCGGTGGAGGGCGGGCTGTTGACGGTGGTCTGCCGCGACGCCGACCGTAAACCGCTGCGCCAGATTGCGCTCGAAGTGCGCTCTATGGCCGCCCGCGCCCGCGACGGCAAGGTGCGCCCCGACGAAATCGAAGGCAGCACCTTCTCGATCAGCAACCTGGGCATGTTCGACGTGGAAAGCTTCATTGCCATCATCAACCCACCCGAAGCGGCCATCCTGGCCGTCGGCTCGGCGCGCGAGGCGGCGGTGGTCAAAGACGGGCAGATCATCCCCGGCTGGCGCATGAAAGCCACCCTCTCGGTCGATCACCGGGTGAGCGACGGAGCCGAGGCGGCCCGCTTCCTGCAGGCCCTGGAACCGTATCTGCAAGAGCCGCTGCGCTTGCTGTTGTAAGCATCTCATCTTTTGGATAGCCCTTCCGGCTTTGCCGGAAAATTTCTCTATTGGGAGAAGTTGGGCGGTGAGATCGCCCAACTTCTCCAATAGAGATCAAATCCTGGTACCACTCCATTAAACCGTGGAACAGGTATGGCGCTCTTCAAGGGTCTTCAAGAAGAGCTATTGCGTGGAGAGCTACCCAAATTCTGCCTGCGGCGGAAAAGCCCTTTTTCTCACACCCATGAAAACCCTGATCGAAAAGACACGCTATATTTATCTGCTGGCGGTTTTTGCCCTGCTGCTGGCCTCTCTGGGGGCGTTGGGCTGGGCAGCCATCAAGACCTACACAGCCCTCAGCCTGATCGTGCTTTCGGCCGGCGGCGACGATAAAATCAGCGCTTACCTCATTCAACTGGTAGATGCTTTTTTGATCGCCCTGGTGCTGTACCTGTTTGCAGTCAGCATCTATGAGATGGTCATTGCCGACCTGGACCTGCCGGAATGGATGCTGGCCCACGATCTACATGGGCTGAAGTCGAAGCTCAGCGGCCTGGTGATCCTGGTAGCCGGGGTCTATTTTGTCGAAAAGCTGATCGAAGGCATAGGCGGCCCAGAATTATTGTATCTGGCCGGATCCATCAGCCTGGTTTCGGCGGTATTGATCGCCTATGGGGCGCTGGGGAAAAAAGATTAGGCCGCCTCCTGGGGTATAATCAAATTTTGAGGCGAAGGATTGTTGGGATCGGAGACGAACATGCCATCTGCCGAATATGATTTGCGTTACCTCCAGGTCGGCCTCGACCAGCTTGAGACCTACCTGCTTGCTAAAGAGCTTTACTGGCCGATCAACGCTGCGGCCCCGGCCGGCGAGCCGCCCTACCCCCAGCTCACCCCCGGCGGGCTGCTGCTGGCCCGCCAGCGCCTGCAGGCCAGCGCCAAAAGTCCGGTCGAGCAGGATACGCTGGCCGGACTGGAGCGGCGGTTCCAGGCCGTCTTATCTCAGTGGCGCACGGCCTGGGGTAAAAAAGCCGCCGCCGATTTCCACGCCCGTTTGCGCCTGTGGGGCGATTTTCTGGATGAATATCGCCAGCGCCCGGCCGCCCAATTCGATCGCTATGCTTATGAAGTGAGCCGCCGGGTGCAGTTGAACTTACTGCGCCCGGAAGCCCTGGCCCTGCCCGGTGCCGAGATCGACGCCCTGAATGGACTGGATAAACTGCTGCAAGCCGTATTTCTCCCCGGATCGTTCGCCTGGGAGGCGACTTTGCAGCCTGCCTTTCCACAAACCGACTATTGGTTTCTGTATGGAAAATTATCCAGGGATCTGAAAGGCAGCGAATGATCGTTGGGAGGGTTAGGAACCTGTGAAACTGCCGCCGGTGCGTTTGCCGCGGCAAGTCCGCTTGCCGCGCTGGTCGGTTGCGCCCTATGATGTGACCGGCCAGCAGCGCAAAAACTTCCAATATATCCAGATCGACGGCATCGCTGTTGGCCTGTCGAACGCAGCCAGTCCTTTCTTACCCGTCTTTCTGGCGCGCATGCAGGCCAGCAACCTGGAGATCGGCCTGCTGACCGCCATGCCCGGTGTAGCCGGGCTGCTGCTGGCGCTCTTCATCGGCCAATTTCTGCAAACCAAGCGCAATATCGTCCCCTGGTACAGCGCCTCGCGCCTGCTGGTGCTGTCGTCGTACGCCGCCACCGGGCTGGCGCCGTTCCTGGTTCCCCAGGCTTACCTGGTGCGCGCCGTGCTGGCAATCTGGGGCCTGGCTACCATCCCACAAATTGCGCTCAACGTGGCCTTCTCGGTAGTAATGAACGCCGCGGCTGGGCCGAACCACCGCTATGAGCTGATGAGCCGCCGCTGGTCGGTGTTGGGCCTGACCACCGCCCTGGGTGTGATGGCCGCCGGACAGGTGCTGGATCGCATCGCCTTCCCGATCAATTACCAGGCGGTGTTTATGGCGCTTTCGGTGGGTGGACTGCTGAGTTATTATTTCTCCAGCCACATCATCCTGCCCGAAGCGCCTCTTTCCATCCCACAAGCGCCAGGCCGGCGCTCGTGGGGAGAGCGGGTGCGCAGTTACCTCAACCTGGTGCGCGGGCAGCCGGCCTTTATCGACTTTCTGGCCCGCCGGACGGTGTTTCAGTCTGGCATGATGCTGGCTTCCCCATTGTTTGCAATCTATTTCGTGCGCCAGGTACAGGCCGACGACTCGTGGATCGGTTTTATCAATACCGCCCAGACCGCCACCCTGCTGATCGGTTACTTCCTGTGGCCGCGCCAATCGCGCCAGCGCGGGGCGCGCTTCGTGCTGCTGGCTTCTACCTTTATGGTGGCATTGTACCCGCTGTTCATCGCCGGAACCTACAATGTAGTTGTGATTACTATCCTGGCCGGGCTAAGCGGCGTCTTCCAGGCCGGCATCGACCTGGTATTCTTCGACGAACTGATGAAAACCGTGCCGGTGGAATACAGCGCCACGTTCGTTTCTATCTCGCAAAGCACCAACTACCTGCCAAACGTGATTGCTCCGTTGATTGGAACCTGGCTGGCCGGGCAGATCGGCCTGAACTGGGCGCTGGCGATCGGCGCGGGCGTGCGCGGGCTGGGTTTCTTGCTCTTTCTGGCCGCCCGGCCCCGCTGAAAATGACGGCCGGGCCGCCTGCACTCATCCCAATTTTATCGCTGTGGCTCTCCCGGCTTCGCCAGGAAAGAAGTACTATTTTTGGGGAAATGGATGGCTACGCCACCCATTGGGTAGCTCCCCACTTAACCGGGGTGGAGATGACCGGCGAGCTCTGCTTAGCGAGCAAAGCTCGCCTGGAAAGAGGATGAATCGTGGATTTTGTCGCGCTTCGGGCGACAAAATCCACGGAACAACTCTTTTTGAAGGCGCTCGAAGACGCCATGCCTGTTGCACGGTTTCATGGGATGGTACCACCCATTTTCTCAAAAATAGAGAAAATCCCCGCCTTCGACGGAAGAGGTAGCTCTCTGCTCCACTCTCCACAGCGATACAATTATTGTATAACTTATATTGACAAAGTAGGGGTCTTTTGTTATAAACAGAGGCGCAGCTTTAAACGGCTGCATGCGCCGCAATACGGCGGCCAGATATAGACGAAACGGAGTAAACCTTGACCGATTGGTATAAACGCCCGGCTGAAATGGTCCTGGAGCAACTGCACAGCCACGCCGAGCGCGGCCTGAGCGCCGCTCAGGTGGCCGAGCGCCTGGCCCAGGCCGGCCCAAACGAAATCAGCGAAAGCGGCGGACGTTCACCGGCGCGCATCTTATGGGAGCAGTTCACCGCCGTGCTGGTGTTAATTCTCTTAGGAGCGGCTCTGCTTTCCTTCGTCTTGGGCGAATATAAAGATGCCTTCGCCATCGGCGCAATCGTAATCCTGTTCGGGCTGTTGGGCTTTGTGCAGGAATACCGGGCCGAGCGGGCCATGGCCGCCCTGCGCAAGCTGGCCGCGCCCCAGGTGCGGGTTGTGCGCGATGGCCGCCTGGGCGAGGTTTCCTCGCCAGAGCTGGTCGCCGGCGACGTGATCGTGCTGGAAGCGGGCAACCTGGTGCCGGCCGACGCCCGCCTGTTGGAAAGCGCCAACCTGCGAATTCAAGAAGCCACCCTGACGGGTGAATCGGAGCCGGTCGAGAAACAGGTCGATCCGCTGCCCGGCCCCGACCTGCCCCTGGGCGACCGGCGCAGCATGATCTACATGGGAACAACGGCTACTTACGGGCGCGGTAAGGCCGTAGTGGTCGAGACCGGCATGCGCACCGAGCTGGGCAAAGTGGCTGCCCTGCTGCAAAGCGTAGGCGACGAAATGACCCCGCTGCAAAAACGCCTGGATCAATTGGGCAAGCTGCTGGCAGCGGTGGGCGTGGTCGTCTCGGCGATCATCTTCGTCCTGGGCCTGCTTTCGGGCGAGGCGGCGCGAGACATGCTGCTCACCGCGGTCAGCGTAGCGGTCGCCATTGTGCCAGAGGGTCTTCCGGCAGTAGTGACGATTACCCTGGCCCTGGGGGCGCAGCGTATGCTGCGCCGCAATGCCCTGATCCGCAAGCTCCCAGCGGTAGAAACCCTGGGATCGGTGACGGTGATCTGCTCGGATAAGACCGGCACGCTGACCGAGAACCGCATGACCGTGATGGTGCTGGACGTGGCCGGGCATACCGTCCACGTTGAAGAAGACCTGCACCACCGCATGCCCAGCCTGGAGGCCGCCCAGGCCGCCCCGCAGGCCAACCTGGGCGCCTTGAGCGGCCAGCCCGACACCCTGGCTCTCCTGTTGGCGGGCGGCGCTTTGTGCAACGATGCCAGCGTAAACCACAACCCCGAAACAGGCCGCCTGCAAACGCTGGGCGACCCCACCGAAGGGGCCCTGCTGGTGGCGGCTTCGCGCTTCGGGCTGCATAAAGAGGCTCTCAACGCCGCCCTACCGCGCCGCGCCGAACTCCCGTTCGACTCGGATCGCAAGCTGATGACCACCGTCCACACCTTCGACCCGTCCAACCTGGAGGGCGGGCTGCGCACAGTGTTTGCCCCGCTTGCGCCGGGCGGGCAGGGCCGCGCCCCGGCTCAGATTGCCTTCACCAAAGGCGCGGTGGATAATCTGCTGGCCCTCAGCCGGTGGGTGTGGAATGGGCGGGCCCTGGAAGCGCTGGATGAGACCTGGCGAGAGCGCATCCGCCAGGCTAATGACGGCCTGGCCGCCCAGGGGATGCGCGTTCTGGGAGTGGCTTTCCGCCTGTTGGACGAGCTGCCTCCCCAGGCAGCCCTGGAGCAAGACCTGGTCCTGGTGGGCCTGTTCGGCATGATTGACCCGCCCAGGGCCGAAGTGCGCCTGGCGGTGCAGACCTGCCGGGCGGCTGGCATCCGCCCGGTGATGATTACCGGCGACCATCCGCTCACCGCGCGCGAAATCGCCCGCCAGTTGGGCATCTTATCAGAAACCGGCCCGGCCGCCCCTGTGCTGACCGGCCAGGATCTGACGGCCATGAGCGAGGCCGACCTGGGCCAGGCGGTGCGCCAGGGGTCGGTATATGCCCGCGTCTCGCCAGAGCATAAGCTGCGCATCGTCCAGGCGCTGCAAAACCAGGGCCAGGTGGTGGCGATGACTGGCGATGGAGTAAACGACGCCCCGGCCCTCAAACGGGCCAATATCGGCGTGGCGATGGGCATCACTGGCACCGATGTATCCAAGGAAGCCGCCGATATGGTGCTGCGCGACGATAACTTCGCCAGCATTGTGGCCGCCGTGGAAGAAGGCCGCACTATCTACGAGAACCTGCGTAAGTTTGTCAAATTCTCGGTAGCAGGCAATATCGCCAAAGTCTCGGTAATGCTGTTGGCTCCGCTGTTGGGCAAGCCTCTGCCGCTCGAACCGCTGCAACTGCTGTGGCTCAACCTGCTCACCGATGGGCTGTTGGGCCTGGGGCTGGGCCTGGAGCCGCCTGAAAAAGACACCATGCGCCGCCCGCCCTACGCCCCCCAGGAGGGCATCTTCAGCGGTGGGCTGGGACGGCATGTGTTGTGGGTGGGTGCGCTCACCGGGGCTATCGCCCTCGGCCTGGGCTATTTTTATTGGCGCAGCGACCCATCCGGCCCCTGGCAGACCATGACCTTTACCACCCTGGCCTTTAGCCAGATGGCCCAGGCCCTGGCTACCCGCTCGCGACGCGATTCGCTCTTCCGCCTGGGCCTTCGTTCGAACCCGGTCGGTATGGCCCTGGCGGCTGGCGTATTCTGCCTGCAGCTTGCCGCCCTGTACCTGCCCTTCTTCCAGTCCCTGCTCTATACCCGCCCCTTGCCGCTGCCCGACCTGGCTCTCAGCCTGGCTCTCAGCAGCCTGGTGTTCTGGGCCATCGAACTGGAGAAGTGGTTGACGCGCCGGAAAGGTTAATTCACTATAGATGACATCCTTCTTACAACTATCCCTGGCTCTGGCGATCTTAATCGCTGCCGCTAAGATTGGCGGCTACGCCAGCTACCGCCTGGGGCAGCCCTCGGTTTTGGGCGAACTGTTGATGGGCATCCTGCTCGGCCCGTCGCTGCTCGACCTGCTGCACCGGCCCTATTTTGGCGACGCTCACCTGGCAACCACCATTTACGAGCTGGCCGAGCTGGGCGTGCTGCTGCTGATGTTCCTGGCCGGAATCGAACTGCACCTGAGCGATCTGGCAAAAACGGGCAAGGCGGCGGCCCTGGCCGGCACGCTGGGGGTGATCTTGCCGCTGGGCCTGGGCTGGCTGGGTGGGCTGGCCTTCAGGATGAGCCAGTTAGAGGCCGTCTTCCTGGGCCTGGTGCTGGCGGCGACCAGCGTCAGCATCTCCGCCCAAACCTTGATGGAGCTGGGCGTGCTGCGCAGCCGGGTGGGCGTAACCCTGTTGGGAGCCGCGGTCTTCGACGACATCCTGGTGGTGCTGGCCCTGTCGCTCTTCACCGCCCTGACCGGCCCCGGCTCGGATGGCAGCCTCGGCCCGGTGATCTGGATGGCGCTGCGAATGCTGCTCTTCCTGGGAGCGGGTATGCTGATTGGAATGGCGGTGCTGCCGCGCGCCAGCCGCCGGGTGAGCAGCCTGCCGGTTAGCCAGGGGTTGATCGCTTTCACAATCGTCACCATTTTGCTGTATGGTTGGATGGCCGAGGAGTTTGGCGCTATGGCGGCCATCACCGGGGCATTCCTGGCCGGGCTGGTTTTCTCGCACAGCCCGGTCAAGGAACGCATCGAAAGCGGCATTTCATCCCTGGCTTACGGGCTGTTCGTGCCGGTCTTTTTTATCAATGTGGGCCTGAACGCCAATATGCGCGAACTGGCCGGGCCAAGCTTCTGGCTGTTCCTGACCCTGATGATCGTTGCTGTGATCGGCAAGGTCGTAGGAGCCGGGCTGGGTGGGCTGGCCGGGGGGCTGTCTCGCCCGGAGGCGCTCCAGCTTGGCATCGGCATGACATCGCGCGGCGAGGTGGGGCTGATCGTCGCCAGCGTGGGGATGAGCCAGGGGCTGATCGATCATAGCATTTTCTCGGCCGTAGTAGGGGTTATCATCCTGTCAACCTTAGTGACCCCCTTCATGCTGCGAGCGGCTTTTCATTCACAGAAATAGGGATGGGGAGATACAGTGATGAGTTTCCTGGTGGTGATAATAATCGACAACCCTGACGACTGTCTGCGGGTGTTGGAAGCCTGGCGCGAGGCGGGCGCAAGCGGCGCCACGATCATCGAAAGCACCGGCATGGGCCGCCTGATGGGGGCCGGGCTGCGCGATGATCTGCCGCTCATTCCCAATCTGTCTTCTTTCCTCGGCCTGCGCGAAGAACCCAGCCAGACCCTTTTTTCGGTGGTCAAAGACCAGGCCACCGTCGATGCAATGGTAGTTGCGGCGCAGGGTATCATCGGCGATCTCGATCAGCCCAACACCGGCATCCTGTTCGTCTTGCCCGTGCTGCAAGCCCATGGGCTGGAGCGCAAATAACTGGAAGCGAGATTTTGGGCCGCCGTGCGTCCCAGGTAGATCCCCACTCAACCGTGGTGGATGTGCCTGGCGAGCTTCGCCGCAAGAGGGTTAATTGTGGATTTTGTCGCCCCTCGGACGAAAAAAATCCACGCAACATCTCTTTTTGAAGACGCTCGCAGAGCGCCAGGCCGGCTGTACGGTTTAATGGGGTGGTACCGCGGCCCAAAATCTCGCCTATTGATATAATACGTCTATCCTCATGAAAATGGGCAGCGCTCCATTCAACTGTGGTGGAGGTGACTGGCAAGCTTCGCTCGCCTGAGAGAGGATTAACCGGGGATTTTGTCACGCTTTGTGCGACAAGATTCCCCAAATACCTCATTTTCAGGCACTCGAAGAGCGCCATAGACTTCACTCCGCTTAAGTGGGGTGGCGCCTAAAAGGCGGGGGGTGATCGCTCTGAGGGGTTTGCGGGTGGCGTCGTCGCCCGCAAACCCCTCAGAGCGAAATTTCCCCGGCCAAGCCGGAAGAACTCTATGAATCTTGTAGGAGCAAAAAGATGAAACATGCACTCGTCTGCGGCGCCGGCGGTTTTATTGGAGGCCACCTGGTGCAGAAACTTAAGCGAGAGGGTTATTGGGTCCGGGCAGTCGATCAAAAACCGCACGAATTCCGGGAGGTGGGCGCGGATGAGTTCTGCCTGCTGGATTTGCGCCAGGAGCAGAACTGCCAGGCCGCCCTCAACCTGCCAGGCCAAAAGTTCGATGAGGTGTATCAACTGGCGGCCGACATGGGCGGGATGGGCTTCATCCATTCGGCCGAAACCGAGATCATGCACAACAGCGCGCTGATCAACATCCACATGACCCATACCGCGGCCCAGATGGGCATCCCGCGCTACTTCTTCTCATCGTCGGTATGCGTCTATCGCGACATGGCCCCCGGCGAGCCAGAGATGACCGAGGCCCAGGCCGTCCCCGCCAATCCGGATAACGAGTATGGCTGGGAGAAGCTCTACTCGGAGCGCGTCTTGCAGGCCTATGGCCGGGCGTCTGGGATGATCGTACGCATTGCGCGCTTCCAAAATTGCTACGGCCCCTACGGCACCTGGATCGGCGGGCGAGAAAAGGCCCCGGCGGCCATCTGCCGCAAGGTTGCCATGGCGCCAGAGGGCGGCGTGGTGGAAGTGTGGGGCGATGGCAGCGCCATCCGTTCGTACACCTATGTCGATGACATGGTAGAGGGTATTTACGGGTTGATGCACTCTGACCTGGAAGGGGCGGTCAACATCGGCAACCCGGAGTATATTTCTGTGGATGAACTGGTGGAAATTGTGGCGGTGGTGGCCGGTAAACAAGTACAGATCAAACACGTGCCGGGGCCGGTGGGGGTGCAATCGCGCAATTTCAGCAATGAACGCATCTACAGCA
>CAYQDU010000020.1:0-35768 GCA_964416275.1 uncultured Anaerolinea sp. | reverse complement strand
AGATGCCAATGGTGAATTTCTTGCCCGCCGCGGGGGCTTCGGCGGCAGCTGGGGCCTCAGTCATGGCCGGGGCTTCGGTCATAGCCGGGGCTTCGGTCGCTGCGGGAGCTTCGGTAGCGGCTGGGGCCTCGGTGGCGGCCGGCGGCTTGGGCGCCTCGGTGGAGGTGGCTGCCGGGGCGCAGGCCGCCAGCGCCATCGAAAGGATGGTGAGCAGGGTCACCAGGTATAGAATTGACTTCTTCATGTGCATCTTCTCCTTAGAGCTTAATTTAAGGGTAAATGATTGGTTCCGGTTCAAGCGTATGAACGTCATCGGATCATTTGCACCTCCTGTTGCAGGGGTATGGCTATCCGGCCTGGTCGTCACAGCGTCAGAAACGGCTGGTCTTCGACCACGAACAGATATTCGCGCGCCAGGGCCACCGCCCCGGTCAGCCCGGCTTCAGGCCCCATGCGCGAGAAGTTGATCGCCAGGTTCTTGGTCGCCAGCGGCAGCGAGCGGCGCAGCACCGCCCGCCGGATAGCGACTAACAGGTGATTGCCAAAATTGGCAATTCCGCCGCCAATGAAAATATGGCTGGGGTTGAAAAAGTTGACCAGGCTGGCTAATACATCGCCAATCATCTGCCCGCTGGCGCGGATGATCTCCAGGGCGGCCTGGTCGGCCTCCCGGCAGGCGGCGTTCACATCCTCCGGACGCAGCAGGCCGCCGTTGGCCTCCATCATCTGGCGCAGCAGCGGGCTGGCCCCGCTGCGAGCCGCCTGCAAAGCCCGCTCGGTGATGGCCGGGCCGGCGGCCATGGCCTCCAGGCAGCCAGCGTTGCCGCAGCGGCAGATCGGCCCCTGCTTGTCCACGCAGATATGCCCGATGTCGCCAGCGCAGCCAATGCTGCCGCGGTGGATCTTGCCGTTCGAGACGATCCCCGATCCGATCCCGGTGCCAATCTTGATGAACAGGAAGTTATCCACGCCCACGCCATCCCCAGCGCGCTGCTCGCCCAGGGCCATAATATTCACGTCATTATCGACCACTACATAAGCCGAGGGGAAGGTGCGCTGAAAACTGCCCCGGATAGGGTAATTCTCCCATTCAGGCATCAGCGGCGGAGCCACCAACACGCCGCGATTGAAATCGACCGGCCCCGGCACACCCACCCCAATACCCAAAATTTGATCGGGGTGGCGGCCCTGGGCGGTAATCATATCGAGGATCAACTCGCTACAGCGGTGAAGAAAATCTTCGGGGGTGTTGCGCACGTCGGCCGGCTCCGAGCGGCGTTGGTAGACCTTGCCGCCCACGTCGGTCAGCGCAGCGTCGATACTGGTTGCGCCGATATCCAACCCCACCAGATAGCCCAACTGATCGTTGACGCGCAGCAGGTGCGGCTTGCGCCCGCCCTGCGAAGCGCCCTCGCCCACCTCCACCAGATAGCCCTGGCCCACCAGTTTGCGAATTTCTTGAGAGGTCTTGGCCTTCGACCAGCCGGTGATGTTGGCAATCTCCGAGCGCGAGATTTGCTCCTGCTTGCGCAGCGCTCGCATCACCTCAGCGTCGTCCCCATGAATTACAATCGGGGCGCGCGCCGGGCGGGCGGACGGTGCAGGCTTTGTATTCGACTTCTCTGGTCGGGTCATGCCAGAAAAACCTCGCATCAGGCGGGAACAAAAAGGCGCAAAGACAGACATTCAATTTATAGCAAAAGATCTTTGTTAAGACAATAGCCCGGATTGGATAAAAAGCTAAGAACTTCGTTCAAATTATAGCCAAAGACACTTGCACAGCCCGGTAGGTCGAGCGCCGGCTGCGCTCGGCCCGCCAGGCCGTGATCCGGCGCTTTACTCGCCCACGATTTGCGAAATCTGGCCGGTGTTTTTGTCCTTGAGGATCACTTTGCGCTTGCCATTGGGCATGCGTTCTTCTTTAATCAAATAATGAGTTTCGTCATAGTCTTTGAGGGTTGTTTCCTGGGCTGCGCCAAAACCGCCGCGCCAGGACTGGATTTCGACCGGCTCCCAGCGCTTGGTCTGAGCAGCTTTATAGCAGGCGTCGATGATGGCGTTGACGATGTAGCCGTCGTAGAAGTCTTCCATCGGCTTCTTGCCGGCGTCCATCGCGTTGAACATATCCATAAACATCTCGACATAGCCTAACGAGCCTACTTCATCGCCCACCGGGAACAGCCAGCCGGTGTTGCCCTCGGCTTTCTCGGCCACGTAACCCTCCTGCCCCACCCCAGTGAACATTTCGAAACCGGTGCGCAGCCAGTGGTTGAGCCAGACGGTGCCTTCGGTGCCGGCGATCTCGTCGCGCAGATCCATCCCGCCGCGGAAGGTCCAGCTCACCTCGAACTGGCCGATAGCGCCGTTCTCGTAGCGCACCAGGCCCACCGAATGATCTTCGGCATCGATGGGATGCACCTGAGTATCGGCCCAACAGGTCACCTCCAACGGGCGGTTGGCCTTGCCAATAAAGCTGCGGGCAATCTCGATGCAGTGGCAGCCCATATCCATAATGGCCCCGCCGCCGGAAAGCTCCTTGTTCCAGAACCAGTCGCTGTGCGGGCCGCCGTGGGTTTCGCGCGAGCGGGCCCACAGCACCTTGCCCAGCGCGCCCTTCTGAGCCGCAGCCAGGGCGCTGAGGGTCTTTGGGGTGTATACCAGGTCTTCCAGATAGCCATGGAATACCCCAGCCTTTTCCACCGCCTCGAGCATTTCCAGGGCCTCGGCTCCGCTGGTCGCCAGGGGCTTGGTGCATAGGACGGCTTTTCCGGCCTCGGCGGCCAACAGAACCGCCTTTTTGTGCAGATAATTGGGCAGGCCCACGATGACCGTATCCACTTCGGGGTTGCGGATGGCTTCGGCAATGTCTTCGGTATAGCAGGGGATGTCGAACTCTTTGGCAAAGCTTTCGGCTTCGGTGGGGCTGGCGGCACACACCACTTCGATCTCGTCCCGGCCGCGATAGCGCGACAGGCTCATGGTGTAGAAGCGGCCAATCAGCCCCGCGCCCAACATGGCGACTTTGTGCATAGGGGACCTCCTGAGAGTAAGTTCGGGTCGAATGTTCGGACAAAGATATTATAGTGCATCCGGCCAGGGTCGTCAATCTTGCGGACAATACAACAATATGCTAGAATTGTTTTATTGATCGGACATTTCGAGTGATTCTCCCACCAGGATTGATTCATCGCCTATGCCTGCCAGCCTGCCCCCCCGCCAGCGCGTCCTGGCCGCCCTCAACCACCAGGAACCCGACCGCATCCCCACCGCCCTGGGCGGCGGCCCCTACGGCCTGGTCGATCCGCTCTACCTGGCCCTGGCCCGCCGCCTGAGCCTGGGCGCGCCCGTGGCCCCCTTTCGCCAGGGCCACAGCATCTCCTATATGGATGACCGCCTGCTGGAGCGCCTGGGAACCGACCTGCGCTACTGCTGGACCGGCCGCCTGCCCAACAGTCCGGTCATCCCCGGCCCCGATCCGAATGCCTTCTACGACTCCTATGGCCAGGTATGGCAGCGCGCCCAACCCTATTACTACGCCGGGCCGGGCCTGCTGCAGGCCGCCGACCGGGTGGACGATATCGAGCGCCTGGTGCGCTGGCCCGACCTGGACGACCCGGCCTGGATGGCCGGGCTGGCTGAACGCGCCCAAAGCCTGCGGGAAAACACGGATTACTTTATCGTCTTGCGCATGGTAGCCTCGCACGGGCCATTCCAAACCGCCTGCGACCTGCGCGGCACCGAAAATTTCCTGATGGACCTGGCTCTGCGGCCCGAATTTGCCCGCGCCCTGCTGGAACGCATTACCGCCATCCTGGAAGGGCTGCTGCGCCGGGCCATGCAGACCGCCGGGCGCTGGCTCGACCTGGTGGAGCTGCCCGGCGACGACTACGCCGGCAACGCCGGGCCGGTCATCTCTCCGGCCATGTTCCGGGCTTTCATCCAGCCCTGCCTGGCTCGCCTGACCGCGGCGGTTAAGGAGGCCAACCCCCAGACGCGGGTCATGCTGCACAGCGACGGGGCCATCGCCCGCCTGATCCCCGACCTGCTGGGCCTGGGTATCGACGTGCTGCATCCGCTGGAGCCGCTGCCCGCTACCGACCTGGCGGCGGTCAAGGCCCGCTTTGGCGATCAAGTCACCTTCCTGGGTGGGATCGATATCGCTCACGCCATGCCCGGCAGCCGGGAAGACGTGATCGCGGAGGTAAAGCGACGGATCGCCCAGCTTGGCCCCGGCGGGGGCTACATTCTGGCCCCATCCAACCATCTGCAGGCCGATGTGCCGCCGGAAAACGTCGTAACCCTGTTCGAGATCGCCCAGAGCGTTGGCCGCTATCCGCTCGGAAAATAGCATCTATGGCCGCCGATTCGCCCTCCCTGCCCTATACCCCGGTTGATGCCCACAGCCCGATCCCGCTGTATTACCAGATCTACCTCGACCTGCGCCAGATGATCCAGCGCGGGGTAATCGCCCCCGGCGGCAGCCTGCCGCCCGAAATGGACATCTGCCAGGCCTACGGCGTGGGCCGCCAGACGGTGCGCCAGGCCCTGGCCCGCCTGGTGGACGACGACCTGGTGGAGCGCTTCGCCGGACGGGGGACGTTCGTGCGCCAGGCCGCCAGCCATACCCAGTTTTTCCTCGACCGCAGCTTCAGCCAGCAAATGCGCGAGTTGGGCCGCCGCCCGCACTCGCGCCTGCTATGCCTGGAAAGTGGAACGGTTGAGGCGGGCAGCATCCCGGCTCTACAGCGTTCCCAGGGCGCACCCTGCCTGGTGATTGAGCGCCTGCGCCTGGGCGACGACGAGCCGGTCTGCCATCAGAGCAGTATTGTGCTAACCGCCAACTGCCCCGGCCTGGAGCAGCAGGACTTTGCCAACCAATCGCTGTACCAGATCCTTGCTACCCGCTATCAGCAGGTGGTCACCCGCATCGATCATGTGGTGCGGGCGGTGGCGGCCGACGAGTACCGGGCTGAACTGTTGGGCGTGCCGGAAGGCACGCCCCTGCTGTTCGTCGGCACCAGCGCCTATACCGCCGACGGCCGCCTGGTGGAGCATTCTTCATCGTATTACCGGGCCGACCGCTACGAATACAGCACCACCCAGACCTGCTGTTAATTGGCTCTCCCGGCTTTGCCGGGGGAAATTCTGGAGATTTTTTCTATTTTGGAAAAATGGGCGGCGTAGCCGCCCATTTTCCCAAAAATAGAACCTCTTTCCTGGCGAAGCCGGGAGAGCCAACATCGCTTATTTGAAGGCGCTCGAAGATCGCCAGGCCTGTTCCACGGTTTACCGGGATGGTACCGGCCCCCAATAAAGATATCGAGAGAAAATATCAGAGAGCTTGCAGACTGTCGTCTGCAAGCTCCCTGATATTTTGATCTATCGAGACGGGCGGCGCACCGGGTGCGCCGCCCGCCAACGATTCACATACAGCTTATTTCGAGATGACCGACAGGTAGCGGGTGAACAGGATGGTAAAGTTCACCGGGGCCGAGTATTCGCTGCGGTTGCCCACAGCGTCTTTGGCCGTAACCACCACACTGTGCGGGCCGGCCGCCAGAGCGGTTTGCGACTGGCAGCTCCAGTCGCCCTGGGCGCTGGCGACGGCCGAGCAGAGCAGGGTGTAGGCCGCCGGGGCGGCTTTGGCCGTATCCGGCGTTACCAGCCAGACCTCAACCGTCAGCCCGGCGGCAGCCGTGCCGCTGAAGGTGGGCTTGTTGAAGCCGTCCAGCGAGAACGGGATCACACTGTTGTTGGTCGGAGCGGTGATGGCGGGCGTTGCCGGGATGACCGGGGCAGCCTCGATCTTCCAGGTGAACGTAGCCGGTTCGCTCTTGTTGGTGGGGCTTTGCACCGCCCGCACCGCGAAGGTATGCTCGCCTACCGCCAGCCCGGTGTAAGGCTTGGGGCTGACGCAGGTGGCGTAGGCCGCCCCATCCAGGGCGCACTCATAGGTCAGTCCGTTGGGCGAACCGGCATACGACCCGGCGAAGGTGAAGCTGGCCTCGGTCAGCAGGGTCACGCTCACCGGGTGGGTCAGGATTTCGACCGTGGGAGCGACCGGCGTCAAGGTCAGGTTCAGGCCCAGGATTACGGGGTCGTGATCGGAAGCCCGGTAGGCCGAGTCGGTGTACAGGTCGGGGTTCTTGAACTCGGTGTTGTAATCGATGACCGAAGGCTCATCGGCGTTGATGTGCCAGATGGTGGCTGCCGGGGCCAGGGCGTTCAGGCTGGCGGTCGCCATGATGTGATCCAGTTCACCCGACTGCCCGTCGAAGACGTAGGAGTAGCGCTCGGCGGCCGGGATGCGGGCGGTGGTGACGTTGACCAAACCGCCGGCTTCCAGGGTCTTGATCGGGTCTTCCTGGCTGTAAGCGTTCAGATCGCCCACCACCAGCACGTTCGGCTCGCTGGCCTTGATCGTATTGACGATCTTGACCATCTCCTGAGCCTGGACCGTGCGCTTGGCATTGTAGCAGCCCTGCAGGTCGCCCTGGTCGGCGTCCGCGCCGCTTCCGGGGCAGCCCTTCGACTTGAAGTGATTGACGATCATCACAAAGTGCTGGCTGGGGGCGGCGTTGACGCTGAAGGTCTGGGCCAGGGGCGGGCGGTCGAACAGGTTGGTGTAGCCGCCGGCTGAAACCTGGAACTCCTGGGCCGCGCCCACCAGGCTCACCGAGGCGGGTTGGTAGATCAGCGCTACCCGGATTTCATCCGTGCCAATCGAGTCTTTCTTGACGAAGTCATACGTGCCGGCGCCCAGCTTGGCGTTCAGGCCGTTGACCAGGTCCTGGATGGCGCTGTCGGCGCCGATGCCGTCGTTCTCGATTTCCATCAGGCCGACCACATCCGCGTCCATTGTGGCGATGGCGTTGATGATCTTGGCCCGCTGGCGGGCGAACTCGGCCGCCGTCGTGGCCCCGCGCGAGGTGGGGAAGGTCGGGCCATTGAAGTAGTTCAACACGTTGAAGGTAGCGACCTTAAGATTACCCGCCAGGGCCGCCGGAGCGGCCGGGCGCGGGTTGCCGGTGACGAACGTGGGGGCCGCCAGCGGTTGGATGCGGTAATCGCGCAGGGAGGTGTTCGAGTTGATCGGGCCAAAGTCCAGCGCGCCGGTCACGGTGGTGATCACGTCGCCGGGGCGCACGGTTGGGTCGATCCCATACACGTAGGGGATGGGGTTCGGGTTCTGGGCGGCGCTGGCGTCGTCCAGGAAGATGATCCGTTTGGCGTTGCCGGCTGCGATCTCGGCCGCTGTGCCAGCATCATTGCCGTTGGTGGGGTTATACAAACGCCCGTTGGCCGACAGGGTAAGCTGCCCATAGCGGCCCAGGAAGTAGTTTTGATCGACGGTGAGGGTCTGGCTGATGGTGATCAGCATACCCTCGTAGCGTTCCAGTTCGCCGTCGGTGGTTTCCGGCAGCGTCACCAGGGTGGGGGCGATGGGCGTATCCGCGCCGCAGACCACCACATTGGCGGCGGTGCTGGTCGAAAGCTCGGTCAGGCCCATGTATTCAGACACCGGGGCGGTGACCCGCACCCGCTGGCCGACTGAAACGTCGGTGGCGGTGCTGTAGACGAACACGCCCTCGGAGGTGACGGGGTTGCCGTCGCCGGTCGGGTCTTGCAGGTAGAAGCCGCTTTGCCCGCCGGTGGCCTGGAAGTCGGCCACCACGATACCCTCGACGGTGACGGTCTGTCCAACGAACGGGCTGGTATCGGTGCTGCCCTGCACCTGGGCGATGGTGTTGGCGGGCGCGAAGGCGCACACGCTGGCCCCTACGGTGAGGAATTTCCAGGTGTAATCGGCCAGCATGGCGTTGTAGGCGGCGTCGTCAGTGTCCTGGTCGGTAACTTTGGTGTGGTCGATGACCACGGTGCATTGTTCGGCGCCGCTGAAGGCCACGTCGGGGGTCAGGGTGAAGTTGGTGGGGCCGCCGGTGACCACTGCGGTGTGAGCGCCGCTGGTGGTGCAGGCGATGCTGAACCAACCGGCAGCCACGTCCACCGGCTCGCTGAAGTTGACCTTGAGCGTGGCGGCGACGGCCACCTCGGTGGCGTTATTGGCCGGGACGACGCCGAGGACAGACGGCGCCTGCTCGACGCCGTACAGGCTGTTACGCGGGTTGGGCGCGCCTACGGTGAAGTCGGCCTGGTTCTGGTTGGTGTCGGTGTCGCCGTTGCCTTTGCGCAGGGCGGCGGTGGTGTTGGAGAGGGCGGCTACGGCAGCCGTACCTTCATAGCAGTTGGCCGTGCCGAAGCCGACGAAATCGACGATGCTGCTGCTGGTGGGGCAGGTTCCACTCAGTTCGGTGCTGTTGTTGACCAGGGCCACTTTGCCGTTCGTGGAGCCCAGGGCGATGCTGCCGATCTGGTCGGGGGTAGGCAGCGGGTTGCTGGGGGTCGCGCCGGCGGCTTCCTGGATCAGGAAGTAGGTGTGGGGCTGGATCGTACCGGCCAGGATAGTCAGGTTGTTCCAGGCGGTGCCGGTGGCGCTGGCGTACTGCACCGACCAGCCGGTCAGGTTGATCGGGCTGGCGGTACGGTTGTACAGTTCGATGTAGTCGTTGGTGTAAGGCGCGCCGCTGTTGCCGCCGCCGCCGTAGACCTGGCTGATGGTCACGCTGGCCGGGTTGCCCACCGTCAGGGCGATGGTGGTTGCAGCCGTGCGGCTCTGGGCGTCGGAGACGCTCACCGGCAGGCTCTTGGACCCGGCGGCCGTCCCGGCGGCGATGGTGGCGTTGTAGGAAAAGATGTTATCGCCGGCGCTCACATCGGGAGCCACGCCGTCATCCAGGAAAGCCTGGTTGGCTGCCCCGCCGATGGCGCTCAGGTCGGCCGTAACGGCGATGCCGCTGCTGGCCGGGTGCGCGCCCGGGGTGACGGTGACGGTCAGCAGGCTGGTTTCGCCGGCGGCTACAAGGCTGGGCGTAGCGCTGCCGGCCGCGCTGGGATTGGTGGGAGCCAGCACGGTCAGGGCGATAGTACCGCCGCTGGTGCGGATTTGGGCGTCGCCGACGGTGAAGGGCAGGCTCTTGGAGCCGGCCGCCGTCCCGGCGGCGACGGTGGCGTTATACGAGAAGACGTTATCGCCGACGGCTTCGTCGCCGTGGCTGGCGTCATCGTAGAAGGTCTGGGTAGCCGAACCGCCGATCAGGCTCAGGTCGGCCTGGACCGTGAGGCCGCTGCTGGCCGGGTGCGCGCCGGGGGTGACCGTCACCTTCAACAGGCTGGTTTCGGCGGCTCCGGTCGAGGCCGGGGTAGCCGCGCCCACGCCGGAGGGGTTGGTGGGGGCCAGCACGGTCAGGGCGATAGTACCGCCGCTGGTGCGGATTTGGGCGTCGCCGACGGTGAAGGGCAGGCTCTTGGAGCCGGCCGCCGTCCCGGCGGCGACGGTGGCGTTATACGAGAAGACGTTATCGCCGACGGCTTCGTCGCCGTGGCTGGCGTCATCGTAGAAGGTCTGGGTAGCCGAACCGCCGATCAGGCTCAGGTCGGCCACGACTGTGAGGCCGGTGCTGGCCGGGTTCGTGCCGGGAGTGACCGTCACCTTGAGCAGGCTGGTTTCGGCGGCTCCGGTCGAAGCCGGGGTAGCCGTACCCACGCCGGAGGGGTTGGTGGGAGCGCTGGAAACGGTCAGCACGAAGCCGGTGTTATCGGTATAGATGCGGCTCTGGCCGTCGCTGACGGTGAAGGGCAGGGTCTTATCGCCGGTGGTTTCGCCGCTGTCGAGGGTCAGGCTGAAGGAGAAGACGTTGTCATCAGCGGAGGCATCGCCGTGGCTGCCGTCATCGTAGAAGGTCTGGCTGGCCGAGCCGCCGGTCAGGCTGCTCAGGTTCGCCGCCACGCTCAGGCCGCTGCTGGCCGGGTTCTTGCCGGGGGTGACGGTGACCTTCAGCAAGACGGCGCCGCCGGGGGTGGCCGGGTTGGGAGTGGCCGCGCCCACGCCGGAGGGGTCGGTGATGGCGTTGATGGTCAGGGCGATGTTTTGATTGGAGGCGGCGCTGTTGTTGCGGCTCTGGGCATCGGTGATGGTGAAGGGCAGGCTCTTGGCCCCAGCGGTGGTGGCGCCGCCGACGGTAGCCTGATAGGTGTAGATGCCATCTATCGCTGTATCCGGGGCAACCCCATCGTCCAGGAAGGTCTGGGTGGCCGAACCGCCGATCAGGCTCAGGTCAGCCGTGACGGCCAGGCCGCTGCTGGCCGGGTTCGTGCCGGGGGTGACGGCTACCGTCAATAGGGTGGTATCGCCAGTGTTAGCCGTGGCCGGGCTGGCCGCGCCCACGCCGGAGGGGTCGGTGGAAGGCACGCTGCACGGATTGGCCGTAGTGGCACTGTTACGCGGAGCAGCATTAGTCGCAGCGAAGTCCGTGTTATTTTGATCTGTATCTGTACAGCCATTGCCAGCGCGAAAAATAGCGTTGGTAAGTGATGGAGATGGCGCATAAGTTGTGCCTTCGAAGCAGTTAGCCGAGCCGCCAAAACCCAAAAAATCTACAATACTAGAACCAGTTGGACAAATTCCAGATAATGCAGTAGAGTTATTAACAAGAGCCAGCTTGCCGGTCGTGGCGCTCATGTTAATAGTAGTGGTTGTATCCGGCGTCGGCAGAACACTTCCATTCGTCCCATTTGAGGCTCCCTGAATCAAAAAGTAACGACCAGGCTGAATAGTAGTGCCAGAGGCAAAAGACTTAACAGTCCAGCTGTTACCCGTGCCACTTGCATATTGCACTGACCAACCACTCAAATCAACCGCAGAAGTACTGAGGTTAAATAATTCAATGTAATCGTTTTGGTAAGCTGCGCCAGTGCTACCACCGCCACCAAACAATTGGCTAATGACGATGTTGGCGGACACAGCCTGTGCGGTCTGCACCGGCGCGGTGGCCCACAAGCCGGTGAGCATGGACAGCAGTAACAGCACACTTAACAGGCGTGAAGACTGCTGCCGTTGTCTAAGGGAAAAGACTTGGGGAATATGCACGTTCATTTCTCCTTAATGTGGAATTTGTACCATTATACGCTATCTTATGCCTGTCTGACAGGTTGCAGATGGATGATTTTCCACCTGTAATCACTCATCTTGATCATCGACCTGCGCCTGTCTATAATTCCACTGCAAGAGGGGTCGTTCATGCGGCCATCCACGAATTTCGCCACGAATACACGAAATGAAGGGTGCTGCAAGAGGCAGCCGCCCCGGCCATCTACGAACAAGGTAGCGCAGCACCCGCCGCATCGAGGCAGGCAACGCCCGTAAGCTACCTCCCGGCGGCGGGCGCTGCGCCCCTACCGTGGCTGCGCGCATCGACGGGAGGACATTTTGCGTGGCCCACGTTCGGGCGAGCAGTTTTTTTGAAGGAGATCGAAGAGCGCCATGCCTGTTCTACGGTTGAATGGGGCGGCGCCGCGAATTACATTCTTTCGTGTATTCGTGGATGGCCGGCCGGCCGCCCCGTGAAAATCACGGTTCTGCCTCTATCCGACCATCCCAGATCGCGCAGTTATCGTTTAGAATAAGCGGATACGACCTCGCTCATTTTTTCATGTACCGCCCGTTAACCGGAGAAAACCCATGCCAGATTTCGCTAAACTCGACGCCTACCTCGACCAACGCCTGGATGCAAGCATCCAAGAGCTGGCCCGCCTGACCGCCCAGCCCAGCGTGGGGGCGCAGAATTGGGGCATGCAGGAATGCGCCGCCCTGGTGGCCGAGATGCTGCAAAAGCGCGGCTTCGCTGTGCAGGTGATGCCCACTGGCGGCGCGCCGGTGGTGTACGCCGAGCGCCAGGGCCGCAGCCCCAAGACCCTGCTGATCTACAACCACTACGACGTGCAGCCGCCCGAGCCGCTGGAATTGTGGAACAGCCCGCCCTTCGAGCCGCAGATCCGCGATGGTAAGCTGTTCGGGCGCGGGGTGAGCGACGATAAGGGCCAGCTTGTGGCCCGCCTGTTCGCCATCGACGCCCTGCTGGCGGCCGAGGGCGAGCTGCCCTGCACGGTCAAGTTCATCATCGAAGGCGAGGAAGAAACCAGCAGCGTTCACCTGCACGACTTCATCGAGCAGCACCAGGATTTGCTGCGGGCCGACGCCTGCATCTGGGAATTCGGCGGCGTCGATCATCGCGAAGCGCCCATGCAGTACCTGGGGCTGCGCGGCATCTGCTACGTCGAACTGTCGGTCGAGACGGCCAGCATGGATGTTCACTCTGGCACAGGCGGGTCGATCTTCCCCAATGCCGCCTGGCGGCTGGTGTGGGCCCTCAACAGCCTGAAAGGCCCCGACGAGCGCATCCGCATCCCCGGCTTTTACGATGACGTAAAACCGCCCAGCGAGCGCGACCGCCAGTTGATGGCCGCCCTGCCCGACGTGGCCGAGGACTATCACCAGCGCTATGGGGTCAAGGCATTTCTCAAGGGACTGACCGGCGGGGTGGCGCTGAACATCGCCGAAGTATTTGAGCCAACCTGCACCATCTGCGGGCTGACCTCCGGCTACCAGGGGCCCGGCTCGAAGACCGTCCTGCCGGCGCGCGCCTCCGCCAAGGTTGACTTCCGCCTGGTTCCCGACCAGACCCCCGAAACCGTGCTGCGCCAACTGCGGGCGCACCTGGACGCCGAGGGCTTCAGCGATGTGCAGATCGCTTTCCTGGGCGGCGAAGCGCCCGCCCGCACCGACCCCGACGATCCCTTCGTGGCCCTGACCTGCCAGACGGCCGAACCCATCTACGGCCAACCTATGCAGATCGTGCCGATGGTGGGCGGCTCTGGCCCGAACTACCCGTTTGTGCATCTGCTCAAGCTGCCGGTGGTCACCGCCGGGGCCGGTTACCCCGGAACCCTGGCCCACGCCCCCAACGAAAACATTCGTATCGACCTGTATCTCAAGCACGCCCAACACATGGTGCGGCTGATGGACGCGTTCGGGAAATAACCCCTCACCCCCCCGGCCCCCTCTCCCCGCTGGGGAGAGGGGGAATTGTGTGGGAGATTTTGGGCTGCTACGCAGCCCAAAATCTCCCACATCTTCATTTTCATCGAATCCACCCTGGCCTGACAAATCTGTAAAGCCTGGCGCCGCTCCGAACAGCTTGCTTTCCCATTGTTTTTTTGCTACAATCCGCTTCATAGGGGGACAAGGATGATCCCCCGGTCTGACAACCCATCGTTTAGCGAGGAAAACATGCAAAAAAATACGTGGATCAGCCGGTTACTGGCGGTTAATCTGCTGCTGACCCTGCTGGCCCTGGCGCTGTATGGCAGCCAGGCCGCCCGCGCCGGCCAGCTCCAGGCCCAGACCGCCCCCAGAACCATCAGCTACCAGGGCGTGCTGCGGGATGCCAATGGCAACCTGGTAGATGGCAGCAAAAACCTGACCTTCGGCGTCTATGCCGCCGAGAGCGGCGGCGCGGCCCTGTGGGAAGAAGCCCACCTGGGGGCGAGCGTTCGCGCCGGGGTCTTCTCGATCCTGCTGGGGCAGACCACCCCGCTGCCTGAAACCCTGTTCCATTCCCCCGACCGCTGGCTGCAGGTCAGCGTAGACGGCGCACCGCTGACCCCGCGCCAGAAGTTCAGCAGCGTTCCCTACGCCCTCAACGCCGACACCCTGGACGGCTACGACGCCAGCCAGTTGATGGGCGCGGGCAGCGGCCTCCCGGCCGGCGGGGTAGTGTACTTCCCGCTTGGCAGCGCCCCAGCTGGCTTCACCCCCAAGCCCAACGCCACCGCCCAGGATTTCGGCCCCTGGACGCCCATGTCCCGCCCTGCTTTTCAAGCCAAATGGGAAAACAGCGCCGCCTGCCCGGTGTGGACCGGCAGTCAGCTGTTCTGCATTGCCGACCGCTATTCCGGCGGAGACGGTTTGGCCGGGGCCAGCTACGACCCGGCCAGCGACGCCTGGCAAGCCCTGCCCACCATCGGCGCGCCTACCTGGACGACAAACTATAATTTCCCAGCTGTCGCCTGGGCGGGAAACCAACTGCTGGTGTGGGCAACCGACACCCAACAGGGCGGGCGTTATATTCCCGCCAGCGGAACCTGGGCGCCGATGAGCGCCGTCAACGCGCCCTCGGCTCGTCAAAACAGCAGCGTGGTCTGGGCTGGGAGCAAGCTGTTTGTGTGGGGTGGTCGAACATCTGGCTATCCGTTTACCTATTTTGGGGATGGCTACCTGTATAACCCGGTTGGCGACGCCTGGACGCCCATCTCCGCCAGCGGCGCGCCCACGCCCCGCACCAACGCGTTGGCCGTGTGGACCGGTTCGAAAGTCATCGTGTTCGGCGGCGAGGATAATAGCAGTAATCTCAGGAATGGCGCCCTCTACGACCCGGCCAGCGATAGCTGGTCGCCCATCAGCAGCCTCAACGCCCCGGCCGCCTCGGCAAGTATAGACACCGGGTTTGGATTTTTCACCTGGACCGGAACCGAAATGGCCGTCCGCGCCGACGGCGCTTTATATTTCTACAACCCTGCCACCAACGCCTGGCGCCGGGTGGCGTTAGCCGGCGCGCTAATGGGATTGCAGGGCATCCAATTCTATAACAATGTAATCTACAGTTTTGATGGCCGCTATGATCTCGTCAGCGATCAATGGATTTCCACGGCAGGCGCTGTACCAGCGCCTGCTTTTTCCCATCCTGCGCCAATCTGGAGCGGAAGCGACTTTTTATTCGTTGATCCCTATACTTTAACGGGGGACCGCCATCTCTTTGAGATTTACG
This sequence comes from uncultured Anaerolinea sp., assembly GCA_964416275.1. Taxonomy (GTDB): domain Bacteria; phylum Chloroflexota; class Anaerolineae; order Anaerolineales; family UBA4823; genus RBG-16-57-11. The sequence continues at coordinate 21,045 of CAYQDU010000020.1, read as the reverse complement.
TACCGTACGGGAAGGATTAACCGCCATGCGCCGCAAACTCATCCTTCTGGTGATCGTACTGGCGCTGCTGGCGGGCAGCGTCTCGCTGGCTGCCGCCCGCGGCGCAGGCTACAGCCTGGAGCGCAGCGTGATCCACAGCGTGGCGCCGACCGTCCTGGGCAACGCCGCCTATCAGGCCGAAGCGGTGGTGGGCCAGCCGGTAGTGGGCAGCATGTCAAACGCCGCTTACAGCGCCGCTGGCGGCTACCTGCTGCCAACCGCCCCAACCGAAAAGCGCATCTACCTGCCGCTGGTCCAGCGCTAACCTCACCCGCGTCGTATCTGCCCTCACCCCCTGGCCCCCTCTCCCCTGCGGGGAGAGGGGGAAGGGCGACGCAGCCATAGCGTGCCTTCTCCCCTCCTCCATCGGGGGAGGGGCCGGGGGTGAGGGGAGGCGCTTACCCCAGGGCAAAATCCACCGCCGCCAGGGCGTGCAGGCGGGTGGTATCGTACAGCGGAACCGGGCTGTCTTCATCTTTCACCAACAGGCCGATCTCGGTGCAGCCCAGGATGACGGCCTGCGCCCCGCGTTCGGCCAGCCGGTGAATGATCTCTCGATACGCCTGGCGTGAGGCGGGCAAAATCTTGCCCACCACCAGCTCGTCATAGATCACCCGATGCGCCAGCTCACGCCCGGCGGCATCGGGAACCAATACGTCCAAGCCAAAGCGGCGCGCCAGCCGCCCGGCGTAGAAATCCTCTTCCATCGTGAAGCGCGTCCCCAACAGCCCCACCCGCTGCAGCCCGGCGGCGCAGATCGGCCGGGCGGCTGCATCGGCAATATGCAGCAGGGGAATGCTCACCGCGGCCTGCACTTCGTCGGCCATCTTGTGCATGGTGTTGGTAGCGATCAGCAGGCACTCGGCCCCGCCCCGCTCCACCTGGCGCGCCGCTGTTACCATCGCCTGGGTGGCCTCATCCCAGCGGCTTTCACGCTGGAGGGTCTCGATGTCTTGAAAATCGACCGAAACCATCACGCTACGCGCCGAATGCACACCGCCCAGGCGACGATGCACCTCTTCGTTGATAATCCGATAGTATTCGAGCGAGCTTTCCCAGCTCATCCCACCGATCAAGCCGATTGTCTTCACGCTGCCTCCCAATTTATATTCATGCGGTTCTTCCGGCTTCGCCGGAAAAGAAACGGTATTGGAGATCTTCAGGTGCTGTAACCACCCACGGTAGCTCCCCACTCAACTGTGGTGGAGGTGACTGGCAAACTCCACCTGAAAAAACGTTCAACAAGGGATTTTGCCGCACAAAGTGCGGCGAAATCCCTTGAATAGCTCTTTTTCAGGCGCTCGAAGAGACCCATAGGCTGCCCCACCCACACATCCCCAATAGAATTATACAACCGCTGCGGTTGATGGATAAATCACCCTTCTGGTGAATTGCGGCTCGCCCTTTTATCATCCCAAAAGTCTGATATAATCATTACGCAGTGCGTCATATCCGGCGGCCGCGCGAAATCCATCCACCGGCCGCCCTATAGCTCGTGCGCCTCACCTGAGTAGCTTCTAAAGGAGGACAGCCCATGACCCATGCCTTCCCCGCTGGGATTGAAATCACGGCCCCCATCCCCCCCGAATTTGAAACCATCCTGACTCCAGCGGCCCTGGAATTTGTAGCCGGTTTGCAGCGCCAGTTCAACTCGCGCCGCCTGGTTCTGCTGCGCCAGCGCGCCCAGCGCCAGGCCGAGATTGACGCGGGTAAGCTGCCCGACTTTCTGCCCGAAACCGCCGCCATCCGCCGCGACCCTACCTGGCAGGTGGCCTCTACCCCACCCGATTTACAAGCCCGCCACGTCGAGATCACCGGGCCAACCGAGCGCAAGATGCTGATCAACGCCCTCAATTCGGGGGCCAGCGCGTTCATGGCCGACTTCGAGGATGCCAACGCTCCCACCTGGGCCAATATGATCGAGGGCCAGCTCAATCTGCGGGCCGCCATCAACCGCCAGATCGACTTCACCAGCCCGGAAGGCAAAAACTACCGGCTGAACGACCAGACGGCTGTGCTGCTGGTGCGGCCGCGCGGCTGGCACCTGCCCGAAAAGCACGTCCGGGTCGATGGTGAGCCAATGTCTGGATCGCTGTTCGATTTCGGGCTGTATTTCTTCCACAACGCCCAAACCCTGCTCGCCAAAGGCAGCGGCCCCTACTTCTACCTGCCCAAGATGGAGAGCCACCTGGAAGCCCGCCTGTGGAACGATGTATTCCTCTATACGCAAGAAAAGCTGGGCCTGCCGCGCGGCGTCATCCGGGCCACGGTGCTGATCGAAACGATCCTGGCAGCCTTCGAGATGGAAGAAATCTTGTACGAACTGCGCGAACATTCGGCCGGGCTGAATGCCGGGCGCTGGGATTACATGTTCAGCATCGTCAAGAAATTCCGCAACCAGGCCAATTTCGCCTTCCCCGACCGGGTGCAGGTGACAATGACCGCCCCCTTTATGCGGGCCTACACCAACTTGCTGGTGCAAACCTGCCACAAGCGCGGCGCTCACGCCATCGGCGGCATGGCGGCCTACATCCCCAGCCGCAAAAACCCGGAGATCAACGAGATCGCCCTGACCAAAGTGCGCGACGATAAGCTGCGCGAATCAGGCGACGGCTTCGACGGCACCTGGGTGGCTCACCCCGACCTGGTTCCTGTGGCGCTGGAAGTCTTCAAGAATGCCCTGGGCGACAAGCCGCACCAGAAAGACCGCCTGCGGGAAGATGTGCAGGTGCAGAGTCGCGACCTGATCAACTTTACTATCCCCGGCGGGCAGATCACCGAAGCCGGGCTGCGCCTGAACATCAACGTGGGCATTCTATACATCGAATCGTGGCTGCGCGGGGTGGGCGCCGCGGCGCTGTATAACTTGATGGAGGATGTGGCCACGGCCGAAATCTCGCGCTCGCAGGTCTGGCAGTGGATCCACAGCCCCACTGCTCGCCTGGACGATGGCCGCCCGGTGACCAGGGAACTGTATCGCAGCCTGCTGCCGCAGGAATTGGCGAAAATCCGCGAGCTGTACGGCGAGGCGGCCTTCGATGCCGGTAAGTTCGAGCTGGCCGAAAAGCTGTTCGACGAACTGGCAACCGGCGACCCCTTCAGCGACTTCCTGACCCTGCTGGCCTATCCCTATCTGTAGAGGACGGTGAAGTTGTTATGTAAGGGAAATATGCGGCGCCGCCGCACATTTCCCTTACATATGAAAAGTCCCTGCCTTCAGCAGAGAGCCGGAAAGTTTTACGGGGAATGATTGGACGCCTCCACCGTCCAATCAGCACCCATCAAGAAAAGTGGCTCTTCCGGCTTTGCCGGGAAAGAAGTTATATTTTGGGTTGTTGCGTGGCGGTAGCTCCCCGCGCTCAACCGTGGTGGAGGCGACTGGCGAGCGAAGCTCGCCTGGAAAGAGGGTTAATCGTGAATTTTGTCGCCCTTCGGCCGACAAAATCCACGCAATATCTTTTTCGAAGGCGCTCGAAGAGCGCCGGGCCTGCTCTACGGTTTAATGGGGTGGTACCTGCGTGGCTACGCCACGCAACAACCCCATATATAGAAAAATTCCCGCCTGCGGCGGAAGAGCCAGAGAAGTTGCAAGAGGAGACGAGAGCGATGTATACCCAGCAAGACATTAAGGAGCTAGAGCATTACTGGAAGACCGACCCGCGCTGGAAGGGCATTACCCGCACCTACCAGGCTGAGGACGTGGTGCGGCTGCGCGGCTCGCTCAAAATCGAGTATCCCCTGGCCTGCATGGGGGTGTGGAAGCTGTGGCGGCTGTTCGAGAACGAACCGTTCGTGCGCGCCCTGGGCGCGGTGACCGGCAACCAGGCCGTGCAGATGGTGCAGGCCGGGCTGAAGGCTATCTACGTCAGCGGGTGGCAGGTGGCCGGCGACATGAACGACGCCGCCCAGACCTATCCCGACCAGAGCTTATACCCGGTGCAGAGCGCTCCGCACCTGATCACCCGCATCAACAACGCCTTGTTGCGGGCCGACCAGATTCAACACATGGAAAACCGCGACGACATCGACTGGCTGGTTCCTATCGTGGCCGACGCCGAAGCCGGGTTCGGCGGCCCGCTCAACGCCTTCGAGCTGGTGAAGATGATGATCCAGGCCGGGGCTTCGGCCATCCACCTGGAAGATCAGCTTTCATCGCTCAAAAAGTGCGGTCACATGGGCGGCAAGGTGCTGGTCCCGGTCAACGTGTTTGTCGAGAAGCTCATCATGGCCCGCATGGCAGCCGACATCCTGAACGTCCCGGCCATCCTGATCGCCCGCACCGATGCCGAGAGCGCTACCCTCATCCGCAGCGATTCGCACCCGGTCGATCAGCCGTTCCTGACCGGCGAGCGTTCGTATGAAGGCTACTACTACATCAAGGGCGGGGTGGAATACGCCATCGAGCGCGGCCGGGCCTTTGCCCCGTATGCCGATATGGTCTGGTGCGAGACCACCAAACCCGACATCGGCGAGGCGCGCGAGTTTGCCCAGGGCATCCACGAAAAATTCCCCGGCAAGTGGCTGGCCTACAACTGCTCGCCGTCGTTCAACTGGAAGCGCAACCTGGACGACAAGACCATCCGCAATTTCCAGGAGAAACTGGGCGAGATGGGCTACAAGTTCCAGTTCGTCACCCTGGCGGGGTTCCACACCCTCAACGCCAGCATGTTCGAGCTGGCCCAGCAGTATGCCATCGACGGCATGGGGGCTTACTCGCGCTTCCAGCAGCACGAATTCGAGCTAGAAAGCCGTTATGGCTATAAGGCCATCAAGCACCAGAGCTTTGTGGGCGCGGGCTACTTCGATGAAGTGCTGATGGCAGCCACCAGCGGCCAGTCGACCACCGCCGCTTTGAAAGGTTCGACCGAAGAATCGCAGTTCGTCGAAGAAGCCTATACCGAAGAGATCATGCCCGTCGATCCCCCAACGGCTGACTGAATTGAAGTAGGAGTTGAAATCGAAAACCGGGGCGTTCAGCGCCCCGGTTTTCGATTTCAACTTTTTATTCGTTGCCGATCAGGCCCATTTGGGTGGCTTTGGAAACCGCCTCGGCCCGGTTGGAGGCCTCCAGCTTTTCCAATATATGGCGCACGTGGGTCTTGACAGTGTTTTCAGAAATATACAGTTCGTTGGCGATCTGAGCGGTGGTCTTGCCCTGCGAGAGGCAGGCCAGCACTTCCATCTCGCGCAGGCTCAGGCCGGTGTCGGCGGCGCGGGCCGGGTCGCCCGACATGGCTGCCCGCAGCACCTGGCGGGTGACCTGCGGCGAAAGCACCGACAGCCCCTGATGCACCAGCAGAATGGCCTTGCGCAGTTCTTCCGGCTCGGCGCTCTTGAGCAGATAGCCGTCGGCCCCTGCAGCGATGGCGCCCAGCAAATCATCCTCGTTTTTCGAGATGGTGAGCATGATGATGCGCGGCGGAAGCGGCGACGGGGCAGAGCGCAGAGCGCGCACGACATCTACCCCGCTCATGCCGGGCATATTTACGTCCAGTAAGATTACCTCTGGCTGCATCCGGCGCGTCATCTCCAGCGCGCCCGGCCCATCGCCGGCCTCGCCTACCACCTGAAACTCAGCAATCTCTCCAAGCAGGCTGATCAGCCCGGCCCGGAACAGGGCATGGTCATCCACCACGCCGAGGCGTACTTTGGTCATGAAACAGCTCCCATGAGTGATGCCTGTGAATTGCAGATGGGCGGTTGAAAGCATGGATCATCGTCAATCTGCAATCCTCAATTTTTGCAGCCGGATGCGGATGACGGCGCCTTCGTGGGGGCGGCTGACGATCTGGAAATCGGCGCCCAAGAGATCGGCCCGCTCGCGCATACCGCGCAGCCCATGTTGCGCAGGGCTGGCCACATCTTCCGGGGTAAAACCAATCCCATCATCTCGCACTTCCAGCAGCAAGTCGTCTTCGCACTCGCGGCAGGCGATCCACACCTGGTTGGCCTGGGCATGCTTGCGAATGTTGCTTAAGGCCTCTTGCACAATCCGGATCAACTGCGCCTGCACCTCAGGCGATAGACGTATCCGCAAGTCCATTGGTTCCAGGTGCACCGGCAGGCCGCTCAGGGCCTCGAACTCGCTGGCAATCTGGGCCAGCCAACCGGGCAGCCCGTCTTCGTCGGGCGAGACGCGCAGCCCGTCGATGGCCTGGCGGGCGTCCTGATAAGCTTCCGAGAGGGCGGCGTACAGCCGGTCAACCGCCTGGCCGGCCCGCTCGAACTCGCCGCGCTGCATATAGCCGCGCAACTGCGCCCCTTGCAGCTTGAGGAAACCGATCGTCTGCGCTAATCCATCGTGAATCTCACGCGCCAGGCGGGCCCGTTCCTGGATCATCGTCTTATATTCCAGCTCAGCCATCAAGGCGGCGTTCTGCACCACCAGGGCGACCTGGCTGGCAAAGGTCTGCAGCAGAGCCAACTGGCGCGGTTGAAAGCCGCGCGCCCGGCGGTTGCCCGCCAGCACCGCCCCGATCATCACCCGGTCGGGCGAAAGCAGGGGCGCGGCCACCAGGCTCTTAAGGGCCAGAGGTGGGGCCTGGCTGGCGGCCGGGTCGCCGGCCAGGTCGCCTAACAGCACCGGCTCGCACGAAGCAATCACCCCTTGCAGCAGACCGTCTAAGAACGGCCGGGCCGGGGCAGGCAGCTCGCCCAGGGTCAGGTCCACTGGCTGGGGCAGCCCGGCCGAAGGCAGCACATACAGGATGGCAAAATCGGCTTCCAGCGAGCGATATACGCTGTCCAACAGCCCCTGCAGCAGGCTGGAAAGGTCATTCCGGGCGCGCAACACCTGCATCTGGCGCAGGGCCGAAAGCTCGCGCCGGCGCAGATAAATGCCTTCCAGGCTGAGGGCGGTTTCGTCCAGCAGAGTTTGCAGCAAGATGCGAGTGCGGCTATCCAGGCTGCGATCTGCGGGCAAAAACAGGTTCATTACCCCAAACTCGCGCTCGCCGCGCCGCACCGAGAAGCAGATCAACCCGGCCGCGTTGGCAAACGGGCCACGCAGCAGAGGGCAATCGGCCGGGCGCTCCACTGGCTGGCGCTGTTCGCAGGTGCGGCAGCGCTCGCGCACGCCGGAGGTGGTCAGATACTCCAGCCAGGCGTCCATCACCGGGAAGGGCAGATTGCCGTGGCTGAGAGCGGTCTGGGGCTGGCCGTGTTCATCCAGCGGTACGAAAGTAGCCCCCTGCGCCCCCGAAAGATCGACCAACAGGCGCAGCACCGGCTCGATGATCTCGTTCTCGTCGTCGGCTTCGATGAACCGCTGGCTCACCCGGAAGATTGCCTCCAGGCGTCGATAAGCGTCGTCGGCCTCGGCCTGCAAGCTGGCCGCCCGCCGTTCTAATCCGCGGCGCTGCTCCATCAGGCTCATCACGCGCCCCACGATCAAATAGCAAAACACCACCGCCGCCACAGCCAGCGTTCCGATGGCAACCTGCTCAGAGCGCGCCACACCCGCCAGGCGGGCCGAATGACCCAGTTCTAACAAAAAGGCCGCCGCCAGGGTGACGCCCACCAGGCTCCAGGGCAGCCCGCGCGAACGAGTGGCGGCTTGAATTAAACGCCGGATATGCTCCACAGTTCACATTTTACCCGAAAATGATCCAAATAATTGTATGAAGATGATTACCAGGCTCATCCAAACAGGTGAGACAAATCACCGCCCGGCGCGCCCAATCTCACCCATTGATCCACTCGAGGAGGGATGGCCGCTCCTCCAGAGCGGAGTAGAATGACGCTATCAGGAGGATAACAGATGATGCGACGATGGTTTGCAGTTCTTGGATTGGCCCTGGTTTTCATACTGGCCGCCTGCAGCGGCGGCGCCAAAAGCGCGGTCTTCAACGTAGAGATGAACGAATTTACCTTCAAGCCCAACACCTATACCGTCCCGGCCGGGGTGCAGGTGACCCTCAACCTGAAGAACAGCGGCACGCTGGAGCATAACTGGGTACTGATGAAAGCCGGCGCCCAGGCTACTGCCCCGTTCGATGCATCTCAGGATGCAAACGTATACTGGAAGCAGACCCTGATGCCCGGCGAGAGCGGCGCATATACCTTCACCGCCCCGGCCGAACCCGGCGCATATCAGGTGGTCTGCATCACCCCCGGCCACCTGGAACAGGGCATGACCGGCACGCTGACCGTGACAAAGTAACCAGGGATGATAAAACCCGTGGGGCCGCCGGCGGCCCCACAGGTTTCGCTCTTCCGGTAGCTCCGCACTTAACCGGGGTGGAGGTGACTTGCGAGCTTTGCTTGGCAAGCAAAGCTCGCCTGGAAAGAGGCTTAATCGTGGATTTTGTCGCACTTCGGGCGACAAAATCTACGGAACAACTCTTTTTGAAGGCGCTCGCAGAGCGCCATGCCTGTTCCACGGTTTAATGGGGTGGTACCGCTCTTTCGGCCTGGCCGGGAAAAACTTTCAAGAAGAGATATTGCCAGTCGCCTCCACTCCGATTGAGTGGGAAGCTGCCTTGCAAGAACCCAATTTTTCTGCGCAGGAATGGCGTAATTCTTTAACCAATCTGAACGGGGTGGCGCAGCACAGTCTTAAGTTTGGCCGGGGCGCCTTTGCGCGGATCGCCCGTATAGATTTCGTGATGCAGGCCGTGCAGGCGATAGCCCTGTTGGGCGGCAAAGGCGCGCATCCGCTCGAGGGTGGCCGGCTCTTCGATGTATGGCCCCAGGTGCATAATCTGCACGCACAGCCCTTCGGTATAGGGTTCCAGGCGCAGGAGGTCGAAGGTCGGGTCGGGGCCGCGCTTCTTTCGCAGCTTCTCGAGGGCTTCAGCGAGCAGATCGGGCGTGATCTGCTCAGGCTGCATAATCTGCAGGGTGTAAAACCAGTTATCTTTGATGTTGATGTCGAACTGTCCGTCTTCCACCCACCACAGCCCTTCTAAGGCCATCACGGGGTAATCCAGCGAATCAACCGGGCGCTGCTTGAGCATGAATTTGAGGGTATAGGCTGCGCCATACAATGCCTGCATGGCCCGCTCAAAGCCGGGAGAGGCGCCCGGCCCCTGCCCTGGCTCAATCGCTCCGTCGATGCGCAGGAAATTCAAGGCCGGCACATCCACAATCTCCGGCTGTTTGGCCGAAGGGGTATATAGCTGTTTGTACTGCTTGCGTAGATCAAGCTTCTCCATACGCTCAGTCCTGGTTTTGCAGCTTAAAACACACCACCACCCGGGTTTCGGCAGCTCGCAGGGCGGCCGCCCGGCCTGACTGACCGGTTTCGTCTGGGTGAATATCCAGGAAACGGGCATAGGTCGGCTGGAGGCGCAGCAGATCCAGCAGCGCGTCGGCCACGCCCGGCCCATCTGTAATCACTTCCGTCTGGGCAGGTACGTCGCGGCCGCGCAGGCGCAGGCGCAGGCTTACGCTTGCGCCGGGCAAACTGCGCCACCAGGTGCGCTGGCGAAAGCTGATGGTCAGCAGGCGGTCGCCATCCCGCACGTAATTGACCGGCACGGTATGGCGCTTACCGCTTTTGCGCCCGGTATATTCCACCAGCATCACGCTCCCGCTAATCAGCCCATGCAGCGGCGAGCGCAGCAAACGTGATGTAAAAACGTTGTACCACATCTGAGGTTGAAAATTGAGAAAATGATGACGAAAGAGATTGGTCTTTCGCCAGAGGACAAAATATTTTCTCCCGGGCGGTTGGAGGACGGTTGCGCCGCCCGCCAACCACCCAGGAGAGCTTTTGCCGCCGAGGGATTATTGGCCCAGGGTGTGCAAGAAGGCGATGACCTGCCAGATCTGATCTTCGTTCAGGCTGGCTTTCCAACCCGGCATCGCCGAGTTGAAGGGCGGGAAAGCCCCGCCTTCCGAGATCCGCCAGAACAGATAGTCGTCTTTCAGGGCTTTCATCTCGGTTGCCAACGGCTTGGGCTTGGGGTCCAGCGAAGCCGCGGTCGGCCCATCGCCCAGGCCCTTCTCACCGTGGCACGAGGCGCAGTTGATGGCGTACAGGTCTTTACCAGCCGCAGCTGCGGCCGGGTCATTGCCCTTAGGGTTGGTTTTACCGGCATATTCAGGGGGCGGGGTAGGTTGGGCGGCGTTGCCGCCGGCGGCCGGGGCATTGCCGCCCCCGCCGCCCCCACCGCTGCAAGCCGAAAGCGCCAGCGCGCCCACGACCAATCCGATGAGCAAGATGTAAATCGTTTTCTTCACAGTTTCCTCCTTCGGTTGAAACGACTTGCTTCAAATTTCACAAGCGTGATTATACCAAAAATCAAATATTGGCCCAAACTCAAAGCGGGCCGGATGGCCCGCTTTGAGTTTGGGCCAATATAGGCCTCAGGCCAGGGCGGCCAGTACTTCGCGGCTGTGATCAGCCGGCTTGACATTCTCAAAGACCTTGACGATCTGCCCCTGGGCGTCGATCACGAAAGTAGTGCGCAAGACGCCTTCATACTCGCGCCCCATAAACTTCTTGGGCCCCCACACCCCATAGTGATCGGCCACGGCGTGGGCTTCGTCGGCTAGAAGCGGGAACGGCAGACCGAACTTCTGCTTGAATTTGGCGTGCGATGTAGGTGAATCGGGGCTGACCCCCAGGATGGTCACGCCCGCCTGCTGGTATTGGCTGTAGTCGTCACGGAAATTGCAGGCTTCGGTGGTGCAGCCGGGGGTATCGTCTTTAGGATAGAAATACAGGATCACCGGCTGGCCGCGAAAGTCTGACAGTTTGCGCGGCGCGCCAGTCTCATCCAACAGGGTAAAATCGGGGGCGGGAATTCCAGCTTGAATCGGCATAACTCCTCCCTAAAATGCGCGGATCAGCCCGGCCTTCTTCAAGGCCAGTTCCAGCGATTCCATCGAAGCAGGCTTGATAATGATGAGCAGCGCCCCAGTGCGGCGCACCCGGCCAGCCGTCTCAGGCTGGTCATCGGAGGTGACGAACACCACCGGTACATCCTGCAAACCAGGCAAGCGGCGCAGGTACGACATGACCTCAAACCCGTCTACGCCGGGCATATTTACATCGAGGAAGATAATATCGGGGCGAAAATCTCGCAGGACGAGCATAGCTTCGCGCGGGCCATAGGCGGCGCGAGCTTCCACGTCTAACAATTCCAGCATCTGGCGAACGGTATCGGCCGAGGTGCGGTTATCGTCAATAATCAGGGCAGTTGTCATAGCTCAGTTCACTTCTGCAACCCGCTCCCCCATGCGGGTCACGCCATAACCGGGCATTGCAGCCACGGCCCAGCGGAAGGCCGGATCGGCCAGGACATCAAAGAGCGGGGCCAACAACGGGCTGTGATAAAACTCGGTCGGGATGACTAGCTCGTAATGTTCCTGAGCCAGCGGCACAAAATCCAGGGCCAGGGCCTGGGCCGCTGCGGCGATGCCTAAACCGCAATCGGCCCGCCCGGAAGCAATAGCGGCGGCGACAGCCAGGTGCGTATATTCTTCCTGAGTATAGCCTTGAATCGACTCCGGCGCAATCCCTAACTTGCCCAGTTCATAGTCGAGCAAGACCCGCGTCCCCGCCCCGCGCTGGCGGTTGACAAAGCACACGTCGGGGCGGGCCAGGTCACCCAGGCTGTGAATGGACTTGGGATTACCAGGCCGCACCAGCAGACCTTGCTCGCGCTCTACCAGGGCGATTACCTGCACCGGCACGCCAGGCAGGTATTGGCGGATATACGCCAGGTTATATTCCCCTGTCTGCGGGTCGAGCAGATGCGATCCAGCCAGGTGAGCCTCGCCCCGCCGCAGGGCCGCCAGCCCGCCCTGGCTGCCCACGTTGGCCGAGGCCAGGCGGCGCTGGCGGATAGCCAAAAACTGGGCCAGCAGGTCGAGGGTCATATCATGCGAGCCGATCGCGAAGATGGTGCGCTCCAGCTCGGCCGGGCTGCGGTACAGGCGCACCGTCACCGGCTCGCCAGCGGCCACCCCTTGCGAACCGCGCGGCAGGATAGCAATGCCATCCGCCCGCACCAGCGAAGTAATCACCCCCGAACCGCGCGCCAGGGGGGCAGCCAGCAGCCTTTCGCCCACCCGCCCCACCGCCACGCGCAGATAATCATCGTCGCCGGGCGGGGAGGCTACTTTGCGGGTGATTTGGGCGGTTACGGTGGGCGGCTCCAGCGGCGGGCGGCCCAGCCAGCGCGCCAGCAGCGGCTCGACGAAGATTTCCAACGTCAGGGCGGCCGAAACCGGATAGCCCGGAACTCCAATGATAGGGATTTCCGAAGCGTGGTTGGCGTCAATAAGGCCCAGAATGACGGGGTGGCCGGGACGGACGGCGACGCCATGCACCAGAAGCTGGCCCAACTCGGCCACGACGCGCGCCGAGAAGTCTTCCGAGCCGGCCGAGGAACCGGCGTTGAGCAGCACCAGGTCATGAGCGGCGGCGGCCTCCTGCACCCGGGCGCGGATCAGGTCATAATCGTCGGGCGTGATGGGGCAGCGGGTGGCCTGTCCGCCCCAGGCTTCTACCTGGGCTGCCAGCACCAGCGAATTGAACTCGATGATATCACCCGCCCGCACCGGCTGGCCGATGGGAACCAGTTCACTGCCGGTGGGTAGAATTGCCACGCGCGGTTTTCGGGCCACCCGCAGCCGGTCGTGGCCGCAGGCCGCCACAGCTCCCAGGTCCACCGGGCGCAGGGTATGCCCAGCCGGCAGCACCAGTTGGGTAGCAACCACATCTTCACCCATTGGGCGAACGTGGCTCCACGGGGTAACCGCCGCCCGGATGCGGATGGCAGATGGGCGGCGCGGGTTGGCGGCTGGTTGGCCCTGTTCGTCCAGCGGCTCCACGTTTTCGATAGGGATGACCGCGTCGGCCCATTCGGGCAGCGGATCGCCCGTGTCCAGGTAAATGCTGTGCGGCTCGGATTGCGGGTCGCACGGCAGGCAGAGTGGGGCGTTAAGCATAGCCGCGGCAGTGGCGGCAGCCTGTACTGCAAAGCCATCCATAGCTGAAGCATGGTAGTGCGGCGACGAAATGCGGGCCCACACCGGCTCGGCCAGCGTGCGGCCTACAGCAGCCGGGTCGAGCGGGATTTCTTCTGTGCCCAGCACGCCATCCAAACCGGCGGCCTGCAGGGCCTGGGCCAGGCGCGCCTGGGCTTCGGGCAGGGGAATGTCATGAAGATAGACGGACATGGTTCAACACCAAAAAACCGGCCTGGGCCAGGGCGTTGACCGCCCGTTCCAGAGTTTCCTCGCGCACCAGGATGTAGTCAGTATCATAGGTAGAGAGGGCAAAAATGCTCACCCCGGCCCGCGCCAGGGGCGCGGCGATGGATGCCAGCACCCCGGTGAGCGAAAATTCCAGCGGCCCCTGCACCATCAAAGCCCGCAAACCGCGCTCGGCTCGCACTTCGGGCGGCACAAACCGTTCGGCGCACACCACGCTCAACTCGTCGCGGGTGCGGGTCAGGCACAGCAAATCGCCCGGCTGAGTCCATTCGGGAAAAGGCGCCTCGGGCGCCAGGCGGCAGACCGCCAGCCGGTCGGGCAGAATAACCAGAGGAACGTCGTTTTGCAGGGTCATAGCAACTTCACCTGAACGATCTCTCCCGCTTCTAACCCGGTGGCGTCTGGCGGGATGCGCAGCAGGCCGTCGGCGCGCGCCAGGGTAAAGATCAGGTTGCTCTTGCCAAACACTGGTTCAGCCCGGTAGCCGCCCTCAACCTGAGGCAGCAGACGCACCGCCACCCAATCTTCACGCCCGGCCTGGGAGGCGAGGTTGAGGCTCAGCCGGGCGTTCACCGCCAAATGAGGGCAAGGTCGCTGGCCCAGCAGCCGAGCCACCACCGGGGCCACAAACAGCCCGGCAATCACCAGCGCGCTGACCGGGTTCCCCGGCAGGCCAATCACCGCTTTGCCGTTGCATACCGCCAGAATGGTGGGCTTACCGGGGCGCACGTTGACTCCATGCACCAGCACGCCCGGCCGCCCCAGCCGGTCGATCACTTCGGCGGTCAGGTCGCGGGCGCTGGCCGAAGACCCGGCGGTGATGACCACCAGGTCGCATTCGGCCAGGGCGCGAGCGGCGGCAGATTGCAGGGCTTCGGCCTGGTCGGGCAAGATGCCATAGCGCACCGGGCTGCCCCCGGCTACTTCCACCAGGGCGCTCAGGCTGTACGAATTGACATCCCGCACCTGGCCCGGCCCTAATGCCTGCTCCGGCGGGATAACCTCATCGCCGCTGGACAGGATGCCCACCCGCGGCCGGCGGGCAACGCTCAGCCGGGTGACTCCCAGGGCCATGAGGCCGCCAATCTCGGCTGGGCGCAAGGTCGCGCCGGCCGGGATGACTTCATCTCCTGCGGCTACGTCCTCGCCCACGTGCAGCACATTCTCGCCCGGCGCGGCGGCCCGCAGCACCTCGATCTCGCCCGGTCGAGCGCCGCCAGACTGCACGATCTGGGTATGTTCGACCATCACCACCGCGTCGGCGTTGGCAGGCAGCATACCCCCGGTATGGATCAGGGCGCATTCGCCGCGCTCCAGGCTCAGCGTCACCGCCGCGCCCATGGGGGCCTCGCCGATCAGGCGCAGATAGGCCGGCAGGCTCTCGCTCGCGCCATAGGTGTCGCCGGCGCGCACCGCATAACCATCGACGGTAGAACGTGAGAAGGAGGGCAGCGGGTAAGCAGCCGTCAGCGGGGCGACCGTAACCCGGCCCAGGGCCGAAGCCGTCGCGATTTCTTCGCTCAACACGGTTGGGTGAAGCGCGTCGAGCAGCCGAGACAGGGCCTCGTCGGGGGGGAGAAGCTCTAGAAATTCAGGCATTGCCTTCTTCAGTTCGTCCAGAACGCTAACGCCTGCAAGTATACCATCAAAGTAAAAAAGGCTACGCCGCCGGTGGTCAGAGCGGTCCAGTTTACCCGCCCGCCATTGGCGATGCCGCGCATCTGCCAGATCTGAAACAGGCCCACCGGCAGAGTCAGCAGCCCGGAAAGCGTAGCAAACCAAGGGAACCCCAGCGCGAACGCCAGCAAGAACAGCAAAAAGGCCAGAAAAACCAGGGCGTTGTGCAGCAGCATCCCATTTTGCCAGCCCAGGCGGATCATCAGGGTGCGCTTCTCGCACTTTTCGTCGCTGGTGTAATCCGGCAGTTCCAGGGTCAGCAGCATCGCCAGATGCGCGGCAAAGGCGGGGAAGGCTGTCATTGCCACCAGGCGATGCATCTCGCCTACCTGCAAGATATAGGCAAAGGCCGGCACCATGAAAGCCACCAGGACCGAGGTCGATAGTTCGCCGTAGCCGCTGGCCTCCAGGCGCAGCGGCGGGGTTGAGTAGAAGAACGCCCCCAGGAAAGCCAGCGCCATGATGACGTAAGCTTCCACCGATAGCGTCAGGCGAGACATCATCACCACCGTCAGCGAGGCCAGAAAAGCCAGGCAGGTCAGAGCGGCCATCTGCGCCACCCGGCGGGGCAGCTTGCCTGGCCCCAGCGCTCCGCTGCCGCCGGTTAGATAGGTGCGGTTCGGGTTGATCTGATCAGCCGGGGCGTTGAAGTATTCGTTCAAATATTGGGCGCTCAATTGCAGCAGCGTGACCCACAACTGGCCGAGCAGGTACACGCCCCAATCGATAGGATAGCCCAGATAATGAACAATGCCTGCGCCCAGGGCATAGCTCATCAGGGGGCCCAGCAAAAACAGTGGGCGGGTAAGCTGGATGAAAAGCAGGATTTTATCCATGCGTTCCAAGCGAAGCATCGGCCAGCGTCTTGCGGATATCACGCTGGTGAATCTGATTGTGCCGATACATCAATTGCAAGATGTCTCCCAGCGGGGCTACCCCCAGAAAAGGATGCCGCCCAATGCGCTGCAAATCAACTGCGCTCAGGCGAGCGGCCAGAGCCGCGCTGGCCCGGCGGGCAGCCGTAAACTGCTCAAGCAACGCATCGGCTGGGGCGTCTTGCAGCGCCGCCACCTTGCGCTCGTTATAACCGTTAAGGTCGAAGTCGGCCGGCGTTCCTTCACCGCCAGCCAGGATGCTCTCTACCAGGCGAGTCATCGAAAGCTCGGCGGCCACAAAGTGGGCCAGGGCCTGGCGCACCGTCCAACGCGCTCCGTCGGTGTACAGCGTCTGTTCCATCTGGCGAGGGGTCAAAGCCTGGAAGAAAGCCACGGTCTTGTGACCTTCTTCCAGCATGCGCGCAGCCAGTTGTTCGGGAAGCAGCATCATAAGATCAGGGCGCGGGGGTAGGGGTCTCAACCGGATAGCCGGCATCCAACCAGGCTTGCAGCCCGCCTAGCAAGGGAGTGACGTGGGTAAAACCGCTGTCGAGCATGGCCTGCGCTACACGAGCGCTGGTTTCCTCGGCCGGTCAGGTGCAGTAAGGGATGATCCAGGCGTTTTTATCCAGTTCGTTGATGCGCAGAGGCAGTTCCTCTTCGGTGAAGGGAATGGACCCGGGGATATGTCCTTCCATAAAAAGAAGCTCGCCGCGCGCGTCGATAAAAACAGCCGCCTGATCGTCAAAAGCTGCCTTGGCTTCCACCAGGCCAACCCGAGGGATATTCGGATAGGGGATGCGCCGGTTGGTGGTCGGTTTGGGCAGGCTGGGGGCGCTGTTCACCGCGCCAGTGGGTAAGGCGGCCGGCTGACCGCTCGCCAGGCTGGAAACCAGGGGAGGATTGGTGGATGCGCCCGGCTCGGCCCAGCCTATCGCGTTGGCAGCCCGGGTGTTCAGCGTCCACCAAATCGAGGCGATGATGAGGCCCACTCCAGCTACAACCATCAAAACAGGGAACAAAAGCGAACGATTTTGCGATTGAGAGGGCATAACAACTCCATCCGTATTCCAAACGGTTAAAAAGATGATACCATAGGCGCACAACAAGCCGGTTAATAAGGTTATTAATGGCCTGGGGCCATCGGCCTGGCAAAACCACAGGCCCAGTAAAATAGACAAGACTTTCTCTTATGCGATTGCCCACATCGAGGGGATGAATGAAGAATTCAAGCCTGGCAAACCGTATTTGGATCACGCTCGTCTATGTCGGATTGGGGGTTATCTGGATCATCGTTACCGATGCCCTGGTGAATGTATTCATTCCCCAGGGATCGCAGCCGTACGCGCGGCTGCAAACGCTGAAGGGATGGTTCTTTGTAATCGTCAGCGCGTTATTTCTGTTTGGCCTGATGCAGGCCGATGAAAAACGCCGCCAGCGCCTGGAAGAACAATACCAGCAGTTGTTCAATTCCAGCCCCGATGCTATCTTTCTGATCGACCGTACAGGCCGGTTTATCCAGGTCAACCAGAGGGTGATCGAGCGCTATGGCTACAATTACGCCGAGTTGATGAATATGACGGTGAGCGATCTGGCCGCGCCCGACCGGCGTAACGAGGCCCAGAATCAGCTCCACAAGATGTTTATGATCGGCGGAGGCAGCTATCACTGGCAGCACTGCCGCAAAGATGGCAACACGCTGGAGGTGGAAATTCGCGCCCGTCCGGTAGAATGGCGCGGCCAGATCTGTATGATGAATACCGTGGTCGATATCACCGACCAGATTCGCTACCGCCGGGCGTTGGAAGAAAGCGAGCGGCGCTACCGCACTCTGTTCCAAGATTCGCCCACCCCGCTGTGGGAGGAAGATTTCCGAGCGGTCAAAGCCCGCCTGGACGAGCTGGCCGCCCAGGGAGTGGACGATCTGCCGGCTTATTTCCAACAGCATCCCCAGGCTGTGGGCCAGATCATCGGCCAGGTCAGAGTTCTGGATGTAAACGAAGCGGTGTGCAGCCTGTATAATGCCAGCCGCGCCGAGCTGCTGGCCGGGTTGGGCGCGATCTTTGACATCGACACGGCGCCTGCGTTTGCCGAAGAGTTGACCCGTATCGCCCGCGGCGAGCGCCAGTTCGATATGGAGGTGGTGGTGCGCACCCTGCACGCCGAAATGCGCCAGACCATCATCCACTGGGCGGCTGCGCCGGGCTTCGAAAACAGCCTGGAGCGGGTCTACGTGGCTGTCACTGACATCACCGAGCGCAAACAGGCCGAGGAAAATCTGCGCCAGAGCAATCAAAAGCTAGAAACTCTGATCCAGGCTTCGCCGCTGGCAATCTACACCCTGGATCGGGAAGGCCGGGTGCAGCTTTGGAACCCGGCCGCCGAGCGCATGTTCGGCTGGCAGGCCGAAGAAGCCCTGGGCCAGGTTCTACCCATCGTGGCCCCCTACCAGCAAACCGACTTCCGGGCCCGGCTGAAGCAGGTCTTTGCCGGGCAAACACTTCTGGATGTGGAACTGGAGCGCCGGCGCAAAGACGGCCGCCCGATTGTGCTGAACCTGACCGTTGCCCCGATTCGCCAGGCCGATGGGGAGATTAGCCTGGCGATGAGCACGGCAACCGATATAACCGAGCGCAAGCGCTTGCAGATCGAAAGCGACCGCCTCATTGGAAGCCTGAAAGAGAGCGAGCAGCGCTTCCGCCGCCTGGTTGATTCCAACATCATCGGGGTTATTATCTACACCACCGATGGCGAGATGCTCGAAGCTAATGAGGCCTTTTTGCGCATGACGGGCTACACGCGCGCAAACCTGCCGCTGAACTGGCATCAATATTCATCTCCGAATTGGCGACCCCAAAACGACCTGTTCCAGGGCGAACCCCACGACCTGGGCGCCGCCCAGCCCTACGAAAAAGAACTGCTCCACAAAACCGGGCGGCGGGTGCCGGTGCTGGTGGGCGCAACCCGCCTGGATAAACCCGACCAGATCATCGCATTTGTGCTTGACCTGAGCGACATTAAGGAGAAAGAGGCCCAACTGCGGGCCTCGGTGGCCGAGAAAGAAGTTTTGCTGCGCGAAGTCCATCACCGGGTAAAAAACAACCTGGAAGTGATCGTTTCGCTGGCCGAGCTGCAAACCCTCAAAATCAGCGATCCGGCAGTTTTGAACGACATTCGCTAACTCCAGGAACGAGTGCGCACCATTGCCCTGGTCCACGAGAATCTATATCGCTCGGAAAACCTGGAGCAAATCAATGTCCAAGACTATCTGGAAAAATTAACCGGCTTTCTGTTCATCTCGTTCGGCTCGGCCGAATACGAATTACAAGTACACGCCGATAATGTGGTGATGAACATCGAAAAGGCCATCCCCTGCGGGCTGATCGTTAACGATCTGGTCACCAACGCGTTCAAACATGCTTTCCCCGATAGCGCACCGGGCCGCGCGCCGCTCAACCCGGCCAACTACCAGATTGCCATCCAACTCTCTTTCGATGGGAAGAATTATCACCTGCATGTTTGGGATAACGGCCACGGTCTGCCGGCCGACCTGGACCCCGCCCAGGCTTCCAGCCTGGGACTGCGCCTGGTAAGCCTGCTGAGCCAGCAACTTCACGGCCAGCTAAAGGTTTATAATCAAGACGGCGCTCATTTTCAGGTGATATTTCCCAAACAGGCATAAAAAAACAGATGCCTCTCGCTACTATTCTGATCGTCGAAAACGACGCCATCATCGCCCTGCGGCTCCAAAAGACTCTCGGCGGTTGGGGCTACCAGACCACCTGGGCCATCTCTGGCGAAAAGGCCGTGGAACTGGCTCAACAGTTCACCCACGATCTGGCCTTGATGGATATTCGCCTGGATGGTCAGATCGACGGCATCCAGACGGCCGAACAACTGCGCGATCGGTTTTCGCTGCCCAGCATCTTTCTGACCGCTTTTATGGACGATGAAGTGCTGAAGCGGGCCAGGCTGGCCGAGCCATATGGTTTTCTGATCAAACCCGTCTCAGATCGCGAACTGCGCAGCTCAATCGAGATGGCGCTGTATAAGCACCAGATCGATCAGCAGTTGCGCGAAAGCGAGGAACGCCTGCGCCTGATTGCAAGCCATATGCTCGACATGGTCAGCCAGATCGACGCTAGCGGGCAGTATCTATACGTCAGCCCATCCAGCTTCCGGGTTTTAGGCTACCCGCCGGAGGACATGATTGGCAAGCGCCTGCTTGATTTCATCCACCCCGCTGACCGTGACCACGCCCAGCAGGTATTCGCCTCGGCCTTCATGCGCGGCGAACCCTACCGGATCGAGTATCGCCGCCGGCACGCCAGCGGGCATTACGTGTGGCTGGAGGCGATTGGCAACCCGGTATTCGCCGCCCACGGGGAAGTGGTGAGCCTGGTACTGAGCAGCCGTGATATCAGTGACCGCAAACAGGCCGAATTAAGCCTGCACCTGGCCTACGATGCAACCATCGAGGGCTGGTCGCGGGCCTTAGACCTGCGCGATAAAGAAACCGAAGGCCACACCCAGCGCGTAACCCAGATGACGATTGACCTGGCCCGTAAGATGGGCTTCAGCGAAGAGGAGATCGTTCACATCCGGCGCGGGGCGCTGCTGCATGATATTGGCAAGCTGGGCGTGGCCGACGCCATCTTGCACAAACCCGGCCCGCTGGATGAAGATGAATGGACCAAGATGAGAAAGCATCCCGAACAGGCCCTGACGATGCTCTCGCCCATCGCATATCTGCGCCCGGCCCTGGCAATCCCCTATTCTCATCACGAAAAATGGGACGGTACGGGCTACCCGCACGGCCTATCAGGCGAGCAGATTCCCCTGGCGGCGCGTATCTTTACGGTCGTCGATGTCTGGGACGCCATTACATCAGACCGGCCCTACCGGCGCGCCTGGCCGCGCCAGCAGGCCATTCGCTATTTACAAGATCAGGCCGGGATATACTTCGACCCAAAGGTGGTAGAGGTTTTCTTGAATTGGATGCAGAATGAATCGGCCCGGCCGCCGGGCGATCCTGCTGATGTGTACGACCGAAACCTGCCCCCGGCCACATAAGTAATTGGGGCTCTTCCGCCGAAGGCGGGGTTTGACCTATATTTGGGGGTGCAGGTGGCGGCGCCACCGATACCACCCCATTAAACTGTGAAACAGGCATGGAACTCTTCGAGCGCCTTCAAAGAGAGATATTTCGTGGATTTTGTCGCACTTCATGCGACAAAATCCACGATTAACCCTCTTTCCAGGCGAGCTTTGCTCGCCAAGCGAA
>CAYQDU010000019.1:0-36064 GCA_964416275.1 uncultured Anaerolinea sp. | reverse complement strand
CTTCTTTCGGCGAAGGCGGGAAATTTATCCATAGAGTGCTCCCCCGGCAAAGCCGGAAGAGCCGGACACGGTAAAACTAATCGGCGGGCTGCTGACCGTCTGACCGTTGGACAGGCGGGCTGTAACCCAGGCCCGATGCAGACCGGGGGTCAGACGCCACAAGACCCGGTAGGGGGCGGAATCCGGGTGGGCGATTGCCACACCATCCATCCACAAGGTCACCTCGGTTGCGCCGGCTGGCGCCAGCGCCTCCAGCGGAATACGCTGAGCGTCGGGGCTGACAAACGTCGAAAGCCGGAACTGGCTGCCGTCGGCCGGGGCCAGCCATTGCGGTTGCCCCGTGGGTAGACCGCTCAGGCCGGGCCTGGGCCAGGCAAGCGCGGCGGCATCCATCAGATCGGCCAGCAGCGGCAGCCCCTGGCTGCGGGCCCAGGCATATGCCTGCGGAGGCAAGTCGAGCGCGGCCACCCGCTTGCGCCGTTCGGCCGGAACAGCGCTGGTCGCCAGGCGGCCAGTGGCCGTGTCGATCCAGACTTCCTGATACAGCGTATCCGCCTGGACAGGCTGCGTGCCGCGGATGAACCACTCCATACGCCGGTAGGGGCAGGCCGGGGTAGGTCGCTGGCCCGATAGGTTGCACACCTCAGCCTGTTCCAACCCCGCCGGGCGCTGGAACACCTGCGCCGGGCGGCCCGCCAGCGCCGTGCGGATGAACTCGTGCCAGATCGGCGCCGCTCCGCTCAAACCGTTCACCTTACGCATGGGCGTGTAATCGGTATTGCCCGACCAGACCCCCACCACCAGGTCGGGCGTGTAGCCCACCGTCCAGTTATCGTGAAAGTTGCTGGTTGTACCGGTCTTGACCGCCGCCGGCCGGTCGAGGCGCAGCAGGCTGTTAGCCCCAAAGCCCAGCTTGCGGGCGTCGTTATCGCTCAGAATGTCGCTAATCAACCAGGCGGTGCGCTCGTCCAGCGCCCGCTCTTGGGGCGAGGCAGGCGGGGTATATAGCCGCTCGCCGCGTGGGCTGCGAACTTCCAGAATGATCTGCGGCCATACCCGATAGCCGGAATTGGCAAACGCGCCATAGGCGGCAGTCAGATCGAGCAGGCGCACCTCGCCGCCGCCCAACGCCAGCGATAAGTCATACGAATGCGGGTCGCCAAAGGTCTGGATGCCCAACTTTTCGGCCAGGCTGATGAAATCCGGCAGCCCAACGTGTTCCAGGGTTAGCACAGCGGGGATATTGAGCGAGGAAGCCAAAGCCTGGCGCGCCAGCACCGGACCATGCTCGCGCAGATCGTAGTTAGAAGGGATATAAGGCTGGCCATCGAGGGTGCGGAACGTGGCGCTTACGTCCAGCAGCATGGTGGCGGGCGTCCAGGGTTGGCGGTCGGCCTGGGCGCTCAGGCCGGGGTCGAAGGCGGCGGCATAGACGATAGGCTTGAGCGCCGAGCCGGGCTGGCGCGGCGCAATCGCCATATTGATCGCCCCGCCGTGGGCGGCGTCGAAGTAATCTGGGCTGCCCACCAGGGCCAGGACCTGCCCGGTGTGCGGGTCGAGGGCCGCCAGGGCGGCGCTGTTGACGTTATGCCCCAGGCCATCTTCGCTCTTCGCCAGCCAGGCCAGGTGATGGGCAATCGCATCCTCGGCGTGATGCTGCCAGTCCAGGTCAAGCGTGGTGCGCACCACCAGCCCGCCCTGAGCGTAGATTTGCTCTGGCGTGAACAGGCGGTCGATCTGCGCCCGCGCCATCATCACAAAGTGCGGCGCTTCAATAGGATAGGGCGTCTCGCTCAAGGCCAGGGGTTGCCGGGCGGCCAACTCGCGCTGCCCGGCGGTGATGTAGCCGTCGCCCTGCATCAGCCTTAACACCACCTCCCGGCGCTGGCGAGCGGCCTCGGGATCCGTAAACGGATTGTATACCGCCGGGGCCTGGGGCAGCCCAGCCAGCAGGGCGCACTCGGCCAGGTCCAGCCGGGCGGCCGGCTGGCCGAAAAAGGTCTGGGCGGCGGCTTCCAGGCCATAGGCCAGGCCGCCGTAATAGGTCTGGTTCAGATAAAAGGCCAGGATTTCGTCCTTGCTAAAGCGGCGGGTCAGCCGCCAGGCCAGGTAGGCTTCGCGCAGCTTGCGGCGCAGGCTGCGCTGGCCGCGCTCGCCAGCTTCCAGCAGCAAGTTGCGCGCGACCTGTTGGGTGATGGTGCTGCCTCCGGCGATCGTTTCGCCGCCGCGCAGATTGATCCACGCCGCCCGCAGAATGCCGCTCAGATCAACCCCCGGATGGCTGTAGAAACGCCGGTCTTCGGTGGCGATGGCGGCCTGGCGGCAGGCCAGCGGGATCTGTTCCAGGGCGATCACCGCGTGCCGCCCGCCCTCGGCGGGCAAAGCCTCGTACAGCAGCCGGCCATTGCGGTCTTCAATGCGCACACTGGGGGCGGCCAGGCGCGCCGGCAGGGCCGCCGGGTCGGGTAGTCCAACCGTCAGCCACAGCCAGGCAGCCAGAACCGAAACGAAAAGCCCGCCGGCCATAAGCCCTGGATGATGGAAAGGCGATAGCAATCGACGGACAATAGACGACCAGCCGCGCTGAACGGCCAGCGGGCTTGCGCCTGTCGCCTGAGGTCTATCGTCTGTGGTCTGTCGTCGTTTGCTCGTCATCATTTGCTCGTCGTCTGCGGTCTATCGTCCTCTTCCAGACGCCCCAACTGCACGCCCGGTTCCCGCGCCGGGCAAATTACAGTATAATCCCAAAACCATGCCTCGTTTTCAACGTCGTTTTGCCATCGAACCGGACGGCCCCGAACGGCTGCTCATCTCCTGGGAAGGCAACTTCTTCTACCCGCAGCGGAATATTCAGGTCTACCTGGACGGGCAGGTCGTTGGCGCCATCCCCAACCGGGCCGCCCTGCAGGCCGGCGAAACCCTGCGCCTGCCCGACGGCCAGGTGTTGGAAGTGCAGATGATCGGCGGGCGCATCCACCCCTTCCTGGGAGGCCAATCCCTGGCTGACCTGGAACACCCCCGCCGGGCCAGGAACCAGCTTGCCATCCTGTACGTGCTGATGGGCGTGATGAACCTGGTCGGAAGCGTGGGTTATTGGTTGAACGGGGTGGCCGCTCCGCTGTGGCTGCGCCTGGCGCTGCTGGCCCTGGCCGGCGGCTATGCCGTTCTGGGCTGGCTGGCTCGCAGCCGCCCGGCCGCCTGGGTATTCGCGTTGGGGGCGCTGCTGGCCCTGCCCGACGTGGCCCTGATCCAATATGGTGGTCACAGCGCCTCTCTTGGCCTGATTTTGTGGGGCCTGCTGGTGGGCGGGCTATCGCTGGAGCAGGTGCGGCAGAAATAACCGCCATGAACGATCACCCTCGCCCATCTATTCAATCGGCCTACGATCAGCTGGTAGATCGCTACGCCCAGGCCAACCATACGCCATTGAGCGGCGACCTGCTGGCCCTGGCCGAGCGCCTGGCGCAGCGCCTGGCCCCCGGCAAGCGGCTGCTGGACGTAGGCTGCGGCACCGGCCGCGACCTGGCCTGGTTTGCCGGGCGCGGCCTGCGGGGGGTGGGGGTCGATCTCTCGGCCGGCATGCTGGCCTTCGCCCAGGCCCACCTGGAAATGCCGCGCCTGGCGCAGATGAACCTGCTGCGCCTGGGCTTCCCGGCCGCCTGCTTCGATGGACTGTGGGTGTGCGCCTCGCTGCTGCACTTGCCCAAAACCGCCGCCCTGGCCGCGCTGGCCGAATTTCGGCGCGTGCTGCGCCCCGATGGAGCGCTGGCGCTGAGCATTCAGGGCGGCGCGGGCGAAACCTGGGAAGCATCCTATGGCACTCCCATTGAACGGTTCTTTGCCCGCTATGAACCAGAAGAGATGGCCGCCCGGCTGGCCGCCGCCGGGTTTACTGTGCAGCAAACTACCGTCTCGTCTCAGGCTGCTAAGCGCTGGATTTCCTACCTATGCCAATAAATTCGCCCATCTCCTATGCTCAACAACTGGCCCTGTGGGCCGACCAACTGCGCGACATGTGCGCCATGGGTCTGCGTTACAGCAACATCTACGACAAAGCCCGCTACGAACAGATCCAGGCCATCGTCATGGAAATGCTGGCCCTGTCTGGCGGCGAGCCGCCTGAAGCGCTCGAGCCGCTGCGCGTCCCGCTCTTCAGCCACCCCACGCCTTTCTCGGTAGGCGACGCGGCCATCATCGACGAACCGGGGCGCATCCTGCTCATCCGGCGGGCGGATAACCGCATGTGGGCCATGCCCGGCGGGGCGCTGGAAGTGGGCGAGACCCCGGCCGAGGGCGTGCTGCGCGAAGCGCTGGAGGAAACCGGCTGGCGCTGCGAAGCCCTGGCCCTGATGGGCGTATTCGACTCGCGCTACTGCCATTCGCAAACCCGCAACCACCTGTATCACTTCCAGTTTCTGTGCCGCCCGCTGGCCCAGGAGGCCGATCCGCCCAGCCACGCTCAAGAAACGCTGGGCTGGGCCTGGTTTGCCGAGGCCGATCTGCCGCCCGATCTGGACCCCGGCCACGCCGGGCGGATTGCGGCCGCCTTCCGCTTCTGGAAAGGCCAGGCCCCGGTCTACTTCGACCGCTAACGCGATCTATGAGAGCTTGCCGGCGGCTGCGTCATCGGCAAGCTCACCACTATAGAAATTTCCCCGGCGAAGCCGGAAGAACCATAGATGGTTACCAGGGTATTTTGTCGCACTCCGCGCGACAAAATACCCTGAACCCATCGTTTTGATGGCGCTCTTCGGGTCCCATACGTGTTCCACAGTTTAGTGGGGTGGCGCCCCCAAGCGGAAAGAGGCCGGGAAAGGCAAATTCTCCAAAGCCGACCAACCCTGATACAATTAAATCTGGGAGGGGAACCCTATGCAAATCTTCCTGTTCATTGCCCTGTTTATTGCCTTCATCGCGGCCCTGTTTGCGCTGCAAAACAGCGCCGTGGTGCAGGTCACATTTCTGATGTGGCATTTTGAAAGCTCGCTGGCGGCAGTGCTGCTGGTCACGCTGGCCGCCGGGGCGCTCATCAGCAGCCTGCTGGCAATGCCAGGCGGGTTCAAAAACCGCTGGCTGCTGCGCCAACAGCGCAAAAGAATGACCGAGCTTGAGACCCGCCTGGCCGAAGTGCAGGCCCATTTGGACGCGATCAGTGTGCTGCAAAAAGAGGGCGCGCCCTCTCCGCTGGAGCCGCTGGCTCCGCCGCCGCCGGCTCTGCCCGCCCCTGAGGTGGAAGCCGTCTCCAGCGCTCCGGTTGAGGAAGACTAGCCCATGCCTCTCGCCGCCCAATACACTGCCATCCTGCACGCATATCTCGAAGTACTGCGGTGAACCTGGATTTTCAGCGCCTGCGTTTTTCGCCCGGCTGGCCGCGGCGCCTCTTCAAAAACCTGGGCCGCGCCGGGCTGGCGGTCCTGGTCGCGCTGACCATCACGCTGGTTCTGCTGCCCTTCCGGCGCACGTTCAGCAGCGCCACCATTGAACTGGTCTATCTGCTGCCGGTGCTGGTTGGGACGTTGTTATGGGGGTTGAGCGCCGGAATCGTAGCCGCGACGGCGGCCTTCCTGGCCTACAATTATTTCTTCATCAGCCCGTACTACAGCCTGCGCGTCCATCGCCCACAAGACATCCTGGCGCTGCTGATCTTTCTGGCGGTCGCCATCCTCATCAGCCAGTTGATCGGCCAGGCCCGGGCCGAACAGACCGCCGCCCGGGCGCGCGAGAACGAGCTGGCCCACCTGTACGAATTGAGCGCCGCCCTGGCCTCGCAAAGCCATCTGCAAGATCTGGCCCAGGCCCTGGCGGCCCACAGTCTGGAAACCCTGCAAGCCGCCTATACAGAGATGTATGTGAGCGGCAGCCCACCTTTTGCCACTCATGCCCCAGCCGGGGCGCCCCGCCCCGCGGAACCGCCGCAGGCCATCTTCGCGCTGCAAACGGCGCGCGGCCTGTTAGGCGAAGTGCGCATCTGGCGCGCCCGCCCGCTGGACCCGGCCGAAGAGCGCCGCCTGCGGGCTTTTGCCGTTCAGGGGGCGCTGGCCCTCGAGCGGGCGGCCCTATCGCAGGCCGAATCGCGCGCCCAGGTCTCAGAAGAGAGCGACCGGATGAAGACTGCCCTGCTTTCCTCCGTCTCGCACGACCTGCGCACGCCGCTGGCGACCATTAAAGCCTCGGTCACCAGCCTGTTGAGCGGCGAAGTGGACTGGGATCTGGCCGCCCGCCAGGATTTGCTCAGCGCCATCGACGAGGAGACCGATCATCTCAACCACCTGGTGGGCAACCTGCTGGCGATGTCGCGCATCGAGGCCGGGGCCTTACGCCCTAACCGCCAGTGGAACCTGCTCAGCGAGATCATCGACGGGGTGCTGGCCCACCAACGCCGCCGCCTGGACAGCCGCCGGGTGGCTCTCGACATCCCCGAAGACCTGCCCCTGGTTCCCGTCGATTACGTCCAGTTGGAGCAGGTTTTCACCAACCTGATCGGCAACAGCCTGAAATACGCTCCGCCCGATACAACCATTGCCATCTCGGCCCGCGCGCTGCCGGCCGAGAACGTCGTCCAGGTGCAGGTGGCAAACCAGGGGCCGCCAGTGGCCCCTGAAGACCTGGAGCGGATTTTCGACAAATTCTACCGCCTGACCAACGCCGAGCGCATCACCGGCACCGGGTTGGGGTTGTCGATCTGCAAAGGGATCATTGAAGCTCACGGCGGGCGCATCTGGGCCGAAAACCTGCCCCCCCAGCCTGGCAAACCGGGCTTTGCCTTCCATTTCACCCTGCCGCTCTCATTAGGAGGGGCCGCTCCCCCGGTGGTACAATCCGAGCTATGACCACCAGCCCCGACCCGCACATCCTGGTCATCGACGACGAGCCGCAAATCTTGCGCGCTCTGCGCACCATCCTGACCGCTAAACATTACCGGGTGACGACCGCCAGCCGGGGCGAAGAGGGCCTGGCCCTGGCGGCTGCCGTCCAGCCCGACCTGATTATCCTCGACCTGGGCCTGCCCGACCTGTCGGGCTTCGAGGTCTGCGCCCGGCTGCGCGAGTGGAGCGCCACCCCCATCATCGTCCTCTCGGTGCGCGACGCCGAGAAAGACAAGGTGCTGGCCCTTGACCGCGGCGCCGACGATTATCTGACCAAGCCCTTCGGCATTGAAGAACTGCTGGCCCGCATCCGAGTGGCGCTGCGCCATTCGGTCCAGAGCCAGGGCGCGCCCGAAACGGTGGTCGCCGCCGGCGACCTGGTGATCGACCTGACCCGCCACGTGGTCACTCGCAGCGGGCTGGAAGTGCGCCTGACGGCCACTGAGTTTAAGCTGCTGGCCCACCTGGCAACCAATATGGGCCGGGTGCTGACCCACCGCAGCCTGCTGACCCACGTGTGGGGGCCAGAATACGCCGACAACGTGGAATATTTGCGCGTCTTTATGAGCCAGCTGCGCAAAAAGCTCGAAGCCGACCCCAAACAGCCTCAACACCTGCTCTCCGAGCCGGGGGTGGGGTATCGCTTTTCGACCTGAATCTTCAGGCTTCTTCCGCTGGTACCCCTCCACAAAACGTGAAAAAGCTGCTCGCACTGGCGTGGGCCACGCAAAATGTCCTACCGTCGATTCGCGCCGCCGCGGTAGAGGCGCGGCGCCCGCCGCCGGGAAAGAGGTTCCGGTAGCCCATGAGGATTGCCTCTCTCAATGCGGCCGGGGTCATGTTCATCAAAGAATTCGGGGCGTCGCTGCGCCTCTGCCCCTGTTAAGACGGAAAGATCAAATCAGAGGGGTAGCATCCCACTTAACCGGGGGGAAGATGACTGGCGAGCTTCCCTTGGCGAGCGAAGCTCGCCTGGAAAGAGGATTAATCGTGGATTTTGTCGCACTCCGTATGACAAAATCCACATAACAACTCTTTTTGAAGACGCCCGAAGAGCGCTATGCCTGTTCCACGGTTTCATGGGGGTGGTACCGGGAGAGGCAAAGTCTTTATGATTTCCTTATTCTCTTGACCCGACTTTTTGTTCGGGTTTTATGTCGCCCTGCTATGCTTAACCTCAGAAAGGCAACTGCACATGGCGACGATTTCTGTTTCCCATCCAACTTATTCCCCCGGCGTAGAAGCCGCTGGTAGTTACCTGGCCCAAGAGTTGGACGCCTGGCGGGCGTTGTATGCTGCGCAGCCGGCGTTAGGTCAGCGGTTCTTCGATCTGCAAGGCCAGGCCCTGGCTGCCGCCCTGCTGGAAACCGATTCGCAAGCCCAGTTCAGCCTGCCGGAACGCGTGACCCTGCTGGAGGCCGGCGGAACGACGCGGGAAGCAAGCCTACCGGCCAAATCTCGCCAGCACACCCTGCGCGGCTGGGCCGAGTGGCTCAACACCCAACCCTTACCGGTGATGCTGCGCCAGCGCCTGGATGAACTGGAAGCCGACGACGACCCTGGCCTGGCGGCTGCCGCCGGGCTGGTGCGCTACGCCGCCGTGAGACACCTGGTTTACCAGATGCTGCCGGCCGGGCGCAATGTGACCTATGTTCAGGAAGCTGGCGAAACCATCCCCAATGAACCTGAGGCGCTGCCAGACGAGCAGCCTTCAGCCATCACCGCCGCCAGCGATGCGATTGTGGAAGGAGAAGCCGGTGGAGAGGCATTGCTGGTTCCGTATGCCCCGGTCGCCCGGCGCTTCTTCTTGCCCCAATGGGTGGCCTTCGACCAGGCCGACCATCTGCTGACCAACACCGACGAAGAAGCCGAGGCCCTGCTGGCCTCGATGCAGCGTTATATCCAGGTGCTGCATACCGCCATCGCCCTGGCCCCCTACATGGTGGCCGACCCGGTCTACCAACAAAAGCGCTATGGCATGCTGGGCCAGTTGGTAAGCCAGGGCCGGGCCTTTGCCCGCTATAAAACTGCCGAGATTGTGGCCGAGATCAAAGAGCGGGTCAAGAAGGGCCTACTCAATCGCGGTTTGAGCCTGAGCCTGCCCTATTTCGACGACCAAAATCTGGAGATGCGCCTGCTGGAAATGGACGTCATCCCCTCCGGGTGGATCATGTTCGTGCCGGCCTTCCTGGTTCTGGCGGCGCGGCGTGAGCAGGCCAAAGTGGCCCAAGATACCCGCCTCAGCCCCTCCACCCGCAAACATCTAAAGACCCTGCTGCAAATGCTGGAAACAGCCTTTGCTCAGAAAGCTGGTTAAAAAGCTATGTACTTTGCAATTGGTTTATTAATCGTGATCTTCTTCCTGGCCTACCAGGCCTCGCCGCGCGAACGGCAGGAAGACGCTCACGTTCACGGCGCTGGGCAGATCGGCCTGCTGGCCGCCATCGCTCTGTTCGGTATAGATTACTTCACATCGTTCTACTACGGCACGGGTGAGATGATGGCCGCGCTGCATCCCTATGGCCTGCAGCGCTGGGGCTACCTGGCCGCCGGGCTGATCGCCCTGGCGAATATGGTCTTCGGCGCGCTGTATATGTACTCGCTGGGCGTTTTCAACGAGGGCGGCGGCTCGTACACCGCATCGATGCGCTACCTCAAACCCACCCTCAGCCTGATTGTGGCGGTGGTCTTGATCCAGGATTACACCCTTACAGTGGTGGTCTCGGCCCTGTCGGGCGGCGACCAACTGCTCTCCATCCTGGGCTGGTATGGGCGCTATTGGTGGCTGCATTTCATCCTGGGGGCCATCCTGGCCGCGGGGACGTGGTACATCACCATTCGCGGCCGGGGCGAATCGGCCCGGTTGGGCTTTGCCATGCTGGCCGTGTTCGGTATGTTGACCCTGGTAATGGCCGGCGGGCTGGTGGCTGCCCACCTCAACGGAGTGTCGGCCCAGCCGTTCAACGAGGCCATCCAGCACGCTACTTTCGGGCAGGCATTGTATCACCTGCTGACGGCCACTATGAAAGGCATGGTAGCCCTCTCCGGGTTGGAAGCCATGTCGAACGGGATTCAATTCGTGAAAGACGAAGACGCCTCCATCGTGCGCTGGGGCAAGAAACGCCTGCCACGCTTCAAAAAAGTGTGGGCTTTCTACAGCGGCAAGTCGGGCATTGGGCGTTTTGTGCAGACCTCATTCTTGTTTTACGGCGGGTTGACCACCTTCTTCCTGGCCGCATTTGCCGTCCGCTTCAACGTCTTCGACGGCACGCTGGGGCGCACCCTGGTGGGTAATCTGGCCTGGATCGGCTTCAGCCAGATTCCCGGCGGGCAGATCCTGTTTTGGGTGTATCAAATCCTGGCAGTGCTGATGCTGGCGGCCGCCTCGATGACTGCCCTGCAAGACGCCCAGGCCACCGAATGGCGAGACGTCGCCATCGGCGAAATCCCCGAAGTTATCGTCTACCGCTCGCCGAACGGCACCTTTACCCGCTCGGTGACGATCACCTTTGCCGTAGCCGTGTTCATCATGTTCCTGGTTCGCGGCCAGACGACCCGCGCCGTGCCGTACTACGGGGTGGGCGTGTTTATGCCCATCCTGGTAATGGGGCTGGCAGTTCGCCAGCACATCTTACAGCACTTCAGCGGTTGGAAACGGACGTGGGGCAGCCGGGGGGCGCTGGCCGCCGCCCTGTTAGGAGCAACCGTATTCGTTGGGCAGATCGTGGGCAAGTGGGAAGAAGGCGGTTGGGTAGTGCTGATCTCTTTTAGCTTGCTGGTGCTGGCAGCGCATGGCATCTTGATTTCGCCGGTGGGCTATCGCGAACCGGTGCAGATTCACCGCATCGTGCGCGATAAAGCCCGCGTGCGCGGCGCGATGGCCTCCATTGTCGAATGGCAGGCCCTGAAAATGCAAGAATATCGCTATAGCATACTGACTGGCATCTCCCAATTTTTCGCCCTGTTTGGAGTCCGCCGACCGGTGCGCTACGATCCGCCGGTCTCGGCCGGGAATTACGATCACGCCTTGCACATCGATCATCCCGAAGCGCCCTCGCTGCTGGCCCAATACCTGGAGCCGAAAGAACAGCCGCGCCTGGGCGGACAGCCGAACGAAACTGCTCCCGCCAGAGGCAACAGCGGGTGAGCGAGGGCGGCAGCAAATATCAACCCGGGGGGCCAACAGTCTACCGACGAGATTTTGGGCGGAGTTACGCCCTCGATCTTACGGGTAGATTTTGGCGTTCTCTGGAGACTTCCCGGCTTCGGCGGGGAAATTCTTACACCGGCTGGTTGGGTGGTACCTGCGTGGCTCCGCCACGCAACAACCCTCAAATCGAACTTCTTTCCCGGCGAAGCCGGAAGCGCGGCGAGAAATTCATCGCATGGAGGTAAACAGGGTTATAATATTCTGTTTCATGATCTATCTTAAATGGCTAACATGACGAAAAAGGGTTTAAACCATGACCGACGCAAACCTGCCTCAATCTTCCACCGCCCCCCTGGATGACGCCGCCAGCTACCTGGCCGAAGAATTCAACGGCTGGCAAAGCCTGTTCGGCGTGCAGCCGCCGCTGGTGCAGCGGTTTCTTGAATCACAGGGGCGCAAGCTGGCCGATGCCCTGAGTCAGAAGCTGCCCCAAGCGCGTTTTACCCTGCCCGACAAGGTGGTGATGCACGACCTGCCCGGCCTGCCCCTGGGCGAAATGAGCGGGCAGACTGTCACCGTCCCGGCCGACCAGCGCGAACAGTTGGCCGGCGGGCTGATGGAGCGCCTGACCCGGGCCGACCTGGGCGTCACATTGCGGCAGCGTTTGAACGACCTGGAAGCCAACCCGAACCCGGCCATCGTCACCGGGGCTGGCCTGGTGCGTTTTGCCATCGCCTATCACATGGTGCATAACCTGCTGCCCTCCGGGCGCAGTGTAATGTATGCTCCCGAAGACGGCGAGGAAATCCCCACCCGACCGGTGAGCGGGCCGGAGGAGCCTGGCTCAGCCATCACCGCCGCCACCGATGCCATCGCCGAAGAAACCGACCAACCCGAAGAAGGCCGGGGCGAGCTGCTGGTGCCATACGTGGAATCGGCCCGCCGCTTCTACCTGCCCCAATGGGTGGCGTTTGGCGCGGAAGACCGTCTGCTGGTTGGCTCGCTGCCCGAGGCCGAAGCGCACATCGCTTCGATGCAGCGCTACATCGGCCTGCTGCACGCCGCAGTCAACCTGGCGCCCTACGTGGTAGCCGACCCGGTCTATCAGCAAAAGCGCTATGGCATCCTGGGCCAACTGGTCAACCAGGGCCGGGCCCTGGCCCGCTACGAGACCCAGGAGATCATCCAGACCATCCAGCGCCGGGCCGAGTCGAATGATCTGAACCGGGGCCTCAGCCTGAGTCTGCCCTACTTCGACGACCAGTCGCTGCAGCGCAAGGTTCATTATTTCGATATCATCCCCGCCGGGCGGGTCATGTTTGTCCCTGCCTTCGTGGTGCTGGCCTGCCGGCGAGAAGAAGTTAAGGTGGCCCAGGATACCCGCCTGAGTCCATCAACCCGTAAACACCTGTTGACCGAGCTAAAAACGCTGGAAAAGGCGTTTGGACCGTCGGCCGAATGACGTGAGACTATGTGGTTTTCGATTCTACTGCTGATTGTGATTGTCTATCTTTCGTATCGCCTGTCGCCGCGTGAGCGCGAGGAGGATACAAAAGTGCATGGCGCCGGGCAGATCGGTCTGCTGGCCGCCCTGGCCCTGTTTGGCGTGGATTATTTCACGTCCTTTTATTACGCCACTGGCGAAATGATGAGCGCCTTGCACCCATATGGGTTAGAGCAATACGCCATGATCGCGGTGGCGGTGATCGCCGTTGCCAACGCTGTGTTTGGCCTGCTGTATATGTACTCGCTCGGCACGTTCAACGAGGGCGGCGGCTCGTATACCGCCTCGATGCGCTACCTGTCCCCCGGCCTGAGCCTGGTGGTGGCCGTGGTGCTGATCCAGGATTACATCTTCACGATCGTGGTATCCAGCCTGTCGGGCGTAGATCAGCTCCTCTCGCTGCGCAACGCCACCGGCATCCACTGGATCTGGCACTTCCTGATCGGCGTAGCCCTGGTGTCGACCACCTACTACCTGACCATCCGCGGTCGGGGCGAATCGGCCCGGGTGGTGTTCACCATGCTGGCGATTTTCCTGCTGCTGACGGTGGTCATGACCTTCGGCCTGTTCAACGCCCACTTCCAGGGCGTGGCAGCCCTGCCGCCCAGCGGCGAGATCAAACCGGCCAGCCTGTGGCAGGCCATGTATCACATGCTTACCGCTTCGATGAAGGGCCTGGTGGCCCTGTCCGGGCTGGAAGCCATGTCGAATGGCATCCAGTTCGTCATCAATGACGATGCCGGCCTGGTGAAGTGGGGCAAGCGCAAGCTGCCGCGCTTCCAGAAGCTATGGGATTTTTACAGCGGCAAGTCGGGCATTGGGCGGCTGGTGCAGACCTCGTTCCTGTTCTACGGCGGCGTCACCACCCTGCTGCTGGCCTCGTTTGCCATCCGCTTCGACGCCTTCGACGGCACGCTGGGCCGCACCCTGGTGGGCAACCTGGCCGCCATCGGCTTTGGGCAGATCCCCGGCGGGACGATCCTGTTCTGGGTCTACCAGGGGCTGGCCGTGGCCCTGCTGGCGGCCGCCTCGATGACCGCCTTCCAAGACTTGCAAGCCACCGCCTGGCGAGATGTCGCCATCGGCGAAATCCCTGAGATCGTAGTCTATCGCAACCCGCAAGGCACGTTCACCCGCTCGGTAACGGCTGGCTTCATTATCGCCCTGGTGATTATGTTCCTGGTGCGCGGGCGCAGCTCGCTGGCCGTTCCCTATTACGGCATCGGTGTGTTCATGCCCATCATGGTCATGGGCCTGGCAATCCGCCGCCACATCCAGCAGACCAGTACCGGGCGGCGCCGGGCCTGGGGCAGCCGAGCAGCCGGGTTTGCCGCCGTGCTGGCCGGGCTGGTCTTTGTCGGCCAAATCGTAGGCAAGTGGGAAGAGGGCGGCTGGGTGGTGCTGATCTCGTTCAGCCTGCTGGTGCTGGCAGCCCATACCGTGCTGATCTCACGCTTTGGCTACCGCGACCCGACTCAGATCCACCGCATCGTGCGCGAAAAAGCCCGCGTCCAGGGGTCGATGGCCTCCATCGTCGAGTGGCAGTCATTGAAGATGCAGGAATACCGCTACCAGGTGCTGACCCTGGCGACGAATTTCTTTGCTCTGTTCGGCGTGCGCCGCCCGGCGCGCCTCGAACTGAGGCCAATCCCGGCCGGCGATTACAACCACGCCGTGCATTCCGATCACCCGGAAGCGCCTTCTCTCCTGGCCCCCTATCTGGCTCCTGCAGCAGCGCCGAAACTGGGCGGGGCGCCCAAGGAAACCGAAAAAGAGGAAGAATAATCGTTGCGCCGGGATGAATCCCGGCAGGCCACGGTTTCCTATGGAATCCAGCCCGATCTACCGGCTTCGCCCAGGCGAAGTATATCCTGCCCTGGAAACCGATCTCCAGGGTCTTTCCACAGCCCAGGCCGAGGAGCGCCTGGCGCTGTTTGGGAAGAACACCCTATCGGAGGAGATTCGCCCGCCGGTCTGGCGGCGCGGGCTGACCTATTTTACTCACCTGACAGCGCTGGTGCTGCTGGCCTCCGGGCTGGCGGTGATGCTGCTCCTGGGCGAGCCGATCCTGGGATTATCGATCTGGACGCTGGTAGTCGTCAACGCCGGGTTTTCATTCTGGCGCAACTACCGGGCCGAGCAGGCCATCGACGCCCTGCGCCGCCTGCTGCCCGAATATACCCGCGTGCTGCGGGAAGGGGCCGAAACCAGCCTGCCGGCCGACTGCCTGGCCCCCGGCGACGTGCTGATCCTGGCTGAAGGCGACAACATCCCCGCCGACGCGCGGGTGGTGGAAGAATACGGCCTGCGCACCAACAACGCCACCCTCACCGGCGACGCCGTTCCCGCCCGCAAGACCGCCGACGCCTCCCTGCGGGAGGGAATCAGCGAGCTGGAGCGCCCCAACCTAGTCTTCGCCGGCACATCGGTGGTATCCGGCACAGGGCGGGCGGTGGTATACGCCACCGGCATGCTGACCCAATTCGGGCGGATCGCCCACCTGACCCAATCGGTAAAGGACGATCCCAGCCCGATGCAGGTGGAGCTAAACCGGGTGCTGAAGCGGGTGGCGTTGGCCGCCCTGGGGTTTGCCATCTTTGCCCTGCTGGTGGGCGTTTTCGATGAAGACGTGGCCCTGGGGCGCGAGGAATCGATCCTGCTGGCCGTCGGCATCCTGGCGGCAGCCATCCCCGAAGGCTTACCAGCCACTCTCACCCTGGCCCTGGCCCGGGCCGGGCAGCGCCTGGCGGGCCAGGGCGTGCTGGTCAAAAAGCTTTCAGTGCTGGAAACCCTGGGAACCGTCTCGACCATCTGCACCGATAAAAGCGGCACCCTGACCCAGAACCAGATGACTGTGCGCGAAGTATGGGTGGCTGGCGAGCGCCTGCACGTCACTGGCGTAGGCTACGAGCCGGTGGGCAATTTCGACCCCGACCCGCGCGGTCAAGCCATCGAAGGCGATTGGCGCCAGCTCCTGACGGCTGTGATGGCCTGCAACAATTCACGCCTGACCCCGCCCGGCCCCGGCAAGCCCCACTGGGGCTACCTGGGCGACCAGACCGAAGCCGCCCTGCGGGTAGCGGCCCTCAAGGGCGGCGTAGAAGAGGCCCAGCTTCAGCGTGACATCCCCCGCATCCACGAGCTGCCCTTCGACGCCCGCCGCAAGCGCATGACCACCATCCACCAGACCCTGCACAACTGGCGCGCCTACGCCAACGGCAGCCCCAACGCGCCTTCGGCCAGCTTTACCCCGCCCTTCCCCCCTAAAGTGGCCTATGTGAAGGGTGCGCCGCGCGAGGTCTTGCAGCTCTGCACCCATATTCTGATCGGCGAACACGCCCAACCGCTGACGAATGTTCTGCGTCATCAGATTCTGGAGGCCATCGACGACTATGCCAACCGGGCGCTGCGGGTGATGGGCGTGGCCCGGCGCGCTCTGCCCAGCGACAGCCGGGCCTACACAATCGAGTCGGTGGAGCAACAATTGATCTTCCTGGGGCTGGTTGCCATGCACGACCCGCCCCGCCCCGAAGTGAGCCAGGCGATCCACACCCTGCGCCAGGCCGGCATTCGTATGGTGATGATTACCGGCGACTATGGCCTGACCGGCCTGTCGCTGGCCCGCCGGGTGGGCATGCTCGATTCAGACAACGCCCGCATTGTCACCGGGGCCGAGCTGGACGAGCTTAACGAGGTGGAGCTAAAAGCCCTGCTGAAACAGCCAGAGATGCTATTTGCACGCATGGCCCCCGAGCATAAGCTGCGCCTGGTGGCAACCATCCAAAATATGGGCGAAGTGGTGGCCGTGACCGGCGATGGCGTGAACGACGCCCCCGCCCTGCGCAAGGCCGATGTGGGCATCTCGATGGGCCTGAGCGGCACCGACGTATCGAAAGAGGCGGCTGATATTATCCTCACCAACGACAACTTCGCCACCGTGGTCGAGGCCATCCGCGAAGGCCGGGCATTATACGACAACCTGCGTAAATTCATTACCTATATCTTTTCCAGCAACATTCCCGAATTCCTGCCCTTCCTGCTCACCGCCACCACCCACCTTCCGCTGGCGCTGCACGTCCAGCAGATTCTGGCCGTCGACATCGGCACCGACCTGTTCCCTGGCCTGGGGCTAGGCTCGGAAAAACCAGAGCCAGATGTGATGCGCCGCCCGCCGCGCCGCCGAACGCAGCGCGTGGTCGATAGCGGCCTGGTGCGCCGGGCCTTGCTGTGGCTGGGGATGATCGAAGCCGGGTTATGCTACGCCGGCTTCTTCCTGGTCTACTATTTATGCGACCGCCTGGGCCTGATCTCCTACCGCCTGGCCGGCATCCACCCTCCCAGCCTGCCCTG
The DNA here is from genome assembly GCA_964416275.1 of uncultured Anaerolinea sp. Classification (GTDB taxonomy): domain Bacteria; phylum Chloroflexota; class Anaerolineae; order Anaerolineales; family UBA4823; genus RBG-16-57-11. The sequence goes on along the minus strand of CAYQDU010000019.1, from coordinate 19,194 downwards.
GGCCGGGCTGGCCGCCTGGCCCACCCTGACCAGCCTGATCAGCCTGGATAACAGCACCGTAGAGCAGATGGCGCTGACGGTCTTCTACGCCAGTGTGGTCGTCACCCAGGTAGGGAATGCCTTTGCCTGCCGGGCTGAGGTGAACCGCTCCAGTTCGCTGGGTTGGTTGAGCAACCGCTCGCTGTGGTTAGGGGTCTGCCTGGCGCTGCTCCAGCTTTGGGCCGTGATCTATATCCAGCCGCTGCGCTATGTGATGGGCCATACCGCCCTGCCGGTATGGTTCTGGTTGTGGATTGCACCGTTCGGGCTGGTCTTATACAGCCTGGAGTGGGTACGCAAAGCATTTGTGCGAAAATTCAGCCATTCAACTCCGAATGTGTGATAATAGAAACGACCGGCGGGCGGCTTATTCTACCCACCGGCTCACCCTCAAAGACAAGGAGGCGCTATGAGGATCATCGTAATGGGCTGTGGCCGGGTAGGGGGGCTGGTTAGCCAGTTAATGGCGAAAGAAGGCCATGATGTGGTGGTCATTGACAAGAGCGCACAGGCCCTGGAACGCCTGGGGGCAAATTTCAAAGGCCGTAAAGTTGTGGGGATCGGCTTCGACCGGGACGTATTGATGGAGGCCGGAATTCAACAGGCCGATGCGTTTGCCGCCACCAGCGCCTCAGACAATGTCAACGTCATCGCCGCCCGCATCGCCCGCAATGTGTACCAGGTGCCGCGCGTAGTGGCCCGCCTGTTCGACCCGCGCCAGGCCGAAGTATATCAACGCCTGGGGTTGCAAACTATTTCGGCCACCGACCTGGGCGCCGAACGCATCCGCGAAATTCTGACCCACGCCGAGATGGACCCGGTGATGACGTTCGGCGGCGGAGAAGTTTGCCTGCTGACCCTGCAAACTCCCCGGCGGCTGGTCGGGCAAATGGTGAAACACCTGATTGTCCCCGGCGAAATCAACGTGATCGCCGTCACCCGCCAGGGCCGGGCCTTTATCCCGTTCAGCGGTACAGAGCTGCGCTCCGGCGACTTGCTGTACCTGGCAGTGCTGAATACCGCCATGGATCGCCTGCATCAACTGCTTGACCTGGGCGGAGGAGAGTAAGCCATGTACGTTATCATTATCGGCGGAGGCCGCACCGGCTCGCACCTGGCCAGCCAGCTCCTCGGCGAAGGCCACCAGGTCAAAATCATCGAAAGCCGCCAGGAAGTCCTGGAACGCCTGCGCAACGAAATCCCGCCCGAAACGGTGATTATCGGCGACGGCAGTTCGCCTCAGGTGCTGGAAGAGAACCACATCGACCAGGCCGACGTGCTGGTGGCCGCCACTGGCGAAGACGAGAACAACCTGGTCATTGCCACCCTGGCCCGCTTTGAGTTCAATGTGCCGCGCATCATCGCCCGGGTCAACAACCCCAAAAACGCCTGGCTGTTTACCCCCGATATGGGCGTAGATGTGGGCCTGAACCAGACCGAAATCCTGGCCCATCTGATCGTGGAAGAAATGTCGATGGGCGATATGATGACTCTGCTCAAGCTGCGCAAGGGCGAATATTCGCTGGTCGAAGAAAAGTTAGACCCTCGATCCAAAATCCTGGGCATCCCGCTGCGCGACCTGCCCCTGCCCGATTCCTGCACCATCGCAGCCGTCTTCCGGCGCGGCCGGGTGATTACCCCACGCGGCAATCTGGTGTTCGAGGAAGAAGATGAAATCCTGGCGGTGGTGGATAATCGCGCTCGGCGGGCCTTAATCGATCTGCTAAACCCCAAATAGACCCACCTTATGCTGACGCCAAGCGACGCCTTCCGTCAACCGATGCAGCCCTGGCCCGACCTGGCCGAGGCGGCTCAGTTTATCCAGCTTCCCCGCACGGGGCTGCGCCTGTTCACCTATCAGCTTGGCGACCACCCCCAGCGCAGCCTGCTGTTCGTCCACGGGTTGGGCGACGAGGCCGATTCGTGGCGGCATGTGCTGCGCCCCCTGGCCCAAAACGCCCGGGTGGTGGCCCTGGATCTGCCTGGCTTTGGGCGCAGCCCGAAACCAGACCTGGCCTACACCATCCCGTTCTACGCTCAGGTGATCAGTGAACTGGCCCAGGTACTAGGACTGCAATCGACCCTGCTGGTGGGCAGCTCGCTGGGGGCGGCCATCGGCCAATCGCTGGCCCTGGAAGAGCGCCCGGCCTGGCTGAAGGGCCTGGCGCTGGCCGATGGGACCTTGCTAACCACCGGGCAGCGCCTCAACCTCTCGCTGCTGCTGTTCCTGCTGCCAGGGCTGGGCGAATGGCTCTATACCCGCCTGCGCAGAGACCCCCAGGCGGCTTACGAAACCCTGCGTCCCTATTATGCCGACCTGGGCGCCCTGCCTGAAGCCGAGCGCCAGTTCTTGTATCGGCGGGTCAATCAACGGGTTTGGGACGACGGCCAGCGGCGAGCGTATTTCTCGGCCCTGCGCAGCATGGCCGCCTATACCGCCCGCCAGCAGAAGGGCCTGGCCGAGCGCCTGCACAGCCTCGACCTGCCCACCCTGCTGATCTGGGGTCAACAGGATCGCATTATCCCCCTGGCGACCGGGCAGGCCGCCCAGCGCGCCCAGCCGGCGGCCCGCCTGGCGATCTTGCCTGACGCCGGGCATCTGCCGCACCAGGATAACCCCCTGGCATTCGTCAAATTAATCGAAAACGAAGCCTTAGCAAAGATCTAGAGGTTCTTCCGGTTTCGCCGGGAAAACTCTAATGGGGAGTTTGTGGCTGGCAATGCCAGCCACAAACTCCCCATTAAATCGTGGAGCAGGCATGGCGCTCTGCAAGCGCCTTCAAAAAGAGGGTCAACGGCAAAGCTCGCCAGTCACCTCCACCACGGTCGCGTGGGGGCTGCCGGCGAAAAGCCGGGATAACTTTATGGGCTGGGAGTGGCCTTTGGGAAGCCGCCCGAAACCGAAAGCGGGGCCGGGGCAAGCGTCTCGCTGGGGGTGGGCAGGGGCGTATCGCTGGGCGGCGGCGGGGGCGGCGGCGTCTCGGTGGGGAACGGCGTGGGCAGAGGCGTATCCGTAGGAATGGGCGTAGGCAGCGGGGTAGGGGTAGGCACGGGTGTAGGCGTCGGGACGAGCAAAATCAGGCGGATCTTGCGCTCAGCATACCCACCCTCCAGGGCCTTGAGCGTCAGGCGCAGCGTCACCACGCCGGGCGGGAAGCCGCTCACGTCCCAGTTGGCGATGATATCGGGCTGGGTCAGGCGGTTGCGGCCCTGGGCCAGCGTCTGCCACTCGACGGGCTTATCGCCCAGGCCGTAATCCAGCCGCCAGAAGTCGGAATCTTGAGGCGAATCGATCAGAGCGTACACGCTGACGCTCGTCTCCTGAATGGTCTGCCCATCCTGCGGGTAAGCCAGCACCAGAACAGGATGCGGGTCGGCGGCGGTGCAATCCCGCCCCGGGGCAAAGAACACCGGCGGCGGGAAACCAATCGCCTCAGCCCACGCCTGACCAGCCGCCTCCCGGCGGATCCACTTGCGGGCCGAGGCGTCGTTCACATTCAGCGCCATCTGCTCATCCACAAAATCGGCGCAGGCGGCCGAAGCGCGCAGGCCCGTCCAGGTATCGACCAGGGCCTTTTGCCACAGGTCTTGCTCTTTAGGCAGCGGCGGCTGGTCGGCTGCAAACAGCTCATTGCGCTGTTTGGGGCACCACTGCGAGGGCGCCGCCCCAGAAGTCTCGCAGATCACATACTCGACAATGCCCGCTGGGCGGCTGAACTGCGTCAGGTTGCCGCCGGTTAGCTTCTGGATCGCCCCGGTCATCACGCGATTCCAGATCGGGGCCGCCCCGCTCAGGCCAGTGGTGTTAACCATCTGGGTGTAATCGGGGTTGCCCACCCACACCCCCACTGCCAGGTCGGGCGTATAGCCCAGGGTCCAGTTATCGCGGAAGTCGTTGGTGGTGCCGGTCTTGACCGCGGCCGGGAACGGCAGGTCGAGCGGCGAATTGCGCCCAAATGCGGGCAGGCGCGCCTGGCTGTCGGCCAGGATAGATGACATAAGGAAGGCGTGTTCGGCTCGCAAGACCTGCTCGCCAGATGGGGGCTGGTATTGATACACCGGGTTGCCCGAATGATCCAGAATGCGCAAAATCGCCGTAGGCTGGATGCGCCGCCCGTTGTTTGCCAGAGTGGCGTAGAAGCTGGTCATTTGCAGCAGGGTCACTTCGCCGCCGCCCAGGGTCAGCGAGAGACCGTAATCGGGCTGATCGAAGGTAGTAATGCCCATCCGGCGGGCAAAATTCACCAGGCCGTCTTCGCCGGGGCGGTTAGGATCGTCGTAGATGCCCACGAATTGCAGGGTCTTGACCGCCGGGATATTGAGCGAATTTGCCAGGGCGGTGCGCACCGTCACCGGGCCGCGGAAGCGCCCATCATAATTCTGGGGGACATAGGGCGGGCGGGTGTCGTCGGCCCGGCCAGAGGGCGGGAACTCGCTCGGTACGTCCCAAATTAGCGTCGCCGGGGTCCAGCCCTTCTCGAAAGCCGCCAGGTAGGTCAGCGGCTTGATCGAAGACCCCGGCTGGCGCGGGCTGATCGCCATATTGACCTGCCCGGAGATAGCCTCATTATAGAAGTCGGCTGAGCCAACCATGGCCACGATCTCGCCCGTGGCCGGGCGGATCGCCACCAGCGCCCCGCTCTTGGCGTTGTTGGCCGCCATGCCCCGTACCTGCTCGCTGACCGCTGCCTGGGCCATATCCTGCACTTCGGGATCGAGGCTGGTGTAGATGGTGTAGCCCAGCCGATAGATCGTCTGAGCGTCGTACTGGGCCTCCAGCAGCGAACGCACGTACGTAACCCAATGCGGATAGCGGATCTGGGCCAGTGGGGCCTGAAACGCATAGGCTTTGATTTCGTTCGAAGCATTGGTGGCGGCCACCGCATCGACGCATACCGGGCTGGGGGCGTTGCTCACATAAATGCAGTCCTGCGCCAGGCTTTGCTCGAACATCAGGCGTAGCACATCCCGCTGGCGGTTGAGGGCCGCATCGGGATTGGTGAACACGTCGTAAATAGCGGGGGCCTGGGGCAGCCCGGCCAGAAAAGCCGCCTGTCCCAGGCTCAGCTTATCCGCAGTGGTATGAAAATAGGTCTCGGCGGCGGCTTCGATGCCATACGATAGATTGCCGTAGTTAATCTCATTCAGGTAGATTTCAAGAATTTCATCTTTGGAATAGCGCCGGGTCAGTTCGGCGGCCAAAATGGCCTCGCGCATCTTGCGCTCGTAGCTCTGCTCTATGCGCTCTTGAGGGGTAAACAACAGGTTGCGGGCCAACTGTTGGGTGATGGTCGAAGCCCCCGATATGGTTTCGCCGCGGGTGTAGTTCTGATAAAACGCCCGCATAATGGCGAATACGTCGAAGCCGGGGTGGCTGTAATAGCCCTGGTCTTCGGTCGCCACTGTGGCCGCCACCAGGTTGGGCGAGATGCGGTTGAGCGGCACAAAGGTGCGCTTCCCGGCGCTGGGGTCCATGATCTCGTACAGCACATCGCCATTGCGATCCAGCAGGCGGGTGGTCTCGAACTGCGATGCGTGCTGGCGCAGGTCGGCAATATCGGGCAGGGTGCGGGCGATGCGCACGTATTGAGCGAATGCGACCAATACCCCGCACAGGGCAATCAGGACCAGCCCAAACAGGCTGGCAAACACGCCGCGCAGCAGGCAGCCCAGGTGCGAACCGGTTGGGCGGCGCGGCGGGAGCGGCGGGCGGCGCGGCGGGCGCTGCGGCTGGCGGGGCGGAGTGGGCTGGGCGGCCGGCGGGCGGGCGGCCGGCGGGCGGGCGGGCGGCGGCGGCGGGGCGGGGTAACCCTGCCCGCCGGGCGCGCCCGTTGGCGGCGGGTAGGGCGGGATGGTGGGCGGCGGCGGTTGGCCGGCCGCGCCCACCGGACGGGCGGCCGGCGAAGCGGATGGGCGCGGCGCAGCCGTCGGGCGCTCCCAGGGCGGCGGGTCAAACGACGGCGGGGCGGGCGGGCGGCTCAGGCGCAGCGGAGCGGTATCGCCCTCCTGCCGCGCCGGCTCGTCCAAGCCAGGCGGATTGGCCGCCCGGCCTCCATCGTGTATCGTCTGCTGTCCGTCGTCCATCCTCAGCTTCCCCTCCTCAGGCGGCCGGTCGGGCCTGGATCAGCACCACCCACACGCCTTTCATCACTACCTCGCCGGTCTGGTTCTGCACCTCGACATCCATCGTCACCGCCCCGCCGCCAATGCGCCGCAGGTCTTTGGTCTCGCGCACGGTCAGCACGCCATGCACCGTATCGCCAATCAGCACCGGCTTGATAAACTTCCATTCGCTAATCTCACGGAATGCAAGTACTGTGCCTTCCATAAATCCGGTTTGCACTGCCAGCCCTGAAATAACAGCCGTGACCAGCAGACCATGCGCCACCCGCTGGCCGAACTGGGTGCGGGCGCTGTAGGCTGCATCGACGTGCATCTGGTTGTAATCCCCAGAAAGCCCGGCAAAATTCACGATGTCAGCTTCGGTGATGGTGCGCCCGGCAGTGATGATGCACTGGCCGGGGATGAATTCGTCAAAATACTTGCCGCGCGGCTGGTAAGCGTCGCTCATAGATTAACTCCTGTTTCCCGATCAACCGACCCAATTCCCGCCTTCGGCGGAAGAGCCAGAATAAAGAATACCGGTAGCCAGGATTGTATCAGGATTTCAAGGTTTTATCCGTGACATCAACGCTTCATCCAGGACATCAATGTTTCATCCGCGGCGTCAGTGTTCCCGGATTCCTGATACAATCAACCCATGCGAGAATGGCAGCTCAAGGCTGGCGACCCGCTGGCCCTCACCCTGGCCTGCGACGTCCGCCTGACCCCCAGCAATTACTGCGACGATCAGATCTGGGAGCTGGCCCTGGGTGAAGGCGACCCGCCTGCCCTGGCCCTCCAAACCACCTACGGGCTGCGGGCGCGCCTGATGCGTATCTTTCCGCGCTTTATCCTGGGCGAGACGGCGGTTAGCGATCCAGCCGAATTCGCCCAGCCGCCGGTGGTTTCGCTGGCGCTGCCGAATTTCATCATCCTCAGCTTTGCGCCCTTCCCTGGCATCGACGTTTCAATCGAATATTGGGTTCCCCAATCGCAGGCGGTGGCTGGGCGGGTGCAGGTGACCAACACCGGCGGCGCTGATACCAAGCTGGTGATGGAGTGGGCGGCCCAGCTGCACCCCACCCCCGGCCAATCTGGGCCGGGGCAGCGCATGGCGGCAGTCGAGATGCAGGCCGCCACCATCCTGGCGGGCAGCAGCGGCGGCCTCGAGCCGGTTATCTTCCTGACCGGCGGGCCGCGGCCCGGAGCCAGCCCTTACCCGACCCTGGCCCTGCGCATGGAACTGGCCCCCGGCAGCACGCGCCAGGTCACCTGGGTTCACGCCGCCCTTGCCAGCCAGGAAGCCTCGTTCAACCTGGCCCGCAGCGTGGCCGCCCTGCGCTGGGAGGCCGAACGCGCCCGCCTGGAACTGCTCAACGCCCGCCAGGTGGAAATCTACACCGGCGACCCCGACTGGGACGCAGCCCTGATGCTGGCCCAAAAGCAGGCCCTCAGCCTGCTGATCGGCCCCACCGAGCAAATGCCCAACCCCTGCCTGACGCTGGCCCGCCAGCCCGATCAGGGGTATTCGCTGCGCGGCGACGGCAGCGACTATAATCACCTGTGGAATGGGCAGACTCCCCTGGAAAGCTACTACCTGGCCGGGCTGATCTTGCCCTCGGCCCCCGAACTGGCCCTGGGGCTGGCGCGCAACTTCTTTCTCAGCCAGGTTGAGAGCGGCTTCATCGACTGGAAACCCGGCCCGGCCGGGCAGCGCAGCCAGATTCTGGCCGCCCCGCTGCTGGCAAGCCTGGCCTGGCGCATTTACGAAACCACCGAGCAGGTCGAATGGCTGCAAGAAATCTACGAGCCGCTGCTGCGCTTTGTGCAGACCTGGTTCGCACCCGAGCATGACCGGGACGGCGATGGCGTCCCCGAATGGGATCACCCCATGCAGGCCGGCGACGAAGATCACCCGGTCTACTCACGCTGGCAGCCCTGGTCGCAGGGAGTAGACATTACCAGCGCTGAAAACCCGGCCCTGACCGCCCTGCTGCACCGTGAATGCCTGATCCTGGCGCGCATGGCGCGCATCCTGGGGCGCGAGCAAGACCTGCCCGGCCTGGAGACAGCCGCCGAGCGCCTGCGTTCGGCGGTAGAGAGCGCCTGGGACGAAACCGCCAGTGCCTACTTTGACCGCGACCGCGACACCCACTTCAGCACGCACGGCGAGGAACTGGCCGAGGGTCGCGGCCCCGGCGCGATCCTGGTGCAGCGCAGCTTCGAGCGCCCGGTGCGGCTGCAAATCTGCATCCACACCGACGAAACCCTGCGCCGCCGCCCGGTGATCTTCGTTCATGGGCGCAGCGCCTCCGGCCACCCACGCATCGAACGCATCAACGACGAGCAAATCCGCTGGCGGCCGGGCCTGGGCCAGGCTACTGGCAAGCACGTCTATTCGATGATCGAGCGGATCGAAATCCACGGTCTGGAACCCGAAGATCACATCCGCTTCGACAGCGTGGGCTATGATTTTCAAGATCACAGCACCCTGCTGCCGCTGTGGGCCGGCATCCCCCGCCCGGCGCGGGCCAAACAACTGGTCGAGGAGACCCTTACCAACCCAGAGCGTTTCTGGCGCGCCCGCGGCGTTCCAGCCTGCGTGCGCCCGCCCCAGGCCGAGGGAGCCGAGGTATGCGCCAGCGTCCACATGCCCTGGAACCAGCTTATCGGCGAAGGACTGCTGCAATATGGATTCCGCCAGGAGGCGGCCGAGCTGGTCGCCCGCTTAATGGGCGCTGTTGTGCAAAGCCTGAAAAGCGAACATGCCTTTCGACGTTACTATCACGCCGATGCCGGTCAGGGCGAGCACAGCGCCCTGGGTGAGCGCAACGCCCTGGGTGGACTGGCCCCCCTGGCCCTGTTCCTCGAAACCCTGGGCGTACGCCTGATCTCACCCACCCGGGTGGCGCTGAATGGATTCAACCCCTACCCGCGCCCGGTTACGGTAAAATATCGAGGTTTAACCGTCTTATGCCAGAAAGAGAAAACCACCGTGATTTTCCCCGATGGGCAGGCCATCGTTATCGACGACCCCGCCCCACGCGTCGTTTCTTTGGAATGAGGCCCGAGAAATGCCCGGTGGATAACTTCCTCAGGAGGTGAACGTGACGATCAATCGTTTGATGACCGCCGTTATTCAGATTCAAGACGTGGACCCGGCCATGGAGGCCCTGCAGCAGGCTGGGCTGCTCGTCACCCACATGGCAAGCACGGGCGGCTTTCTGGGCAGCCGCAATGAAACCCTGCTGATCGGCCTGCAGGCCGGGCAGGAAGGCCAGGTTGTGCAGATTCTATCCGAAACCTGCCGCCGGCGCGTTGAATACGTCGCCACGCCGCTGGAAGGCGCGCCGTTCCACCTGCCGCTGACCACCCCGGTGACGGTGGGCGGGGCCACGGTTTTTACCCTGGAGGTTGAACGGTACGAGGTGATTTCATGAAACTGATTCTGACCATTCTAAACGACAACGATAACGAACCGGTTTCGCAAGCCCTGATTACGGCCGGGTTCCGCGTGACCCGCATCGCCTCGACCGGCGGGTTCTTCCGGCGCGGCTCCAGCACGCTGATGATCGGGGTGGCCGACGACAAGGTGGGTGAAGCGATTGAGGTAATCCGCCAATCGGTTTCGCCGGCCGTCGAGCCGGGGGCCAGCCGCGCCACACTGTTTGTGGTCAATGTAGAGAACTTCACCCAAATCTAGGCGGCGCACCCGCTTCAGGTGAAAAGGGGATTTTATCGCCCAAGAGGCGACAAAATCCCCTTTTCTTATTGACTCGCGCCTGTTTTCATGCTATTATGTAACCGGTTACAGTAACCGGTTACATAATAGCATGAAAACCCGATGACCAAAACCAAATCCTCCTCTGCCACGATCCGAGACGTAGCCCGCGCCGCCGGGGTGTCCGTCGCCACCGTCAGCCGCTATCTTAACCAGAGCGCCCCGGTGTCCGACGAAGTGGCCGTCCGGCTGCAGGCCGTCATGAGCGACCTCGGCTATGCGCCGCATGCCACCGCCCGCAGCCTGGCTACCCACAAAACCAATACCCTCGGCCTGACGATGACCGATATTTCAGGCGATTTCTTCGCCCCGCTCATCAGCGGCATCGAGGCCGTCACCGGCGCGGCTGGCTACGACCTGCTGATCGCCTCGACCCGCCAACTGGGGCCTCGGCGCAACTTTCCGCCCCCGGTTGGCCCACACAACACCGATGGCCTGCTGGTCTTTACCGACAGCCTGGACCTGTCTTCCCTGGCCCGCCTGTACGAACAGAATTTTCCCCTGATCCTGATCCACCAATCGCCGCCGGACGGAATGGACATTCCGTGCGTGACGGTGGAAAACAAGGCCGCCTCGCGCGCCCTGGTCAGCCACCTGATCGAACAGCACGGCTGCCGCCGGATCGTCCTGCTGCGCGGCCCGCAGGAACAGGAAGACTCGCTGTGGCGCGAGATGGGCTACCGCCAGGCCCTGGAGACGCACGGCCTGCCCTACGACCCGGCCCTGATTGCGCCCGGCGAGTTCGACCGCTACGCGGCGCGGGAGGCTGTCCTGGGTCTGCTGGCGGCCGGGGTGGCCTTCGACGCGGTCTTTTCTGGCGACGATGAGGCCGCCCTGGGGGTGTATATCGCCCTGGCCGAGGCCGGAAAACGCATCCCCGCAGACGTGGCCGTGGTGGGTTTTGACGACCAGCGCATGTCGCCCTACCTGACCCCCCCCCTCACCACCGTGCGCGCCCCCACCGAAGAAGTGGGCCGCAGCGCCGCGGCGCAGCTCATCCAACGCCTGCGCGGTCAGCCGGTCGATTCCCTGACCCTGCTGCCTACTGAGATCGTCCTGCGCGGCTCGTGCGGCTGTCCATACGGCCCAGCGAATGCCAGGCTCGACGCCAGCCAATCCTGATCAAAATCCGGAATACCCCAACCAAATCAAGATTTGAGAGGAGAAAAACATGCAGAAGAAACTTGCCCCCCTTTGGGCGCTGTGCCTGATCCTATCGCTGGGTCTGGCCGCCTGCGCCGCCCCGGCCGCCCCCACAGCCGCCCCAGCCGCTCCAGCCGCCAACGCCGAACCCACCCAAGCCGCCGGGCAGCCGGCCGCTCCGGCCGATAACAGCGGTAAGACCGAAGTGCGCTGGTTCATCGGCCTGGGTACGGGCGACGCCCCCGAACTGCAGGCCCCCCAGCAGGCCATCGTCGACGCCTTCAACGCCTCCCATCCTAACATCCACCTGACAATGGAAGTGGTGCTGTACGCCCAGGCCTACGAAACCCTGGCAACCCAGGTCACCTCCGGCAACCCGCCCGACATCGTTGGCCCGGTGGGCGTTTCCGGCGCAGAAGGCTTCCACGGCATGTGGCTCGACCTGGAACCTTACATCAAAAAAACCAACTACGATCTTTCCGGCTTTGATCCCAAAGCGGTCGATTTCTACCGGGTCGAGGGCCAGGGGCTGCTGGGCCTGCCCTATGCCATCTACCCTTCCATGATCTATTACCAACCGGAAATGTTCGATGAAGCCGGGCTGAACTACCCGCCCCACAAATACGGCGAAAAGTACAAATGGCCCGACGGCGCCGAAGAAGAATGGAACTACGATACGCTGCAAAAAGTCGCCCTGAAGCTGACGGTGGACGAGAACGGCAAGACCGCCGATCAGGAAGGCTTCGACCCTAAGAAGATCGCCCAATACGGCTTCGTCTGGCAGGGCCACGACGACGCCCGCGCCATCGGCTCATACTTCGGGGCTGGCAGCCTGGTGGCCGCCGACGGTAAGACCGCCCAAATCCCACCCGAATGGGACGCCGCCTGGAAGTGGACCTACGATAGCATCTGGAAATATCATTTCCAGCCCGATTACGCCCTGTACCAATCCGAAGCCTGGGGGGCCACCAACCCCTTCAATTCCGGCAAGATCGCCATGGGCGCCACTTTCCTGTGGTACACCTGCTGCATGGAAAACGCCGGCGGCAAGTGGGATGTGGCCGCCATGCCATCCTACAAGGGCAAAACCACCGCCAACCTCAACGCCGACACCTTCCGCATCTTCAAGACCACCAAACACCCCGACGAAGCCTTTGAAGTCCTGTCCTACTTCCTGGGCGAAAGCGAAGCCGCCAAGAACCTGGTTCTGGCCTACGGGGCATTCCCGGCCCGTAAATCGCTCCAGGGGTCCTTCTTTGACTCGCTCAACCAGCAGTTCACCCAAAAGCCCGATTGGCAGGTGGCCCTGGACGGGGTGCAGTACGCCGACAACCCCAGCTTCGAGGGTTACTTCCCCAATTACAACGAAGCCATGAACCGCACCCGCACCTTCTACAACCTGATCCTGACCACCCCCGGCCTGGACATCGACGCCGAGATCGCCAAGTTAAAGAGCGACTTGCAGGCCATTTACAACAAGAAATAACCCCTCACCCCCCAGCCCCCTCTCCCCTTCGGGGAGAGGGGGAGCCTGCTCCCATCTGAGGAGAGGAAGAGTCTGCTTCCCTCCCCCTTTGGGAGAGGGGCCGGGGATGAGGGAAAAGCCCCACCGCGTAGGAGCGTGCTATGTCTTTGTTTTCCGAATTTACTCGCCCGCAGAAAATACGCTTCACCCGGCTCTCGCCGCTGGCCCGACGGGAAGCGCGCTGGGGGTTGATCTTCATCTCGCCCTGGATCGTAGGGTTTTTGCTGTTTACCCTCATCCCCATGCTGGCCTCGCTGGTGTTCAGCTTCCTGAACCTGACCATCTCGCAGGAGGATCCGCTGCGCTTTGTGGGGCTGAAGAATTACCAGACCCTGCTGAGCGACGCCCAGGTGTGGAAATCGCTGCTGGTAACCCTGAAATACGGCCTGCTGGCTCTGCCGCTGGGATTAATCATGCCCATCGGCCTGGCGCTGCTGATTAACAGTAAGCTGCTGCGCGTTCCGGGCCTGTTCCGCACCCTGTTCTATATGCCGGCCATCGTCCCCTTCGTGGCAGCCATCTATGGCTGGAACGGCATGTTGAACCCCGAAACCGGCTGGGTGAACCTGGCCCTGGAACGCCTGGGCGTGCAAAGCCCACCCACCTGGGTCAACGACCCGTTCTGGGTCTACCCGGCCCTGGTCATCATCGGGCTGTGGGGGGTGGGCAACAGCATGGTCATCTACCTAGCTGGTCTGCAGGGCGTACCCAGCGAGCTGTACGATGCGGCCCAGGTGGACGGCGCCAACTGGTGGGCCACCCTGCGCCACGTCACCCTGCCCATGATCTCGCCGGTCATCATGTACGATCTGACCCTGTCCACCATCGCCCTGTTCCAATATTTCCTGGTTCCGCTGGTGTTAAACACCGGCACCGGCGCGCCGGGCGGGGCCACCATGTTCCTCAACCTGCACTTATACAAGACCTTCTTCGCCTATGGCTACCTGGGTTATGGGGCCACGATGGCCTGGTTCTTGTTTGCTATCATCCTGATCGTAACCATACTGCTGTTCAAATCGCAGAAATATTGGGTCTATTACGCCGGCGAGTCCCGGTAGGAGACGCGGTATGAAGATGAACCAACGCAAACTGGGGCGAGGCCTCAAAAGCCTGTGGATCACGCTGCTGGCGATTGTCCTGCTGGTCTTTTTCCTCTCACCGTTCGTATACATGGTCTTTTCGGCCCTCAAGACCAAAGAGCAGGTCAGCGAACTGAATGCCCCCATCTGGCCGGCCGGGGTGGAAACCTTCATCTATAACGGCAAAGAATACGACGTGTACAGCGTGCCGACCGACCAGGGCCTTAAAAACCTGGCCCTGGTGAAGAAGGGCCTGCAGGAAAGTCAGTTCATCGACCCGGCCAACCCGCAGGCTGCGCCGATCACCTGGAAAGGCTCCTGGCGTTCGCTGCAACGCCCCTGGACGTTCGAGCCGCACTGGGAAAACTTCGGCATCGGCTGGAAGCAGATCAACTTTCCGCGCATGTTCCTGAACACCCTGTTCTACACCGTCGCTTCGCTGATCGGCGTGCTGATCTCTTGCACCCTGGTGGCCTACGGCTTTGCCCGCTTCCGCTTTCCCGGCAAAGACCTGCTCTTTACCCTGCTGCTGGCGACCATCTTCCTACCCGCCAGCGTAACCGTGATCCCAACGTACGCTTTCTACGTTAAAATCGGTTGGGTGGGAACCTGGCTGCCGCTGATCGTACCAACCTTCTTTGCCAACGCCTTCGACGTATTCTTCCTGCGCCAGTTCTTCTTGAGCATCCCGCGCGAGCTGGACGAAGCCGCCATGATCGACGGAGCCGGGCCGCTGCGCATCTTCCGCTCGATCCTGCTGCCGCAGATGGTTCCGGCCCTGATCGCCCTCAGCACCTTCCACGTCGTCTGGGCCTGGAACGACTTTTTCGGCCCGCTGATCTACCTGACCAACCGGCCAGAGCTGCAGCCCATCTCGGTGGGCCTGCAAAAATTCAATAGCATTCACACTACCAACCCCAACCTGACCCAGGCCACGTCGCTGCTGGCGCTGGCTGCGCCGCTGCTGCTGTTCATCGTGGCCCAGCGCTACTTTATGCGCGGCATCGTGTTCACCGGGGTGGAAAAATAAACTGGAGGCAGGATGAAAATCGCTGTATTTGGCGGGGGGTCTACCTATACCCCTGAATTGGTAAATGGTTTTCTGGCCCACACCGCCACGCTGCCGTTGAGCGAATTGTGGCTGATGGATATCGACGCTCAACGCCTGGACGTGGTGGGTGGGTTCGCCCAACGCATAGCCGCCGCCGCCCAGGCCCCGTTCCAGGTGCGCCTGACCACCGATCAGGCGGCGGCAGTCGAGGGCGCCAACTACGTCATCACCCAACTGCGGGTGGGGCAAATGCCCGCCCGCCGGGCGGACGAATACCTGGGGCGGCGGCATGGGCTGGTGGGCCAGGAAACCACCGGCGTGGGCGGCATGGCAAAAGCCCTGCGCACCATCCCGGTGATCCTCAGCATCGCCGCCGACATGCGCCGCCTGGCCGCCCCCGGCGCGCTGCTGGTCAACTTTACCAACCCGGCCGGCCTGGTAACGCAAGCGCTGCAAAAATATGCTCCCAACACCGCCTCGGTGGGCGTATGCAACGTGCCGATCACCACCAAGATGCACCTGCTGGAAATGCTGGAGCCAGACCTGGGCGGGCCGGTGGCCCCCGAACGAGCCGCCCTGGACACCCTGGGGCTGAATCACCTGTCGTGGCATCGCGGCTTCACCGTAGACGGCGAAGACCTTTGGCCGCGCGTGATGGAGACCTTCATCGCCCAACTCGAGGCCGACCCACAGCCGGAATGGGATGTGCGCACCATTGAAACCCTGCGCATGATCCCCAACTATTACCTGCAATACTTCTACTACACCACCCGCAAGCTGGCCCACCAGCAAGATTGGCCGCCCTCGCGAGCCGAGGAAGTGATGGACGTTGAGCGCGACCTGCTGCGCCAATATGCCGATCCCCTGCTAACCGCGCCGCCATCCGACCTGATGAAACGCGGCGGGGCGTATTACTCGACTATGGCCGTCGAGCTGTTAAACGCCCATTTCAACGACCTGGGCGAGACGCATATCGTCAACACTCGCCACAACGGAGCCGTGCCGGGCTGGCCGGAAGACTGGGTGCTGGAAATGCCCTGCCGGGTAGGGCGCGGCGCGCCTGCCCTGCCCAGCGGCATCCAACCCCTGCCGGCCGAGCCGCTGCCCCCGGTTTGCTTCGGCCTGCTGGCCCAAATCAAAGCCTTCGAGCTGCTCACCGTCGAGGCGGCGGTGCATGGCGACCGGCAGGCGGCCTACCAGGCCCTGCTGGCCCACCCACTGGGGCCGCCGGCCGATCGCGTCCAGGCCGTGCTGGACGATCTCCTGGAAACCAACCGGGCCTATCTGCCCCGCTTCTGGGAGCGCGCCGAGGGGGCGCGGTGACCCGGCCGCGGTATTTCCTGGGGGCCGACGTGGGCAGCACCAAGACCCACGTCTTGATCGCCGACGAGCAGGGCGCAGCCCTGGGCTTTGGAGTGGGCGGGCCAGGCAATCACGAGGCGGTAGGCTACCCCGGCCTGCTGGCAGCCCTACGCGCCGCCTTCGACCAGGCCCTGGCGATGAGCCAGGCCGCGCCCGAACAGATCGCCGGGGCCGGGTTTGGCCTGTCGGGCTACGATTGGGCCTCGGAAGAAGCGCCCATGCGGGCCGCCCTGCACAGCCTGGGACTATCGGCCCCGCTGGCGGCGGTCAACGACAGCATCCTGGGCCTGCTGGCCGGTTCAGCCGAAGGCTGGGGAATTGGGGTGGTTTCGGGAACGGGCTGCAACTGCTGGGGCTGGGATCAAACCCGCCAGCGCATCGGGCGCGTCACCGGCGGGGGCATTATGATGGGCGAAGGGGCGGGTGCGTCCGAGATCATGTTCCAGGCCGTCCACGCCGTAGCGCGGGCCTGGACCCGGCGCGGCCCGGCCACCGCCCTGAGCCAGGCCTTTGTGCGCCTGGTAGGGGCCAAAGACCCGGCCGATCTGCTCGAAGGGCTGATGAATAATCGCTACAGCCTGGACGCTTCGGCCGCCCCGCTGATCTTCCAGGCCGCCGCCGGCGGCGACGCCATAGCTCACGGCCTGGTGCTGTGGGCCGGGCGCGAGCTGGGCGAGCTGGCAAACGCCGTCATCCGCCAATTGGAATTCGAGGCCCTGGAATTCGAGGTGATCCTGGTGGGCAGCATGTACGATGGCAGCCCGCTTCTGGCCGAGACGATGGGCCAGACCATCCACACCCTGGCCCCCGGCGCTCGCCTGGCGCGCCTGACCGCGCCGCCCGTGACCGGCGCGGTGATCTTGGGCATGGAGCAGGCCGGCCTGCGGCCCAACGCCGCCGTGCGCCAGCGCCTGGCGACTACGCTCCAACCGCTCTACCGCCCCCGCTCGCACGCAGCGCCGCCCGCCTGAGAAAAGGACTGCCCCCCGAAGGCGAGAAACCCTTTCCCTGGCAAAGCTGGAGAAGTCATTTTTGGCTCTTTCGCCAAAGGCGGGAATTTTTCTATATTTTTGGGGAACATGTGTGGCGGTGCCACCTGATTAAACCATGGAACAGGCATGGCGCTCTTCGAGCGCCTTCAAAAAGAGTTGTTCCGTAGATTTTGTCGCACTTCGTGCGACAAAATCTACGATTAATCCTCTTTTCAGGCAAGCTTTGCTCGCTAAGCGAAGCTCGCCAGTTACCTCCACCCCGGTTGAGTGGGGAGCTATCTGTGTGGCTACACCACACATGTTCCCCAAAATATAATCTCTTTCCCGGCCAAGCCGGAAGAACCTCATTTTTCATCCATCGGGGACTGCTGCCGGGCAAAGCCCGGCAGCAGTCCCCGATAGAACTGATGAGGCAGTAGATTCTGGAATACGCGGACAAACCCTGCAGAGCGGAGGATTGGTTTGGCAAAATATTTAATCGTAAACGCCGATGACTACGGGCGCACGCCGGGAGTATCCCAGGGCATTCGCCAGGCGCACCAGGAGGGAATTGTCACCTCCACCACTGCCATGCTGAACATGCCAGGCGTGGAGGCCGCCCTGCGCCAGGCCCAAGAAGAATGCCCCGCCCTGGGCCTGGGCGTGCACCTGACGCTGACCAGCGGAGCGCCGGTGCTGCCTGCCGGCCAGGTGACCAGCCTAACCGGCGGGGCGGCCCGTTTCCCCGGCCTGGACGAGCAGATGCCCCGCCTGGAAGCCCTGAAAATGGACGAGATTCAGGCCGAGTGGCGCGCTCAAATCGAGCGCTTTATGGCCGTCGTGGGCCACGCCCCCGACCACCTCGATTCGCACCACCATTTTTCGTATCTCAGCCCGGCCTTGTTGGAAAGCCTGTTGATCCTGGCCCAAGAGTACGCCTGCTCCATCCGCCTGCCGCTGCGCCGCTTGGACGAGCGCCAGGCGAACGGCCTGCCGGAGGAACTGCTGCCCCACATTGCCGCCTTCGCCCCGGCCCTGCTGGCGGCCCGTCCCGTGCGCTGCCCCGATTACTTCAGCGCCGAATTCTACGCCGAAACCGCCACCCTCGCCCAGTTGCGCCAGATCATCAACCGCCTGCCGTTGGGGGTGACAGAATTAATGTGCCATCCAGGGTATGCCGACGCGGCCCTGCTGGCCGGTTCAAGCTATAACCAGCAGCGCCAGCATGAGCTGGCGCTGCTGACCGATCCATCGCTGGCGCTGGAACTGGCGCGCCTGGACATCGAGCGAATCACCTTCGCCCGGCTGTAAGTTTTAAAGAAAGTTGGGGACTTTTTCTATATTGGGGGGTTGTTGTGGGATTCCGTCACGCGCCAACCCCCCAATGGTACTTCTTTTCCGGCAAAGCCGGAAGAGCCGAAATTTATTCGTGGAATTCTTCGACCTGGTAGGTCTGGACGCGCAGCTTTTTGCGCCGCCACAGGTTGGGCGGAGCGCCCATCTTATCGCACAGATGATACAGAAATTCTTCCGGGTCGGGAACCTTGTCCCACACCTGGGGCAAGAAGGTGGCCCGCCGCCAGCCATCCATCAGGGTCACGCCGTCGATGTGCGGGCGCAGATGGGTAGGCAGGTCTTCCGGGGCGGCATACTCCAGGTCTTGCGGAGATGTCAGGCGCGAGATTTCGATCTCGATCTGGGGCAGTTCGGCCGGCTCCACCGGCGAGAAGCGATAATCTTCCAGCGCAGCTTCGACGGCGTGCTGGCGCACATCTTCGGCCAGGGGCTGATGGGCCTCCAGCGCGCCGACGCAGCCGCGCAGCGCCCCATCTTTAAGGGTCAGGGTCACAAAACTGGCTCCCGGCTGGCGCAGGGCTTCGGGCAGGGCGGCCAGGTCCAGGGAGGGCAAGGACTGGCCGCGCACTGCCGCTTCCAAGGACTGGCGGGCCAGCTTGAGCAAGAGGGTCTTTTCTTCGGGAGAAAGCGGCGGGTTCATTATCGCCTCACACAATCGGACTTTTAATTTCGGGCTTTTCAAGCTTCGCCGGGGAAAATTCTCTCCCATTAAACCGTAGAGCAGGCATGGCGCTCTTGGAGCGCCCCCCAAGAGATGTTGCGTGGATTTTGTCGCACTTCGGGCG